>DXBY01000207.1 GCA_019116305.1 Candidatus Ruania gallistercoris | reverse complement strand
CGCCACCGTGTTTCACTCTGTCGCTAACACATGTTTCTGACACTCCCGTTGGGAGACTGTTTGGTCGTCGACGACCAGACCAACCCGCACTGACACCTTCGAGCGAGGAATCATGAGCACTTCCGCATCGAGGCACCGGCGCCTGACTCGCCGCACCTTCCTCGGCGGCACCGCAGCCGCCGCCACCCTGACCACCACCGCCTGCATCAGCGGCGCGGACGACACCGACACCGGCGGCGGTGGCGGTGACCTCGGCGAGGAGTTCGCCGGCACCGTCGAGTGGTGGACGATCAACCTCCAGGCCAACTATGCCGACTACATCCAAACGCTGATCGACTCCTACACCTCCGAGCACCCGGACGTGACCATCAACTGGGTAGACGTCCCCGGCCAGGACATCAACACCAAGCTGCTTGCCGCCCTGGCCAGCGGTGAGGTGCCGGACGCGGTCAACTACACCAGCGACACTGTCGGCCGGTTCGCCAGCGCCATGTCGGACCTGAACGAGGTGTTCAGCGAGGAGGACCTGGCCACCTACCAGACCTCGTTGGTGCAGCCGTTGACCACCCCGGACGGCAAGCTCGCCGGAATCCCCTGGTACAACGGCGGCGCCGAGCTCGGCCTCTACCGCAAGTCAGCCCTCGAGGTGGTCGGTTTCGACCCGGAGAACCCGCCGAGCACCTGGGACGAGGCCCTCGAGCTCGCCGAGCAGTACCGGGACGAGACCGGCGAGTACGGCGGCAACCTGATGGCCTACTCGGACACGATCCAGTCCGAGGGCATCGCCCTGCTGACCGAGGACCGCACCGCGGCCGCCTTCAACACCCCGGAGTGCGTGGAGATCCTGGAGAAGTTCAAGGTCTCCTTCGACTCCGGGGCGATCGCCCCCGGGGTGCTCGGCAAGGATCCCCGCAACTACGAGCAATCCCTGGACAACGAGCAGATCGCGTTCAACCCCTCCCGGGTCTCCAGCCAGCTGCTGAACGTGGAGAACAACGCCCCGGACGTGTACGAGGACCTCGCCGTGGCCCCCGCCGTGACCGGTCCTCCGGGGATCCAGTACCTGCAGTCCCAGCAGATCTTCGGCATCCCGCAGGACTCCGACAACAAGGCCGCAGCGGCTGCCTGGCTGAAGTTCGTCACCAGCGCCGAGAACTTGCTGGAGTTCTGCAAGCTGGTGCCGATCTTCCCCTCCACCCCGGCGTCGCTGGAGGATGCCTACTTCACCGACATCGACACCAGCACCCCCTCCGGTCAAGGGCGAAAGATCCTGGTGGACACCTTCCCCGAGCTCGAGGACGGAGGGCTGCAGTCGCACAACGACGTGGTGCTCCGGGAGATCTTCGACGAGGAGGTCCGCGCCTTCATGTCCGGGAACAAGAGCGCCGAGGACGCTCTGGCCGCCGCCGAGGAACAGTGGAACACCGAACTCAGCGAGAACCAGCAGTAACAGGAGGGACCACCAGGATGGACGGGCTTCGCATCGGGCTGATCGGTGCCGGCGTGATGGGTCAGGGCAACGCCCAGGCTCTCTCCGGTGAACCGGACGTGCAGATCACCGCTGTGGCCAGCCGCACCCGCACCAGCGCCGAGGCGCTGGCGCAGCAGATCGATCAGGAGGAGGCGCCCACAGTGCACGACGGCGCAGCCTCCTTGGTCACGGATCCGCAGGTGGATGCCGTGGTCGTCACCACCCCGGACCACCTGCACGCGGAGGCGGTGATCGCCGCTGCCGAGAACGGTAAGCACGTGCTCTGCGAGAAGCCCTTCACCACCTCGGTGGCCGAAGCCGACCGGGCGGTGGCGGCCGTGCGTCGGGCAGGTGTGGTGGCGATGTGCCTGTACAACCACCGGTGGGTGCCGGCCTACGCCCAGGCCCGGGAGCTGCTCGAGGACCTGGGCGAGGCCGCCGTGGGTTACGCGCGCAAGGACGACACCCTGTTCGTGCCGAGCGAGATGCTCTCCTGGGCGGATGAGACCACCTGCGCGTGGTTCCTCTCCAGCCACGACATCGACCTGATGAGCTGGTTCATCGGCGACCGGGTCAGCTCCGTCTACGCCACCGCCCGGTACGGCAAGCTGCGCTCGCTGGGCATCGACACCCCGGATGCGGTGCAGATCCAGGCGCAGTACTCCCGCGGAGCGGTGGCGACGTTCGAGTCTGCATGGATCTATCCGAACACGTTCCCCACGATGGTCGACTCCTACGTCACGCTCGCCTGTGACAGTGGGGTGGTGCAACTCGACCGGCAGAAGGAGAACATCACCTTGGCCACCGAGTCCGGCTACAGCCACCCGCGGAACATGCTCCAGAGAGTCACCCACGGTGTACCGGCCGGGGCCTACCGGGACGCGATCCGGCACTTCGTGGACTGCGCCCGCACCGGCACCGAACCGTTGATCCCGCTCGAGGACTCCCGGGACGTGACCGCCGTGCTGGAAGCAGCGCACGAGTCCATCCGCACCCGGCAGCCGGTGGACGTTCCGGCTCGGCCGGAGCCGAGCGTCCGATGACTCAGGCCGCCGGCCCGGAGAACCCGCGGCACATCGACGCCCGGATCACGGCCATCTCCCCCGCCGATGTTGCCACCAGCCTGGGCATCCCGACACCGAACACGATCACCGACCTGCGCTCCCGGCTCCGGCTGCGTGCACCGGTGTGGGACCTGGCGGACTGGGCCCGCGGCAGCCGCGACACCGAGGCCGCCGCTGAGGCGCTCCGCGCAGCCGATGCGCTGGTGGCCGACGGTATCGACGTCACCGGCGCCGAGCTCGGCCGGTCCCAGCGGTACGGGTTCCACTACCTGCGCTGGCTGGACCCACTGGCCCGGGCCTATGCGCTCACCGGCGACGAGCGCTACCCGCAGACCTTCTCCGCGTTGATCCGGCGCTGGGAAGAGGTCCGGGACAGCCTGGTCGGCCAGTGGCAGGGCCTCGACGTGATCTGGTACTCGCTCGGCTGCTGGTGCCGGTCGGTGGTGCTGCTGCCCGCGCTGGCCGCTTTCGGCGATTCCCTCGACGACGACGGCTGGCTGACCACCCTCACCACGGTGATCGGCGGCACCCGGTGGATGGCCGAAGAGCACACCGCCTTCCGGCACGGGAACTGGCAGCTGGTGGCCGCCACCCAACTGCTGCACACCGGGCTCGTGCTGCCGGACCTGGCCGAAGCACCGGCCTGGCGCGAGCGCGGAGCCCAGCTCATCGATGAGCACCTCGCCCTGGACTTCTACCCGGACGGCGGTCACTACGAGCGCTCCCCCGGGTACCACCTGATGTGCCTGCGCAACCTGCAGCTCGCCGCTCTGGCGGACCAGC
This sequence comes from Candidatus Ruania gallistercoris, assembly GCA_019116305.1. Taxonomy (GTDB): domain Bacteria; phylum Actinomycetota; class Actinomycetes; order Actinomycetales; family Beutenbergiaceae; genus Ruania; species Ruania gallistercoris. The sequence continues at coordinate 1,988 of DXBY01000207.1, read as the reverse complement.
AGTACGGCACCGGCGAGCTGGCCGGTCATCCACGCCTGCACCAGGCGCACCGGTGGATCGCGGAACTGGTGACCGAGGCCGGATGGGCACCGGCGTTCCAGGACTCCCCGGTGGAGTGGCCCGGCGATGTGCTGCTCCGTGGTGCCTGGCTGCTGCAGGACCCCGCGCTGCTGCAGACCGCCCGGGAAGTGATGCCGGCACCGCTGGTCGAGGCCGAGCTGGCCGGTCTGCCACCGGCGGCCGCCACCTGGGCCGAGACCTGCCGCCCGGCCACCGCACCCGGGCCGAGCACCGAAACCTCCGCCGTCGCCCTCCCCTACTCCGGGTACACGATCCTGCACACCGGGGCGGGCCTGCGCACGGTGGTCAACCACGGACCGCACATCGAGCACGAGCTGGAGTCCCACTCCCACCGGGCAGTCCTCGACCTGGTCCTGGACCACGCCGGCACCCCGCTGCTCTGGGAGGCCGGCGGACCCCCGCACTACGACGACCCGCGCTACCAGACCTGGTTCCAGGCAGCCGCCGGGCACAACGCGGTCAGCCGGGAGGGGCACCAGCTGTCCCAGGAGCGGCGGGCCAGTGGAACGCACCTGCACGGCGCCGGATTCGCCGTCTTCCACGGCAGCCAGCACGGCTACGGCCTGCAGCAGCGGCGCACGGTGATCACCAGCGACCACCTGGGGCCGGTGGTGATGGTCCGCGACCGTGCCCCGTCCACAGTCCCCGGCCAGGACGAGTTCACCCTCCGCTGGCACGCCCCCACCCCCTGGACCGGATCCGGACCTGAGTGGTCCACCGCGGAGCTGGCCGTGCACGCAATCGGGCACGAGGCCGCCACTGTGCAGCACCTCGGTGATGCCCGGGTGCCGGGCGGATACGGCCACGCCGAGTACGCGCCGCTGAGCTCGCTCGTGCTGACCAACACCACCGGCAGCTTCGACACCGTGCTCCGCCGGACGGCCTCCGGCGGCCCCGCTCCCCAGGTCGAGGTGACCGGTGAGCTGCTGGTGCTGCGCCAGGCAGCGGCGGAGGTCACGGTGGCGGAACAGTGGGTCGCCTGTCGATCGGCCGACGGCGCAACCCACCGGGCCCTGCTCGGCTGGGCGGTGCAGCACCTGGAGTGGGCGGAGCTGGTGCTGCACGCCACCAGCCCGGTCGATCTCACCTGGGAGGCGGAGGGGACCACCTTCATGGCGGTGGTGACCTGTCCGCAGCGGTGCACCCTCGTCCTCGGGGGCTCAGGCCCGGACCTGGAACTGAACGGGATCGAGCTGGAACCGGCCCGCGACCACCCCGGCGAGGTGGTGCTGCCCTACGCCGGCACCTGGACGGTGACCGGACGCCATGGCTGAGGCACGACTCCCGGCCCTGTGGGACGGGCACATGCTCGCCGGCCGGCTCCCCGGTGCGGTCAGCACTGCAGCACTCGAGGACCTGGCCGACTTCGGTATCGTCGGCGGCCTCGCCGGTGCGGTCGCCTCACTCCTGCACGACTGCGAACGCGGCAACGAGGAGCTCGCCGCAGAGCTGTCCGATCGGCGCGGCCGGCAGGACTGGCGGCTGTGCTGGACGCTGACCACCGATGTGGGCACCACGTTGCCGGGGATGCGTGCCCAGGTCCAGGCGGCTCGTGACGCCGGTGCCGCGGCGGTCACCCTCTACCCCCGCTCGCACGACTTCGCCCTGGACTCCCTCGATCCTGCCTGGGAGCTGCTCGAAGCCGCTGGGTTGCCGGTGCTGATCGACCGGCCGGAGATCGACTGGGGTGAGCTGACCACGCTCGCCGCCCGCCACCCCGACCTGCCGATCGTGGTGAGCTGGATCGGCTACCGCGAGCTGCGCCGTCTGGCTCCGTTGCTGCACCGGCATGCCAACCTGCACCTGGACACGGTGAACTTCTCCACGCACCAAGGCTTCGACTGGTTCGTCGCCGAGTTCGGCGCGGAGCGGTTGCTGTTCGCCACCGGCGCCCCCCGCCGTGACCC
>DXBY01000206.1 GCA_019116305.1 Candidatus Ruania gallistercoris | reverse complement strand
TCGAACCGGGCACCGGCCGCGCGCAGCGCACTGCGGGCGCGGGTGAGACGCTGGGTCATCGTTCGGGCCGGTACCCCGAACCCGGTGGCGATCTGGGCCACGCTCAGACCGGCGACCGCCCGCAGGCACAGGCACACCTGGGACGAGCGGGTCAGCGCCGGGTGGGCACAGAGCAGCAGCAGGCGCAGCTGGTCCGCCTCCGGCCCGCCGTCCACGGCTCCGACCTGGGCCGGTTCGCCGGTGTTCGCCCCGGTGCCGGCGCCGTCGTCGAGGGCCTCCTCCCGCCGGGTGCGCGCAGTGTCTGCGCGCACCCGGTCGATCAGCCGACGCGAGGCCACCCGGATCAGCCAGGCCCTCGGATCCGCGGGAGTGCCCGTGCGCGGCCACTGCCGCACCGCGGCCTCGGCCGCCTCCTGGACGGCGTCCTCACAGTCGCCGTAGTCACCGTGCCTGCGCAGCAGCGCGGCGAGGACGAACGGGGCCTCGCCGCGCCACAGCCGGGCGAGCGCCGTGCCGGGGGAGTCGCCTTCGGTGCTCCGCGTGGTGCCTGGCTCGCCCGTCACGGCGACACACCCGTCACGCCGGATCGTCACCGGCCGAGCCCATCACCGGGCGCAGCTCGACGGTCTCACCCGGACCGGCGAACGTCGCGGCGATCTCCTCGGCCCGCTCCGGCGTGGCCACATCGATGACGAACAACCCGGCCAGGTGCTCCTTGGTCTCCGAGTACGGGCCGGCCGTGGGCACCGGCGTTCCGTCGGCCCACCGGTACAGCCTCGCGGTGGAGGGATCGCCGAGAGCCTCACCGCCGAGCAGCTCGCCGGCCGCCTGCATCTCGGCGAGGGTCTCCTCGAAATCAGCGTTCAACCGTTGCCGGACCTCAGCGGGCAGCTGTTGGTGGGCGGCCAGGTAGTCGCCGGTAGGGTGGCCCCACGGCTGGGGGTTGGAGTGGATCATCAGCACGTACTTCATCGGGAACTCCTCTGCTCAGGCGACAGGCGGATCCTGTCACGTGGGGAACGTCGGAGCCAGAGTGGAGATGTCGACATCGGTGTCGGTGTCTACTTCGCGTCCGCATGCACGCTGGTGGCCAGCGGCACCTCCTTGAGGAACAGCAGCGCCACGAACGCCACGACAGCCAACGGCACCAGGAACGCGAAGATCGGCATCAGGGCGTGGTTGTAGGCGTGCACCACGATGTCCCGCACACCGTCGGGCAGGGCGTTCACCCCGGCCGGGGTGAGGGAGTTGATCTGCATCCCCTCCGGCACGGTGCCGGCGCCCGCGAGCCGGTCGGTGAGCTCAGCAGTCAGTCGCGAGGCGAACACCGAGCCCACGACCGCCGACCCGAGCGTCGCCCCCACCTGGCGGAAGTAGTTGTTCGACGCCGTCGCGGTACCCACGATCACGTTCGGGAACGTGTTCTGCACGATCAGGGTGAGGATCTGCATGCTCATCCCGATCCCCAGGCCGAACAGGCAGATGTAGGCACACAGCAGCACCAGCGGGCTCTCCACGGTCAGCGTGGAGATCAGCACCAGGGCGACGGCCATCACCACCGACCCGGTCAGCGGGAAGGCCTTGTACCGCCCGGAGCGGGAGACCATCTGCCCGGAGACGATCGAGGAGATCAGCAGCCCACCCATCATCGGGATCATCAGCAGCCCGGCCTCGGTGGCGTCCACCCCGGTGACCATCTGCAGATAGGTAGGCATGTAGCCGATCGTGCCGAACATCATCACCCCCACCGAGAGGCTGGCGACCGTGGTCAGGGCGAAGTTTCGCGCCCGGAACAGTCCCAGTGGAATCACCGGACTCTGCGCCCGCGACTCTGCCCACAGGAACAGCGCCGCCAGTACGGCGAAGGCCACCGCCAGGCCGATGATCTGCGGGGAGAGCCAGTCGAACTGGTGCCCACCCCACGTGGTGGCCAGCACCAGCGCCGTCGTGGCAGCGGCGAGCAGTGCCATGCCCAGGTAGTCCAGCCGGACTCGGGCAGCAGAGCTGCGGCGGGGCAGGTGCAGCAGGAAGCTCACCGCGGCGATCGCCAGCGCACCCAACGGGAGGTTGATCCAGAACGCCCACCGCCACCCAGGACCTTCAGTGAACCAGCCACCGAGCAGCGGTCCGGCCACGGAGGACACGGCGAACACGGCGCCCATCGCCCCCATGTACTTGCCCCGCTCCCGGGCGGGCACCACATCGGCGATGGCTGCCTGGGACAGGATCATCAGCCCGCCGGCGCCCAATCCCTGGATCACCCGGGCAACGATCAGCACACCCATGTTCGGGGCGAGCCCGCCGACGACCGACCCGGCGATGAACAGCGCGATCGCGGAGAGCAGCACGGGTTTGCGGCCGAGCTGGTCGCTGATCCGCCCGTACACGGGCATCATGATCGTGGAGGCGAGGATGTAGCCGCTGATCACCCAGGTCATCTGGTCCACCCCGTGCAGCTCGCCGACCATCGTCGGCAGCGCCGTGGCGAGCACCGTCTGGTTCAGTGACGCCAGCAGCATCGTGACCATCAGTGCGGCGAACAGCAGGCCCACGTTTGTGGGTCGTGACTCATCCTCGTCCGGAACTGGTGTTCGGGATGAGGACACCCCTGCAGATTACGCATGTAAGTTACATATCGCCAAACCGGGGTAGCTCGGGCGGTGGGCGAGGGAGTGCGTCAGCCTTCCCGGCGGTAGCCGTAAAGGTCGGTCTGCGTACCGTTCACCCAGAGCCGGCCGCCGTCCGGAGTGTCCACCAGCAGGGTGCGGTTGTAGGCCTCGTCCACCACAGTGGCCCCGGTGCCGATCTCGGTGAGCCGGTCCGCGAGGGCGTCCAGGTCGCCGGAGTGCTCCAGAGCCAGTTCGAGTGCTACGGAGGGAGAGTGGTGCCAGGCCACCTGACCTCCGCCGTCGGCAGTGAAGTCCTTCCAACTGCCCGATTCGGAAGCGAGCCGTGGTTGCAGGCCGAGGCCGGTGAGGATCGCGATGGGTTCGGCCGGGTCCGGGCCGTACCAGATCGGCATCACCGCCACCTGGGTCTGGCCGGAGGCGAGGGTGGGGGTGGGGAAGTGCTCGACGGCGGGACCCACCGTGATCGCTGTGCCGTCCGTGGCCGAGACGGTGCCGTCGGCCACGGTGGCGACCGCCTCTGCGGCGGTCAGCGCAGCACGCGGGTCGGTGAGAAGGATCTCCAGGTGGGTGGTGCCGGGCGAGGTCTCCTCAGTGGCGGGCCGGACCGTGAGTAGGCCACTACCGGCGTACTGTCCGGGGGTGCCGGCGGGGGAGAGGCCGAGGATCGGGGCGATGCGCTGCCACCAGCTGAGGTCGGCGGTGGTGTAGACGGCGTGCACGGTGGTCACTGGTCGGCCTCCGCGAGGTAGTCGGTCATCACGCGTTCCACCAGCGCGGACAGCGACTCGCGCTCGTCGATCGCGCGGTGCTTGATCTCGCGGACCAGGTCGGCCGGCAGATAGACGTTGAACTGCACCTTCGCTTCTCGCATGCTAGCAGCGTAGCAAGCGTGCGGTAGAGGCGCCGATCAGGAGGGGCCGGAGGTGCCAGCGGGGGTGGATGCTCGGGCTAGGGCTGCGCGCTGATGGTGTGCTGCCGGGCACCGTCGAGCAGGCTGCGCAGTTCCTCCGGTTCATAGGCGAGCTCCTGAGGCAGCGGGGTCTGGACCGCGCCGCGGATCACCGTCACCACCTGCTGCCCGCGAGCGGTGCGGTGCAGCTCGATCGAGTCGATGGCCGGCCACGGCACCACTGGGCGGAAGCCGAGGGCCTGGCGGGCCGCGCGCACACCGTGATCGGACAGGATGAGGCCCGGGCTCGAACCCCGCAGCCGCCGGATCGCCACCACCACCAGCACCGGGATGATCAGCAGGGCGAGCGCATAGAACCCGATCACCGCCGCCGCTATCATCCGGCGAAGGGCAGAGAGGTCCGTATCCAGCACCTCCGAGAGCGAATCCGGAACGATCCAGATCGCCAGGGCGACCAGTGGCACCACGATCACACTGGCAATGATCAACTCGCGCCGGGCGTAAGCAGTCGTGAAGGTCACCTCCGCGCGCCCGGTGGTGCGGAACTGTTGCAGCACATCGTCGGCAGTGATGGATCCTCCCGCGGTGGTTGCTTGTGCTGGCCTCCCCGTCACAGTAGCGGGCTAGCGGGTGGCGGAGCCGAACATCCGGTGGGCAGAACTCACCAGCGCATACAGCTGCTCATCGCCGAGCTCCAAGTGGACCGGCACCGACTTGCCCTTCTTCCCGGACATGATCAGCACCCGGGTTCGCTCGCCCATCCGCACGGCCCGGACCTCGGTGACCGCCGGCCACGCGACCGTTGCCTTGGCCCGCCGGCCCGGGGCGCCCACTGCAGCGCCCTGCGCGGTCAGCACCAGGCCGGGCTCCTGGCCACCCGCCTGCGCGGCGGACAGTGCCACCAACCATGCCGTGAGCCCGATCAGCCCCGCGACGATCAGCACGCTTCCGGCGAACACGGCAGTCCCGGCCGGTTCGGCTCCGCCGACGATCTCGGTGACCTGCCCGATCCGGATCAGGCCGAACAGTCCGACCACGATGACGAACACCAGGGCGATGACCGAGCCGATCTGGCGGGCGGTCGCTACGCCGCGCTCGTACCGCACGGCCAGAAATCCGGTGTGGGTGAGCTGAGCGAGGGCCTGGTCCACGGTCACTGGCTGCTCCCCTGTGGGCTGATCACGGGCTGGCAGGATAGCCCGGTACCGGCGTGGGCGGATACATTCGAGGGATGGACGCGCCGCTGCACCTTCGTGACGTGATCGGCTACCTGGAACGGCGTTACCCGCCTGCCACGGCCGAGCCCTGGGATGCGGTCGGGCTGGTGGTCGGCGATCCGGTCGCACCGGTGGAACGGGTGCTGTTCGCGATCGATCCCACCGAGGAGGTGGTGGCCGAGGCGGCCTCCGCCGGTGCCGACCTGTTGGTCACCCACCACCCGTTGCTGCTCAAGCCGGTGCACTCCGTGGCTGCCACCAGCGCCAAGGGCCGGGTGGTGCACAGCCTCATCGCTTCCGGGATCGCCCTCTACGTGGCACACACCAACGCCGATATCGCCGCCGGCGGGGTGAACGAAGCACTCGCCGCCGCACTGGACCTGTCCGAGACCCGGCCGCTCGTCCCGGTCCCGGGTGCGACCCTGGACGTGCTCGTGGTGTACGTGCCGGAGGAGGACGCCGAGTCGGTGCGCACCGCACTCGCCGGCGCCGGGGCCGGCGCTGTGGGCGACTACACCGGCTGCGCCTGGTCGGTCTCCGGCACCGGGGAGTTCACCCCGCACGATGGTGCCGACCCCACGATCGGCCAGATCGGCCGGCATGAACGGGTACCGGAACGGCGGATCGAGATGGTGGTACCACCGCACCGGCGCGATGCGGTCACCGCCGCACTACGCGCCGCGCACCCGTACGAGGAGCCCGCGTTCTCCTTCCTCACCACCTCCGCGCCCTCGGCCGGGGTCGGCAGCGGCCGGGTCGGCTACCTCCCGTATGAGATCACGTTGCGCGAGCTGGCCGAACAGGTGGCCGCGGCCCTGCCGGCCACCGCTCAAGGTATCCGGGTCAGCGGGGACCTGGACCAGGTGGTCTCCACCGTGGCGGTCTGCGGAGGTGCCGGGGACTCCTACCTCGAGGCGGCGCACGGCTCCGGCGCCGACGTCTACCTGACCGCCGACCTGCGCCACCACCGCGCCGAGGAGGCCCGCGCCGAGACCGGCGCGCCCGCGTTGATCGACGCCGCCCACTGGGCCACCGAGTGGCCCTGGCTGCCGGTGGCCGCCCGCGCTCTGGATGCCGATGCCGGAGGACGGCTGGAGACGATCGTCAGTACCCGCGTCACCGACCCGTGGACTATTAGGCTGGGCGCAGCCGACACCGGAGGAACCCCGTGACCACAGCACCCGCTGCCGATCAGCTTCGCCTGCTGGACGTGCAGGAGCTCGACACCCACCTGGCCAAGCTCGCCCACCAGCGCAAGACTCACCCGACCCTGGCTACCCTGGCCGAGCTCACCGCCCGCGCCGAGGACCTGCAGCGGGCGAAGACCGCCGCCGAGGTGCTCATCTCCGACACCCGGCGGGAGCTCACCAAGGCCGAGACCGACGTCGAGCAGGTGTCCAACCGAGCGGCCCGGAACCAGCAGCGCCTGGACGCGGGCCAGGGCAGCGCCAAGGACCTGCAGGCCCTCGGGCACGAGCTGGAGTCCCTCGCCAAGCGACAGTCCGACCTGGAGGAGGTCGAGCTGGAGGTGATGGAACGTCTCGAGACCGCGGAGAAGGACGCTGCGGCGGTGAACGAGCAGCTCGAGGCGCTGCAGGCGGACATCGCGCGCACCGAGGCGGAACGGGACGAGGCGCTCGGCGCGCTGGAGGCGGAGGCCACCGAGACGCAGGCCAAGCGGGAGACCGCTGCCGCCGGAATCGATGACACCCTGCTCGCCCTCTACGAACGGGTGCGCACCCAGACCGGGGGACTGGCCGCCGTCGCGCTGCGCGGGATGGCCACCGAGGGGGTGCAGGTGCCCCTCAGCCTCACCGAGAAGGCTGCGATCGCGGACGCCGGTCCGGACGATGTGATCCGCAGCGAGGACTACGGCTACATCCTCGTCCGCGTGTCCTGACCCGGGCGTGGGCCAGTTCTCCGACGCCACCGACGGTGGCCCGCTGCGGCTGGAGCTGCGCAGCATCAACGGCCGGGACTTCGCGCTGCTGCGCCCGATCGCCTACACCGCCGAGGGCTACGACGAACCGTTCGTGGTGCCCGCTCACCTGGAGACGTTCCGCACCGATATGGCTTCGGTGCCGTGGGTGTTCACCTGGCTGGTGCCACGCAGCGGCCGGTTCCTGCCCGCCGCGGTGCTGCACGACGCGCTGGTGCTGCCCGGCGCCTACACCGGCCCGCAGGTCACCCGCACCGAAGCCGACCGGCTGTTCCGGATCGCGATGCATGATCTGGGCACCGGCACGATCCGCACCTGGCTGATGTGGGCCGCGGTGTCCATGGCGACCATGTGGGAGGCGAACCGCCCGCGCTGGTACTGGCGGGGCGCCGTCATCGGCCTGATCGCCGTGGTGACCGTGCTCGGCATCCTGGCCACCCTGGATCTGTTCGACGTGTGGAACGTGCTGCCGTGGATGGGGGAGCGCTCGACCGGGGCGGAACTGCTCGGCGGGGCGCTCGGGGCGGCGGTCATCCCCGCCCTGCTGGCCTGCAGCTGGGGTCGGACGCTCGCCCCCGCCGGCATCATCACCGGGGTCGCCCTGGCATTCCTGGTGCACGTGACGCTCGCGATCGCGCTGGTGTACACCCTCTACTGGCTGCTCGAACGCGCAGTCAGCGGGCCGGCGGTGCGGCGCGGGCCACCGTTCGGCGGCTGAGGGGTCAGGCCAGCACCAGCTCCAGGGTGTCCGGTCCCTTGGTGGCCGGCAGATGGTGCGCCTCGCGTAGGACCGGGCCGATGAGCTCGCGTGCCGCCGCGACCACTGCGCCGATCGTGCGTGGCGGGCTCCCGGGTCGGGTGAGCAGATGGTGGGTGAGCACCCCGCGGGTGTGCTTGGCGTGGTGGGCGACCACCGTGCGCTCGCCGTTGTTGACCGCGACCACGCGCACGGTCAACCACGCCGTCCCGGCCGGTGGCTTCCACGCGGCCACGTAGGCGGCCGAGCGGCAGTCGATAATCACATCCGTGCCGACGACGTTGGGGGTGAGGTCGGATCCGAGGGCGTTGCTCCAGTAGCGCGCCAGCGGACCGATCCCCGGCAGCGACGTGCCCATCGACAGCCGGTAGGCAGGGATCTTGTCCGCAGGGGAGAGCACCCCCCAGAGCGCCGAGACGATCCGGATACTGGTGTTCGCGCGGCGGCGGGCGGTGCCGGTCAGCTCGGCCAGCCCGGCCGCCGCGTACAGCACGCCGGTGTAGACCTGGGCGGCCGGAGCGGCGTGGGCACGGGTGAGGGCGGTGTTCCGGGCCACCTCGTCGGCCAACGAGGTACCGACGCCGAGCAGGTGTGGGGCATCCGGCCGGGCGCTGACCTCGGCCAGAGTGTCCAGCACGCGGGTACGGGCCGCGGTCAGGTCCGGGCGGCTGAGCGAGGCGAGGTCCACTGGTCGGCCGCGCGCGGGAGCGGTCTTGCCCTCCGAGGGCGGCAGCAGGATGAGCACAGGGGTCCACTCTACGACGGCTCGTCGAAACGGCAGTCATACGGCGCCGCCGTGGCTCTATGGGGAGCCATGGCGGTATGACTGCCAATTTCGCGACGGTAGACTGAAACCTGGATGAGTCGGCCAGGCGGTCGCGTCGCGGGGAAACTCGCGCCGAGGAACGTCCGGGCTCCACAGGGCAGGGTGGTGGGTAACGCCCACCCGGGGTAACCCGCGGGACAGTGCCACAGAAATCAGACCGCCGCCCGGTTCGCCGGGCGGTAAGGGTGAAACGGTGGTGTAAGAGACCACCAGCGCACCGGGTGACCGGTGCGGCTCGGTAAACCCCACCCGGAGCAAGACCAGACAGGAAGTGCTCGAGGGCTGCCCGCCCGAGCTTCCGGGTAGGTCGCTGGAGGCGTGCGGCAACGTACGTCGTAGATGGATGGCCGCCACCGGGGCAAGGCTCCGGGACAGAACCCGGCGTACCGGCCGACTCATCCCCCTCGGGTCGTCCGATCAAAGGTGCGCTCGAGTGCACTCCTGACCGGACGACCCCAGGGGTCAGGCGTTGTCCGCGGCCAGTGCCGCCGCCCCCACGATGCCTGCCTTGTTCCGCAGCTTCGCCGGCACGATCGGGGTCTTCAGGTCCAGCAGCGGCAGGAACTGCTCGTGCTCCTTGGAAACGCCGCCGCCGACCACGAACAGATCCGGGGAGAACAAGAACTCCACATGCGAGAAGTAGCGCTGCAGCCGCTGCGCCCACTCCGGGTAGGACAGCCCTTCCTCGTCCTTGATCGAGGAGGCGGCGCGGGTCTCTGCGTCATGACCGTCCAGCTCCAGGTGGCCGAGCTCGAAGTTCGGGATCAGCACACCGTCGTAGATCATC
>DXBY01000205.1 GCA_019116305.1 Candidatus Ruania gallistercoris | reverse complement strand
ACCGCGGAGATGTCCGTGCAGCCATAGATGATGCCCTCGGCCCCGCGCTCGACCAAGAGGTGGGCGGCACCGGTGAGCGTCTCCCGCGCGCCGGCCAGGTCTCCGGCCTTGACCTGCCGGATGCCTCGGGTCACCGGGCTGGACTCGCCCAGGTCGGTGAGGTCCATCAGCTCGTGACCGTGGGCAGCCAGCCGCTGGTACACCCCGGAGCGGGCGGTGCCGTCGGTGGACATCAGGGCCAGGCGGGTGATCCCGGGACCGGTGCTACGGACCTGCTCGGCCACGGCGTCGACGATGTGCAGCACCGGTACCGTGGCCGCCTGCTGCATCTGGTCGAACCAGAAGTGTGCAGAGTTGCACGGGACCACGATCGCGCTGACCCCGGCGGAGCAGAGGAACTCGATCCCCCGCACCAGCGCCGGGGCGGGGTCCGGTCCACCGGCCACCATCGCATCGGACCGATCCGGCGTACTGGGGTCGGAGTAGACGATCGTGGCGATGTGCTCCTGGTCGCGGGCGGCAGGGGTACGGGCCGCCAGCTTGTCCAGGAAGTCCGCCGTGGCTGCGGGTCCCATCCCGCCGAGCACGCCGAGGACTCGACCGGCCGAGTCGGGCATCACCTGGTGGACCATCTGCTCAGACCGGTTCATCGACGACGACGGTCGGCTCGTCCCCGAGCCCGGTGCGCACACCCCGTTCCGCGTAGAACGCGCGGACCCGGGGGTCGGTGAACAGCGGCCGGTGCGACTGGAGCACGTTCACCCCGGTGTTGATGTTCGCCTCGAGCACCAACGGACCGTCCGGGCCGATCACGATGTCCCAGCCGACGTACTCCATGAAGGACAGCACCTGCGCGGCGTGCAGGATCAGTTCCCGCGTGGCCTCCCAGTGCGGCAACGTCACCCCGGCGATCTGCGCGCCGGTGTCCGGGTGCACGTCGAACCACTCTTTGACGTTGCTGTCCGGCAGTCGCGTCGCCGCCGTCAACCGGCCGGTGTCAAGGTCGATCCGGGCGCTGAGCCCGCCCCGGCTCCAGTTGTCCGAGGGCTCCGACCGCCGGCAGCCGATCCGCTGCACAGCCAGGGCGATGAACGGTTCGTGGCCGTTGGTCACGTCCAGCATGGTCAGCGCCCGCACGGTGTTCACCGATCCCGGGTACAGAGCGGAGATCGCCGAGTGCTGCTCCAGACCGCGCTCGATGATGAACGGCCGGTCCTGCCCGCCCAGCAGGCGCACCGCTGCCGGGATCGACATGACGTCCTTGTTCACCCGGATCCGGCCGGCATCGAGGCGGTGCAGGGCGAAGATGTTCTTCCCCTCGGCTCCGGCGAGCACCTTGAAGAAGACGGTCTCCCCCACGGGCAGGTTCTCGACGTAGGCGGCCAGCTCGATCCGGGTGTCCGCCGGGAACGGGTGCACTGCACCGCGGGAGTACACCCCGAGCAGCTCGGGAGAGCGCACATCCATCGCACGCAGCAACAGGTGGGTGGTGAACTTGTTGTTGATCACGTCCTGGAGGCGTTCGTTCACCATCCGCTTGGTGCGGAACACCCGCTGCAGGTCGGAGACGTACTGGCTGGGGTCGGTGCGGTCCAGGTCGTAGAGCACGGTGCTGCGGGACAGGAAGCCCTGCAGCCACCATTTCGGCCGGCGCATCCGCAGCGGGACGTCCCACTGCCGTTCCTTGCGCCCCAGCTTGCGCAGCTCCCGCAGCAGCCGGCGCCCGGCACGGTACTTGCGACGCACGCTGCCGAGCACCGATCGCAGCTGCCGGGCCCCAGCAGCAGCGCTCGCGCGCACTCCAACGACTCTGCCCACCATGTTCCTAACCTGTGCCACCCGACGCAGTTCGCTGCGTGCTCAGTTCCTCAGCGACATCGAGTGCCTCGGTCAAGGATGTCGACGACGCGTCCGGGTCACATCGGATCGTCGCCGCGAACGCCGGTTGGAATGCTTGCACCACCTCGGCGGTCCGACGACGCAGATAGCCCGACCACTGGGGAGTATACGCCGCGGCATCGCCGCCCCGGGGATGGAGGGTCTCCACGGCGACACGGGCCCGAGCAGCGGCGGTGATCCAGCTGGCCGGTGCCAACAGCACCGGGCGGAAGGCGTTGCTCACCGTGGCGCGCTGCACGATCGCGCGGATGGTCTGCTCCGCATCGAGCCCCGGGTCGGTCACCACGAACAGGCCGGCGGGCCGGTCGGCGGTGACCGAGGTCACCGGGGTGGGCAGCCGGGGCAGCTGGGACCGCTGCGCGATCAGCACCCCGTGCGGAGCGAGCCGGCCGAAGGCGCTGTGGCGGAGCCGGCGGCTACCCCGTTTGGCTATCAGCCCGAGGCGGATCACCGGCCGCGGAGCATGCTGGCGCACCAGGTTGATCCCGCGCTGGACGAGGTCCCGGGGCCCCCGCCCGGCGCGGATGCGGGCCGGCTCGCTGCCATCGGGCGCGGTCAGCTGCCACCGGGGCGCACCGGTACGGCTGGAACCGGCCGGTGCGGCCAGCACCAGCTGCACACTCGGCGGCACGATACCGGCCAGGGACGTCGTCGTACCGATCTCCACCACCTGGGTGATCCCCGGGTACGCGGCCAGGATACCCCGCACCCGCGCCCGCAGGTACTGGAGCCGGTCCCGCTGGCTCAGCTCGCCGGTCACCGCAGGGATCGTCTCCACCACGGCGTTCTCCCCGAACACGTCTGCCCGCGCCGCCGGGATG
>DXBY01000204.1 GCA_019116305.1 Candidatus Ruania gallistercoris | reverse complement strand
CCAGGATCGGGCACACCGACCAGGACCACCCGGCCGGCCAGGTCTCGTGCCTGGAAGGCCTGCCTGAACGTGGCCGCGATGCCGACGGCGTCGATCACCACATCGGCGCCGAACCCGCTGGTCAGCTCCTGGATCGCTGTCACTGGGTCCTGACCCCCGGCGTTCACCGTGTGCGTGGCACCGAAGCGTTCAGCGGTGGCGAGCTTCGCGTCGTCGAGGTCCACGGCGATGATCGTGGTCGCTCCGGCCAGCACCGCCCCGGCCACTGCGGCCGTACCGACCCCGCCGCAGCCGATCACCGCCACCGACTCCCCGCGCTGCACGGCGCCGGTGTTGATCGCAGCGCCGATCCCGGCCATCACGCCGCAACCGAGCAGCCCGACCGCGGCGTACTGCTCCGACTCCAGGTCGCCCTCGATCTTGGTGCACTGCCCCGCGGCCACCAGTGTCTTCTCCGCGAACGCGCCGATTCCCAGCGCCGGGGAGAGCTCGGTGCCATCGGTCAGGGTCATCTTCTGCGTGGCGTTGTGGGTGGCGAAGCAGTACCAGGGCTGCCCCTTGCGGCAGGCGCGGCAGTCGCCGCACACGGCGCGCCAGTTCAGGATCACCCGGTCGCCCACGGCCACCTCGTCCACGCCCTCACCCACTGCGGCCACCACACCGGAGGCCTCGTGGCCGAGCAGGAACGGGAAGTCGTCGCTGACCCCACCGACCTTGTAGTGCAGGTCGGTCTGGCACACTCCGCAGGTCACCACATCCACCAGCGCCTCCCCCGGACCGGGGTCGGGCACCAGAATCGTCTCCACGGTGGCGGGCTCGTTCTTGCCCTTCACCACTACGGCTCTCACCTCATGCATGTCGTCAGCTCTTCCTCTCCGTCGACGCTCCTTGCGCCGGCCCGGTGAGCCGGCATCACCTGCTCGTCTCACCATGTCAGATCGAGGCCGACCTCGGCGCGTTGTGCGGTCCCGGCTGGTGCCGGCGCCCGCTGAGCCAGGTGATGGATGCACCAGTGGCCCGGCTCCTGCAGGAACCGGGCCACTCGCGTATCGGTGCCGCTCTGAGGTCAGGAGCCGAGTAGCTCCGCGCGCAGCCGGGCCACGTGCCCGTTGGCGTCCACGTCGTAGTGCGCCAGGCGCACCGACCCGTCCGGGTTCACCACGAAGGTCGACCGACGCACCCCGTCGAAGGTCTGGCCGTTGATCGTCTTCGGACCCCACGCGCCATACGCCTCGGCTACCGAGTGGTCAGTATCCGCGGCAAGCGGGAAGGTCAGCGACTCGGCCTCGGCGAAGGCACGCAGGTCCTCCACCGGGTCCGGGGAGAGCCCGATCACCTGGTAGCCGGCAGCGGCCAGCGAAGACAGGTTGTCCCGGAAGTCGCAGGCCTCGGTGGTGCACCCGGGGGTGGCCGCCTTCGGGTAGAAGTACACGATCACGCCCTTTTCTGCTCCAGCACGGGCGTCGGTCAGAGAGATCTCGGCGCCGTGCTGGTCGCTCAGGGTGAAGTCGGGGGCGATGTCGCCCGGAGTCAGCGTAGTCATCAGGCCATCCGTTCGTAGGCGGGCACGGTCAGGAAGTCGGCGTACTCGTCGGAGACCGCCACCTCCAGGAACAGGGACTTGGCGTCGTCGTAGTCCGAGGGCTCGCCGGGCAGGGTGGGGATCACCTCGGCCACCAGCTGCTCGACCAGCTCGGCGGTGACCACCCGACCGGTGTCGGCCAGCTCGATGTCATTGTGCAGCCACTGCCAGATCTGCGACCGGGAGATCTCCGCCGTCGCGGCATCCTCCATGAGGTTGTGGATGCCGACCGCGCCGAGCCCACCGAGCCAAGCGCGCAGGTACTGCAGCGCGACGTCGATGTTGTTGCGCAGCCCCTCCTCGGTGACCTCACCCGGGGTGGAGGCGATGTCGAGCAGGTCCGCGGCGGTGACGTGCACGTCCTCGCGCTTGTTGTCGATCTGGTTCGGGCGCTCGCCGAGCACCTCGGTGAACACCTCCTTGCAGGTGGACACCATGCCCGGGTGGGCCACCCAGGATCCGTCGAAGCCGTCACCGGCCTCGCGGGCCTTGTCCGCCCGGACCTTCTCGTAGGCGGCGGCGTTGACCTGCTCGTCCTTGCTCGGGATGAAGGCGGCCATCCCGCCGATCGCGTGCGCACCGCGTTTGTGGCAGGTGCGCACCAGCAGCTCGGTGTAGGCACGCATGAACGGCACGGTCATGGTGATCGCGTTCCGGTCCGGGAGCAGGAACTCCTTGCCGCGGGTGCGGAAGTTCTTGATCACCGAGAACAGGTAGTCCCAGCGGCCGGCGTTCAGCCCCGCGGAGTGCTCGCGGAGCTCATAGAGGATCTCCTCCATCTGGAACGCGGCTGGGATGGTCTCGATCAGGCAGGTGGCCCGGATGGTGCCGCGGGCGAACCCGAGCGTGTCCGAGGCGAGGTTGAAGGCGTCGTTCCACATCCGCGCCTCGAGGTAGTGCTCCATCTTCGGCAGGTAGAAGTATGGGCCCTGCCCCTTCTCGATCTGCCGCAGGCCGGCGGTGGCGACGAACAGCGCGAAGTCCACCAACGCACCTGAGGTGGGCTCGCCGTCGACCAGCACATGCTTCTCGTCCAGGTGCCAGCCACGGGGACGGACCACGATCGTGGCCAGCTCCTCGTCCGGCTTCAGCGCGTAGGACTTGCCGTTCTCGGCGGTGAAGTCGATCGTGCGGTTGATCGCATCGAGGAGGTTCAGCTGACCACCGATCACCGACTCCCAGTGCGGGGTGTTCGCATCCTCCTGGTCGGCCAGCCACACCTTGGCGCCGGCGTTCAGGGCATTGATGGTCATCTTCTTGTCCGTCGGGCCGGTGATCTCCACCCGCCGGTCCGCCAACCCCGGTGCCGGCGGCGCCACCTGCCAGCTCTCGTCGCTGCGGACGTCGGCGGTCTCGGCGAGAAAGTCCAGGGTGCCGCCCGCTGCGAGGTCGGCCACGCGCTGCTCGCGGGCGGCGAGCGCCTCGATCCGGCGGGCGTTCAGGGCCCGGTGCAACTGGACGATCAGCCCCTGGGCGGCCTCGGTGAGCACCTCCTGGCCGCGATCGGGTAGCTGGCCGACGATCTCGATTCCGCTGACGTTGCCCATCTGATCTCCCATGCTCGAAAGCTCCTCGCGCGTGCCCGCGATCGCCACGGTACCGCCGCGCGCCATCGTGCGCCCCTGGGCGGACGGCCCAGGTCCGACACGAACCCTGTCGCGCATATATTCCGTATCGCGGACTTTCACTTTCCGGTAACGATAGCAGGTCTCTCGATCTCAAGAGAAATCGGGAGAGGATTCACCTCTTGACGGCGATCAGATCACCGGGCTAGCGTGCCGTGCGCCGGACGAGGTCGTCCGGTCGGCGGAGCAGCAGACGCCGCAAAACCTGAGCTGGCGGCGCTTCGCCCCCGGCCGGTGCCGCCGCAGAGAGGCAGCACGGTCATGAGCACACTGTGGTTGAAGAACCCCTCGGCGATCCACCTGGGCGCCGAAACTCCGCCCGACGCCGCTGGCGGCGGTCTGGTCGTGGATACCGCCGCCGGCACGATCCTCGAGCTGATCGCGTCCGGCTCGCAGCCGTCGTCACCGGCTGCGGAGACCTTCGACGCCTCGGCACATGTGATCACGCCCGGGCTGGTCAACACCCACCACCACTTCTACCAGACGCTGACCCGGGCCTGGCCGCCGGTAGCCAACAGCAAGCTGTTCGACTGGCTGGTGGCGCTCTACCCGGTGTGGGCGCGCCTGGATGCGGAGGCGATGCGCCTCGCCACCACCGTGGCGATGGCCGAGCTGCTGGAGTCTGGCTGCACGACGGCTGCGGACCACCACTACCTGTTTCCGGACGGCGCCGAGGTGAGCATCGACGTGGAGGTGGAGGTCGCCCGTGAGCTGGGCATGCGCGCCGTGCTCACCCGTGGCTCGATGAGCGTGGGCGAGGACGCGGGCGGTCTGCCGCCACAGCACACCGTGCAGGATGCAGAGACCATCCTGGCCGACTCCGAGCGGCTGGTGGGCGCCTACCACGAGCGCGGTGACGGGGCGCAGGTCCAGATCGCGCTGGCCCCCTGCTCACCGTTCTCGGTCTCCACCACGCTGATGGCCGACAGTGCCGATCTCGCTGAGAAGCTGGACGTCCGGCTGCACACGCACCTGGCGGAGACCCTGGACGAGGAGGACTACTGCCTGGAGCACTTCGGGATGCGCACTGTGGACTACCTCGAATCGGTCGGCTGGCTCAGCGACCGGACCTGGCTGGCGCACGGGATCCATTTCGACGACGGCGAGATCGCCCGCCTGGGTGCTGCCGGCACCGCTGTGGCACACTGCCCGAGCTCGAACATGCGCCTGGCCTCCGGGATCGCCCGGGCCGTGGAGCTGCAGGACGCCGGCGCGCCAGTGGGCATCGGCGTGGACGGTTCGGCGTCCAACGACTCCTCGAACCTGATCCGCGAGGTGCGCCAGGCGCTCTACGTGCAACGGTTGCGCTACGGCGCCGAGGCTGTCACCACCGGGAGGGCGCTGGACTGGGCCACCCGCGGTTCGGCGGCCGCGCTGGGCCGCACCGATATCGGCACGATCCGCGCGGGCGCACAGGCGGACCTGGCGCTGTTCCGCCCTGAGGGGTTGGCCTTCTCCGGCTCGCACGACCCGCTCACCGCGCTGCTGCTGTGCGGGGTGGAGCGCGCCGACCGGGTGATGGTGGCCGGCCAGTGGCGGGTGGTCGACTCCCGGGTGGTGGGCCTGGACACCGAGGCGCTGATCGCTCGGCACTCCGAGGTCGCGCGCCGGCTGGTCAACGGCTCCTGACGCAATAGCGACGTCAGCCCAGCCGCTCCAGCACCAGCTCACGCACCCGGCCGGCGTCCGCCTGGCCGCGGGTGGCCTTCATCACCGCTCCGATGATCACACCCATCGGGCCGAGGTTCCCGGAGCGGATCTTCTCCGCGATGTCCGGTTGGTCGGCCAGCGTGGTGTCGATGACCTCCAGCAGCGGTCCGTCGTCGGAGACCACCTCCAGCCCGCGGGCGGTGACCACCTCTTCCGGGCTCCCCTCCCCGGCGAGCACCCCTTCGAGCACCTGCCGGGCCAGCTTGTCGTTCACCCGACCGGTCTCGACCAGCGCCTGCAGCCCGGCCACCTGCTCCGGGGTGGCGCCGACCTCGGCCAGCTCCACCCCGCGCTCCTTGGCAGTGCGGGCCAGCTCGCCCATCCACCACTTCCGTGCAGCAGGGGCACCGGCACCAGCGGCCACAGTCGCCTCGATCACCTCGAGGGCGCCGGCGTTGACCACATCCCGCATCTCTTCCTCGGAGTAGCCCCACTCCTCGCGGAGCCGCCGGCGGCGCACCGACGGGAGTTCTGGCAGGCCGGCGCGGATCTCCTCGACCCAGTCGCGGGAGGGCGCCAGCGGCACCAGGTCCGGCTCCGGGAAGTAGCGGTAGTCGTCCGCATCGGACTTCACCCGACCACTGGACGTGCTCGAGTCCTCCTCGTGGAAGTGGCGCGTCTCCTGCAACACGGAACCTCCGCCGTCGAGAACTGCCGCCTGGCGGGAGATCTCGTACCGCACCGCCCGCTCGATGGAGCGGAACGAGTTCACGTTCTTCGTCTCGGTGCGCGTCCCGAGCGGCGCGTCCGGGGAGGGGCGCAGCGAGACGTTCACGTCCGCGCGGACGTTGCCGCGTTCCATCCGCGCCTCCGAGACGCCGAGGGCCCGGAAGATGTCCCGCAGCGCGGACACATAGGCACGGGCCACCTCGGGAGTCCGGTCCCCGGCACCGGTGATCGGTTTGGTGACGATCTCCACCAGCGGGATCCCGGCCCGGTTGTAGTCCACCAGCGAGTAGTCCGCGCCGTGAATCCGCCCCGTAGCGCCGACGTGCGTGTTCTTGCCGGCGTCCTCCTCCATGTGCGCGCGCTCGATCTCCACCCGGAAGATCTCGCCGTCGTCCAGCTCCACGTCCAGGTGGCCCTCGTAGGCGATCGGCTCGTCGTACTGGGAGGTCTGGAAGTTCTTCGGCACATCCGGGTAGAAGTAGTTCTTCCGGGCGAACCGACAGGTCTCGGCGATCTGGCAGTTCAGCGCCAGCCCGATCCGGATCGCATACTCCACCGCACGGGCGTTGACCACCGGCAGTGCGCCGGGCAGGCCGAGGGAGACCGGGGTGACCGAGGTGTTCGGAACCTCACCGAAGGAGGCGGGGGCGTCGTCGAACATCTTCGTGGCGGTGCCCAGCTCCACGTGCACCTCGATGCCGAGCACCGGGTCGAACCGGGCGATCGCGTCGTCGTAGTCGACCAGCGTGGTCATGCCGTCACCTCGATCTCAGGGGCGCGGGCCAGTAGCGGTCCGCCGTTCGCCTCGTTCAGCCGGGCCTCCAACGCTGCGCCCACCCGGTACAGGCGCTCATCGCGGCGGGCCGGGGCGAGCACCTGGAACCCGACCGGCAGACCGTCGTCGCTCAGTCCGTTCGGTACGGACATGCCGGGCACGCCGGCAAGGTTCGCCGGGATGGTGGCGACATCGTTGAGGTACATCGCCAGCGGGTCGTCGACCTTCTCCCCGAACCGGAACGCGGTGGTGGGAGCGGTCGGCGAAACGAGCACATCGGCGACCTCGAAGGCGGCCGCGAAGTCCCGCTGGATCAGCGTGCGGACCTTCTGTGCGGAGCCGTAGTAGGCGTCGTAGTAGCCGGCGGAGAGGGCGTAGGTGCCGAGGATGATCCGCCGCTTGACCTCGTCACCGAACCCGGCACCGCGGGTCGCGGCCATCACCCGTTCGGCGGTCACCGGACCCTCAGTGGGTTCCACCCGCAGCCCGAACCGCATCCCGTCGAACTTGGCCAGGTTGCTCGAGGCCTCGGAGGGCAGGATCAGGTAGTAGGCGGCGAGCGCGGCCTCGAAGCTCGGGCAGGAGACCTCCACGATCTCCGCGCCGGCGGCGCGCAGCTGGTCCAGGCTGGCCTCGAACGCGGCGCTCACCCCCGCCTGGTAGCCCTCGCCGCCGAGCTGGGTGACCACGCCCACCTTCAGCCCACTCAGGTCGCCGCTGGCGCCCTGCCGGGCGGCGTCGGCGTACGACGGCGGAGCCTCGGGCAGGGAGGTGGAGTCCCGGGGGTCATGGCCGCCGATCAGGTCGTGCAGCAGTGCGGAGTCGAGCACCGTACGTGCGCACGGGCCGGCCTGGTCCAGGCTGGAGGCCAGCGCGATCAGGCCGTAGCGGGAGACGCCGCCGTAGGTGGGCTTGATGCCGACGGTGCCGGTGACCGCGGCTGGTTGGCGGATCGAGCCGCCGGTGTCGGTACCGATCGCCAGCGGGGCCTCGTACGCGGCCACGGCGGCAGCGGAGCCGCCACCGGAGCCACCGGGGATACGGTCGGTGTCCCACGGGTTGCGGGTGGGGCCATACGCTGAATGTTCTGTGCTCGACCCCATGGCGAACTCGTCCATGTTCGTCTTGCCCAGGATCGGCATCCCAGCCGCACGCAGTCGCTGCACGATCGTGGCGTCATAGGGCGGGAGCCAGCCCTCGAGCATCTTCGAACCCGCGGTGGTGGGCTGGCCCTGGGTGACCACGACGTCCTTGACCGCGATCGGTACCCCGGCCAGCGGACCGAGTTCCTCACCGGCGGCCCGGCGGGCGTCGACGTCGGCGGCCGCGGCGAGGGCTTCGTCGGTGTTCACGTGCAGGAAGGCGTGCACGGCGCCGTCCACGGCAGCGATCCGGTCCAGGTGTGCCTGGGTGGCCGCCACACTGGAGACCTCGCCGGCGGCGAGCTGGGCGGCGAGCTCTGCGGCGGTCAGGCGGGTCAGGTCGGTCGACTCGGTCACTATGCGTCCTCCCCCAGGATCTGCGGAACGGCGAACTGTCCGTCCTCGGCGGACGGTGCCTGCGCCAGCACCTCATCGACCGGCAGGGTCTGACCGACCACGTCTTCGCGGAGCACGTTCGTCAGCGGGATCGGGTGGGAGGTAGCGGGCACGTCGTCGCCGGCCACCTCGGAGACGGTGGCCACGGCCTGGACGATCACGTCCAACTCTCCGGCCAGCCTCTCGATCTCCTCGGGCCGGAGGTCGATCCGGGCCAGTGCGGCCAGGCGTGCGACCTCGTCAGAGTTGATGGTGGACATGCGCAGAAGTCTACCGACGGCACCGGCTGCTCCCGACCGCCGCTGCCGGCACCTCAGAGCATCCGGGCGCCGAGGTAGATCACCCAGCACGCAACCGCGGCGTAGGCGAGGATGTTGATGATCTGACGGCGCACCGCGAGCGCCCAGGTGATCGCCACTGCGCCGATCAGGGCCCAGACCGCAGGCACGGTCCAGTGCACCAGGAACGCCCGGACACCGCCGCCGGTGGTGGTTGGAGCGGCCACTGTGGCGAACGCGACCGCGAGCGCGGCGCAGATGATCCCGATCAGGATGCCCAACGCCCGGCGGTGCCGGTGGGCGAATGCCTGCAGCGGGGGAACCTGGTCCTCGGTCTCGGCAGCAGCGTCCTCAGCAGATGCGGCGTCCGCCGTGTCTGCGGCGGCGGGCGCCTCCACCGCTTCCGCGGGAGCACCGCCGGCCACCGGCCCTGCCGGGCCGGCGACAGACTCTGGCGAGGGAACCTCGCCAACGGGAGCGCCGCCGTCGGGAATCGCACCGGCGGCACGGACCTCGCCGAGCACCTCGGCACGCGGACGGGTCGCCTGCAGCGCCTCCGCCTCCATCTGAGGTGCTGGTGCGGAACTGCCGGGCGGCTCGCCGCTGACGTCCCAGAGGTGGTGCACGAGATCATGCACGAGGTACTGCAGCAGGGTGGTGACCGTGAACGCGGCACCATCACTGCGCAGCCCGCGCCGCTCGACCGCCTCCGGCGGCACCGCTTCGGCCGCTGCGGCCAGGGCCTCAGCAGCGGTGAGGATCTCCGCGGAGAGGGCCTCCGGGTCGAGCTCGTGGTAGCGACCAGCCAGAGCGGCCTCGTTCGGGTCCCAGTCCGGGAAGGTCGGCTCCTCCTCGGCCAGCATCAACGCTAGCCGGTCGGTGAAGAGTGCGAGCGCGTCCCGGGTGTGTGCGCCGTACTCCAGCGGTGACCACACCTGCGGTTCGGGACGCTGACGCACATCGGCGCGCAGCAGCACCACCGGCCAGACCTGCACCTGGGCCCGGATCACCGCCGGGATCTCCGCCAGGGTGAGCACACCTGCCTCCAGGCTGCACTGCGGGCAGCGCTCGGTGAGCACCCAGGTCCAGTCCTTGGTCTCCGGGGGCACCTCGGGGAGTTCACTGGCAGACATGGGTTCACGCTACCGTTCCGCCCGGGGGTGCCCGCGCCGCCGAAAGCGCAGCTGTGCACCCGGGCGGAGCTGCCCGGCGGCATCAGCGGCATCGTCGGTGAGCACGCCGATCACCGGGTAGCCGCCGGTCACCGGGTGGTCCGGACCGAAGATCAGCGGCTGCCCGCTGGCCGGGACCTGCACAGCGCCGCGGACCACTCCCTCCGAGGGCAGCTCCCCGGTGCGCGCACGCTGCAACGGTTCCCCGTGCAGTCGTACCCCCACCCGGTCGCC
>DXBY01000029.1 GCA_019116305.1 Candidatus Ruania gallistercoris | reverse complement strand
CACCGGGCCCGACTGGCATGATGACGAGCACTGATCGCGGTCGGGCGGAGGATCAGGATGGCCAGTGGCGGGTTCGAACCAGGCGAAGCGCCCTTCCGGCGTGCGGTCACCCTGCAGTTCCATCCGGACTGGCCCCACCAGGCGGGTACGGTGATCGAGGCGCTCGCGGCCAGCGGCGTGTACCGCTCCCAGTTCGTCACCGGCATCTCCAACGGCGGACTCACCGCCTACCCCGGTGGCGACCGTTGGCGCTGGGAGAGCCGGCTCTTCGCGGGCCGGTACGACGCCCGCCCGGCCGAGGAGCGCCCGGTGTACGGGGCCTGGAACCGGCGCGCCGACCCCTACGGTGGTGCGATCCGATTCGGCTCCGCCTACCTCCAGCTGCGGCCCGAGGTCCTGGAGCGCACCACCTTCTGCTTCCCGGACTCGGTGTTCGAACCGGAGCACTTCGGCGGTCCCGAGGCGCTTTCGGAGCTCTGCGCACTCGCGGATCAGGCCACCGATCTGGACCCACTGGACGAGGCGGTCGAGGCCCAGGTGCACGGACCGGTCCTGCTCTCGCGAGACGTCGAGGCGATCGTGCTCGACCCGTGCTTCGCCGACACGGCAGTGGCCGCGGCCGCTGCCACGGCCGGCTGCCCGGTGCGGTATCACCCCGGGTTCCGAGTCGCCACCGCCGATCTGGACTCGACGTACCGGGGTGAGAAGTACGTCCGCCTCGCCCGGTCGCTGGGACCGGACCTCACCCCGGACCTGATCGGTCGTGCGGCCCGCTCCGGGCAGCACGACCTACAGGTGCTCAAACGGGTCTGGCACTACCTTGCGCGCTTCGGGCGTTCCGGCAGGCTCAGCTGAGCACCTCGAGTGCGCACCGCGGACCGGAGGCGCGCCCCAGGCGCGCGTCCGCCGTCACGAGCGCCACCTGCCTCGCCTGGCACGGTCAGGCCCCGACGTACTCCGCCAGGTGCTTGCCGGTGAGGGTCTTCGTCCCGGCCACGAGATCGGCCGGCGTTCCCTCGAACACCACACGACCGCCGTCGTGCCCCGCCCCCGGACCCAGATCGATGATCCAGTCCGCGTGCGCCATCACCGCCTGGTGGTGCTCGATCACGATCACCGACTTCCCGCCGTCCACCAGCCGGTCCAGCAGGCCAAGCAGCTGTTCGACATCCGCCAGGTGCAGACCCGTGGTCGGCTCGTCCAGTACGTAGACCTCACCCTTGGTGCCCATCTGCACGGCCAGCTTCAGGCGCTGCCGCTCACCACCGGAGAGCGTGGTCAGCGGCTGCCCGATCTTCACATACCCCAGGCCCACCGCCACCAGCCGGTCGAGGATCTTGTGCGCTGCGGGCACCTTCCCCTCCCCGTCGGCGAAGAACGCCTCGGCCTCGGCGGCGGACATCGCCAGCACCTCGGCGATGTTCGCACCCCCGAACGTGTACTCCAGCACCTCGGCCTGGAACCGCCTGCCCTCGCACTCCTCGCAGGTGGTGGAGAACGTCTCCATGAACCCGAGCTCGGTGTAGATCACCCCGGCGCCCTTGCAGGCCGGGCAGGCGCCGTCGGAGTTCGCGCTGAACAAGCCCGGCTTGACCCCGTTGGCCTTCGCGAACGCCTTCCGGATCGGGTCCAGCAGTCCGGTGTAGGTGGCCGGGTTGGACCGGCGCGAGCCCTTGATGCCGCTCTGGTCGATCACCACCACCCCGTCGCGTTTCGCGACCGAGCCGGCGATCAGCGAGCTCTTCCCCGAACCCGCGACCCCGGTGAGAACGCAGAGCACGCCAAGCGGGATGTCCACATCCACGTCCTGCAGGTTGTTCGTCGCGGCCCCGCGCACCTCGAGCGCGCCGGAGCCGGTGCGCACCGTCTCCTTCAGCTGGGCGCGGTCGTCCAGGTGGCGACCGGTGATCGTGTCACTGCTGCGCAGACCAGCCACACTGCCTTCGTACGTGATCCGGCCGCCGTCTGCGCCGGCACTCGGCCCGAGGTCGACCACGTGGTCCGCGATCGCGATCGTCTCCGGTTTGTGCTCCACCACCAGCACCGTGTTGCCCTTGTCCCGCAGCTGCAGCAGCAGAGCGTTCATCCGCTCGATGTCGTGCGGGTGCAGTCCGATGGTCGGCTCGTCGAAGACGTAGGTGACATCGGTGAGCGAGGAACCGAGGTGGCGGATCATCCGGGTGCGTTGGGCCTCACCCCCGGAGAGGGAACCGGCGGGTCGGTTCAGGCTCAGGTAGCCCAGTCCGATCTGGACGAACGAGTCCAGCGTCTCCCCCAGCGCGGCCAGGAGCGGGGCCACCGACGGTTCGGCCAAGGACCGCACCCATTCGGCGAGGTCTGTGATCTGCATCGTGGCGGCCTCGGCGATGTTGATCCCGGCGATCTTCGCCGACCTGGCTCCCTCGCTCAGGCGGGTGCCGGCACACTCCGGGCACACGTCGAAGGTGATCGCCCGGTCCACGAAGGCGCGGATGTGCGGCTGCATCGCCTCCCGGTCCTTGCTCAGCATGGATTTCTGGATCTTCGGGATCAGCCCCTCGAAGGTGAGGTTGACCCCCTCCACCTTGATCTTGCTGGGCTCGGAGTAGAGCAGGGTCTGCCGCTGCTTCTTGGTGTACTGCCCGATCGGTGTGTCCATCGGCAACCCGGCACCGGCGAAGATCCGGCCGTACCAGCCGTCCATGCTGAACCCGGGCACAGTCAACGCCCCCTCGGACAGGGACTTCGTGTCGTCATACAGCGCCGTGAGGTCGAAGTCGCTGACGTCCCCACGGCCCTCGCACCGCGGGCACATCCCGCCGACGATGGCGAAGTCGCGGCGCTCGCGGATCTTCTCCCCGCCGCGTTCGATCTCCACCGCGCCGGCACCGCTGATCGAGGCGACGTTGAACGCGAATGCCTGCGGCGAACCGATGTGCGGGGTGCCGATCCGGCTGAACAAGATCCGCAGCATCGTGTACGTGTCCGTCGCGGTACCGACGGTGGACCGCGGGTTGGCGCCCATCCGTTCCTGGTCCACGATGATGGCGGTAGTCAGGCCGTCCAGCAGGTCCACGTCCGGTCGCGGTTGGCTGGGCATGAAGCCCTGGATGAAGGCGCTGTAGGTCTCGTTGATCATCCGCTGCGACTCGGCGGCGATCGTGTCGAACACCAGCGAGCTCTTCCCCGACCCGGAGACTCCGGTGAACACGGTCAGCCGGCGCTTCGGGATCTCCAGGTCCACACCGGTGAGGTTGTTCTCCCGGGCGCCGTGCACCCGGATCTTCTCGTGGCTGTCCGCCACATGGGTGCCTTCCGGGGACGGTGTGGTGGTGGCCATCGGATTCTCCTTCGGTTGGTCGCGCGGACCAGGTGGTCGAGTGGGAGCGTGCCGGGTGCGCCGGCGGCGAAGCGTGGATCCGTACCGGACGCAGGACAACGTACACCTGTCCTTCGTCACCGCGGGGGTGCTCGCCACGACGGGACCGGCGGTGATCGGCTGGTGCTGATCAGGAGGTGCACTGCGCATCCGCGGCGGACCCTCCTTGCCGGGGCTGCACATGGCGGCCTCAGTCGACCTGTTGCATCCGGACCATGTTGCCGGCCGGGTCCCGGAACGCGCAGTCCCGCATCCCCCAGTCCTGGTCGGTGGGCTCCTGCACCACCTCGACGTCGTGGGCTTGCACGGCGGCGAAGGCGGCGTCCACATCCGGGCTGGCGAGCATCAGACTGGCGAAGGTTCCCTTGGCGATCATCTCGGTGATCACCTGGCCCTCCTCCTCGGTGATGTTCGGATCAGCGGTGGGCGGGTAGAGCACGATGTTGACGTCTGGCTGCCCCGGCGGGCCGACGGTCAGCCAGCGCATGTCTTGATAGCCCACGTCCTTGCGGACCTCGAAGCCGAGCGCGTCGCGGTAGAAGCCCAGGGCGGCCTCGGCGTCGGTGTGCGGGAGGAAGCTTGCGTGAATCGTGATATCCATGTCCGTCACACTAGAGCGCGGCTCTCCCGGCGGCTTCTTGATTCCTGACCGGTCTGGTGACCCGTTTGGCCATGCACGGCGGGATGCCTTGCACCGCGTCCGCCCGCTGGTCCCGGTACTGGCTCGGCGGCATCCCCACCAGCTCGGTGAACCGAGTGCTGAACGTGCCCAGCGACGAGAACCCCACGGTGAAGCACACGTCCGTCACGGACAGCTCCTGCCGGCGCAGCAGGGTCATCGCCCGCTCCACCCGGCGGGTCATCAGGTAGCTGTACGGCGGCTCACCGTAGGCCGCGCGGAACTGCCGGCTCAGGTGCCCGGCGGACATGCCCACTCCGCGGGCCAGTGCTTCGACGTTCAGTGGCTGGGCGTACTCCCGGTCGATCCTGTCGCGTACCTGCCGCAGCAGTCGCAGATCCCGGAGCCGCTGCTGCGCGGCAGTGGTGGCGGCCATGACCCGATCGTGTCACGGCCCCCGTGCCCCGCGCACCTGAGCGCGAACGTGCGCGGGCGGTCAGGTCGCGATCCCGATGTACTTGGTCTCCAGGAACTCCTCGATGCCGAGGAAGCCGCCCTCGCGGCCCAGGCCGGACTCCTTGATCCCACCGAACGGTGCGGCCGGGTTGGACACCACGCCGAGGTTCAGCCCCACCATCCCGGCCTCCAGAGCCTCTCCCACGCGCAGCCCACGGGACAGGTCCCGGGTGTAGGCGTAGGAGACCAGTCCGTAGGGCGTGTCGTTCGCCAGGGCGATCGCCTCTTCCTCGGAGTCGAACGGGGTGATGGCGGCTACCGGGCCGAAGATCTCGGTGCTGCCCATCGCCGCCTCCGGGGGGACATCGGTGAGCACCGTGGCCGGGTAGAAGTGCCCGGGCCCGCCGTGTGCCTGCCCGCCGAGGTGCACCGTGGCGCCCCGATCAGTGGCATCGGCCACCAGCTCGGTCACCTTCGCCACGGCGCGGTCGTCGATCAGCGGGCCGACCACCACACCATCCTCAGTGCCGCGGCCCATCGGCAACTCCCGCATCCGAGCGGTGATGCGCTCGGCGAACTCCGCGGCCACGTCGCGGTGCACCAGGATCCGGTTGGCCGCGGTGCAGGCCTGGCCGATGTTGCGCATCTTGGCCAGCATCGCCCCGTCCACAGCCGCGTCCAGGTCGGCGTCCGCGAACACCAGGAACGGCGCATTGCCCCCGAGCTCCATCGACGTGCGCATCACCGTCTTCGCGCACAGCTCGAGCAGATGCTTGCCCACCCCGGTGGACCCGGTGAAGGACAGCTTGCGGGAGCGTTCGTCCAGGATCAGCGGGGTCATCATCTCATCGGCGCTGGAGGTGGTCACCACGTTCATCACGCCGTCCGGCAGGCCGGCCCGGGTGAGCAGCTCGGCGAACGCCATCGTGGACAGCGGTGTCTGCGCGGCCGGTTTGATCACCGAGGTGCAACCGGCGGCGATCGCCGGACCGATCTTCCGGGTGCCCATCGCCAGCGGGAAGTTCCACGGCGTGATCATCAGGCTGACCCCGACCGGTTGCTTGGTCACCAGGAATTTCGACCCACCGCCCGGTGCGCTCATGTACCCGCCGTCGATGCGCACCGCCTCCTCGGCGAACCAGCGCAGGAACTCCGCGGCATAGCCGACCTCGCCGCGGGACTCGGCCAGCGGTTTGCCCATCTCCAGTGTCATGATCAGGGCGAGTCGTTCCTTCTCCGCGATCATCAGGTCGTAGGCGCGGGTGAGGATCTCGCTGCGCTCCCGCGGTGTGGTGCGGGCCCAGTCCGGCTGCGCGGCCGCGGCCGCATCCAGTGCAGGCAACGCCTCCGCCGGGGTGGCATCGGCCACCTCGCAGAGCAGCTCGCCGGTGGCCGGATCCTCCACCGGCAGCGTCGACGCCGTCGGTTGCCACTGCCCGCCGATGAA
>DXBY01000203.1 GCA_019116305.1 Candidatus Ruania gallistercoris | reverse complement strand
CGAGGACCGGCAACGTGGCCGCGAGCTCATGGAGAAGCTGATCACCGACCTCAGCGCCGGCGTCCCCAAGGTGCTCACCGAGCTCACCACCCTGAGCCGGACCCTGAAGAAGCGAGCCGCTGACGTGCTCGCCTACTTCGAACGACCCGGCACCAGCAACGGGCCGACCGAGGCGCTCAACGGACGGCTCGAACACCTGCGCGGCTCCGCACTCGGGTTCCGCAACCCGACCAACTACATCGCCCGAAGCCTGCTCGAGACCGGCGGCTTCAGACCCCAACTCCTACACCCCCGATTGGGATGAGCCGTGTTGTCGCGGAGGCTCCCACCGTCTCCGCCACGTGATGTCTCACGACATCGTGAACGGCTGAACCCCGGTTGTGGGGGTTTGGTCGTTTTTCTATTGGTGCGTGCGGGCGGGGTCGATGCCGTGCCAGCACAGGGTGTCGGGAGGCCCGGGCAGAAAGAGAGTGCAGAAACTACAGACATCCGTCTAGGTGCCCGCTATCCTGCTGTCTGTCACTGCCGACGTCCGAGGGGCCTTCCGTGCCAGCAAACCTAACGGTCCCGCGCGCAAGCGCGGCCAGCAGAACCGTTCGTGCCACGATCGTGCTCGCCGTCGCCGCGCTGGCGCTGCTGCTCATGCGGCCGTCCGCGGCGCACGCGGAGGTCACCGACCTGACCCCGCCGCCCGATGGCTGCCTCGCCTACGACGTCGGCGCCGTCGCGATGGCCGACACCACGGACGTGCAGACGCTGACCCTCGACGCCGAGGGCCCGGTGGTGCAGGTCATCATCGAGTGGGCCGGGATCTGGCAGCCCGCACCACTTGACCCCACGATCGGCGTCGAGGTCGCTGGTCCGGGCGGCACGGCCTCAGGCAGCTACGCCGGCACGGAGTCGACCGACGCGACCGGTCTGCCCGACACTCCACCGTCGACCACGTACGGCTATGTCGCCGACATCACCGATCTGTTCACCGGCGGCGATGCCGGCACCTATACGGTGAATATCACCCCGCCCATCGATGGCGTCGACGGCGGCGAGAACCGCTGGGGCGGTGCCACGGTAACCCTCGTCTACGACAGCTCGCCCTGCGAGGACGTCGCCACCGTGATCTGGAAGACCGGCGCCGACTTCTACTTCGGCGGCAACAGCACCTCCTCGCCCACCACCGAGCTCATCGTCTACGACTGGGGCTACCCACTGGCCGAGGACTACACCGCCTCGTTCTCCACGTCGCACGCCGGAGCGGACTACGACGCGACGAGCTGCCGCGTCTCCTCCATCTGGGTGGCCACGGGCACAGGGGCAGCCCCGGCGAGCACGGACGATCTCGTGGATGACGACGGCGTGGCGAACCCGGCGTACGGCGGTGTGGAGGGGCTCGTGGCGCCATTCAGTCCGCCCGGCCAGGGTTGCCCGGCTACCGTGCCGAATGCTCCGGTGGTCTCGTTTTCCGGGGAGAACGTGGGCCCCGAGCAGGCCCTGATCCAGTTCGACGTGCTGATTCCGGCGGGTTCCACCTGGACGGCGTTCCAGCTCGAGTCGCCGGCGGACAACGGCGGCCACCCCGGGCTGCCCGAGTCCGGTGCCTGGAGCGGCGCCGGCCTGCTGATCCTGCCGGCCTTCGTTCCCCCGGTACCGGACATCGCGCTGGAGAAGACGGTGCTCGCCGGTGCCGATGCCACCTGCCCCGGCGTGGAGGGCACAGACGAGCTGGTGACCGGCGAGGTCGACGCGCCGGTCACGTACTGCTTCAAGGTGACCAATACCGGCGAGGTGCCGCTGAACCCGGTAGAGCTGGACGATCCGGACCTGGGGATCACCCACGCGGACATGACCTTGGTCACCGGCGACGACACGGTGGCCCTGGAGCCGGGCGGCGAGCTCGTCTACTCCTACAGCTCCACGATCACCGCCGAGCTGGTGAACACGGCCACGGTCACCGGCTACCCCACCGATCAGGGCGACCCGGTCACCGACACCAACGACGCCGCCGTCGAGCCGTTGCCGATGACGCCGGACATCGCCCTGGAGAAGACGGTGCTCGAGGGTGCCGACGCCACCTGCCCCGGCGTAGAGGGGACCGACGAGCGGGTCTCAGGAGAGGCCGGTACGCCGGTCACGTACTGCTTCAAGGTGACCAACACCGGCGAGGTGCCGCTGAACCCGGTGGAGCTGGACGATCCGGACCTGGGGATCACCCACGAGGACATGACGCTGGTCTCCGGTGACGACGCCGTGCCGCTGGCTCCGGGCGGCGAGCTCGTCTACTCCTACGGCACCCGCATCACCGGCGACCTGATGAACACGGCCACGGTCACAGGCCAGCCGCCCAGCGGTGAACCGGTCACGGACACCAACGACGCCGCCGTCGAGATGTATGTGATCACCGGAACGGTCACGCCATTCTGTGAGGCGGATGCGCCGTACCTCGGTTACGACATCCAGACGACCGCACCCGGGGCGACGGCGATCATCACCTTCACCGGTGACGGTGGTTCCGAGTCGGTCACCGTGGACGTCGGCACGGGGCAGGTGCTCTGGCCGGGGGCGGCAGTGGGTCCGGACGGGGTCGGAATCGATTGGCCCGGTTGGGACCAGGACGCCGAGGGCACCTGGTTCGAGAATCCGGACGGCGCCTACGCTTGGGCACGCCCGGAGGTGGAGATCACTGTGACGGTCAACCCGACCACCGAGCCGGTCACCGTCGTCTACCCGCCGGGCACCCCGACCTGCTCCACGGCGCCACCGCCGAACGAAACGCCGGCGGAGGAGCCGCCACCGAGCGAACCTCCGGCGGACCAGCCGCCCGCCCCGGGGGCGCCACCGGCCTCGAGTCCGCCGCCGCTCGCCCAGACCGGTGCCGGTGACCCGAGCGGCCCGGTTGGTCTGGCCGCTGCCCTGGCACTGCTCGGCGCCACACTGGTGCTGTTCTCCCGCAGCCTGGTACGGCGGGCCCGGCGCTGAATCGCCCGGGCCCGGGCGTCGAGGGTTGCCTGGGGCTGCCCGGTCAGCCGTCCGCTCCCCGGCGCTGCCTGGTCGCTGCCCGACCGCCGCCCGGTCAGCTGCTGATCGCTGCCACTGCCGCCTGTAGCCACGGCTCCACCAGCACCATCGTGGGCAGAGCCAACACCGCCACGGCCACCAGGTAGGCACCGGCCCCGGCCAGCTGCCGGTGGCCCGGCCGCCCCCGGTCCAGCCGAGTGCGCCGTGCCCGGATGGTCTCGTTCTCCGCTGTGCTGCCCAGCTTGGCCAATGCGGAGCTGAGCGCTGCCGGATCCGCTCGCCCCGCCGCGCCGTCATCGGCAAGCATCTCCAGCAGCCGATGCACGGCATCGAGTGCGAGGCGACTGCGCGCGAACCGCGGGAAGGAGGCGTGCAGAGCGGTGAATGCCTCGAGCACCAGATCGTGCCGCGCACGCAGGTGCGCACGTTCGTGCTCGATCACCGCGTCCACCTCGGCCGCGTTCAGGAGGGCGAGTGCGGCGTCGGTGACCACCACCTTCTGGCTCCGCCCCGGCAGGCAGTAGGCCATCGGCACCGGACCTGCGAGTACCTGCATCCGCCGGTCGGTGGGGTCCGGGCTGTCCAGCAGCCCGAGTAGCTGGGCGTGGCGCGCGCGCCGCCGCCGGGTGCGCAAGCCCAGCCGCACGGTCACCCACACCAGGCGGATTACGATGACCCCGGCCAGCACCGCCGCGCATCCGGCCGCGATCAGCAGGCCCACCCCGAGCTCCACGGATCCGGTCCAGGCGCGCAGCGCCTCCTCCGGAGCAGCCAGCGCTGCCCCGATCGCCGCGAGCACCGCTGCCAGTGCGAGTGCCTGCCAGAGCACCACCCCAGCACGCGGTGACCGCTCTACCCACGCCGCCCGGGCCAGCGCGCTCGGCGCCGCCCAGGCCAGCAGCACCGCCAGCAGCGCGAGCGCGACGCCGGTCACGACCGGCTCCTGACGGCGCCTGTCGCGAGAGCTTCGGCCTCAGTCCGTGCCATCCAACGCAGCCCTGATCGCCGCTGCCTCGCCGGGGCTGACCTGGCCCACGAAATGCTGCAGCGCAGCCACCCGGGTCTCGGGGTCGGTGGAGTCGCCGAGGGCATCCAGCATGAGCTCGGCGGTGAGCTGCTCCCGGGTGGAGCGGGGGGCGTAGTGGAAGGCTCGGCCGTCCCGGCGCTGGGTGACCATGTCCTTCCTCGCCAGCCGGTCCAGCACGGTCATCACCGTGGTGTAGGCGAGCGACCGGTGGGCGCTGAGGGCCTCGTGCACCTCCCGCACGGTCAGCGGTCGCGCGGCCTCCCACAGTTCGGTCATCACCGCGCTCTCCAGCTCACCCATCGCCATACCGCCATCTTACAACGAGCAAAGTAGTACTACACGGCACGTACTACAGTGTGTAATAGTTGGTGCGGCGACATGACAGAGAAGGAGCGAGGCGATGGACACCCTGGACCTGTCCCGGCTGCAGTTCGCCGTGGTGACGATCTACCACTACTTCTTCGTGCCGATGTCGATCGCACTGGCGGCCTTGACCGCAGGCCTGCAGACC
>DXBY01000202.1 GCA_019116305.1 Candidatus Ruania gallistercoris | reverse complement strand
GCGAAGCGGATGGTGGAGTCGCTGCAGACCTCGGCGCAGCTGACCACGGTGCTCGAGGTGGACGTCACCAAGATCGCCCGGCTGCGCGCCCGCGCCAAGGACGACTTCCTCGCCCGCGAGGGGGTCAAGCTCACCTACCTGCCGTTCTTCACCCTGGCCGCGGTCGAGGCGCTGAAGCAGTATCCGAAGCTGAACGCCAGCATCGAGGGCGAGGAGATCGTCTACCACGGCTCGGAGAACGTCGGCATCGCCGTGGACACCGAGCGCGGCCTGATCGTGCCGGTGATCAAGGAGGCCGGGGACCTCAACCTCGCCGGGATCGCGCGCTCCATCGCGGACCTGGCCGAGCGCACCCGGACCAACAAGGCGAAGCCGGACGAGCTCGCCGGTGGCACGTTCACCATCACCAACACCGGCTCCGGTGGTGCTCTGTTCGACACCCCGATCCTGTTCCAGCCCCAGGTCGGGATGCTCGGGGTGGGCACGATCGTCAAGCGCCCGGTCGTGGTGCCCGGTCCGGACGGCGGTGACGTGATCGCCGTCCGACAGATGGTCTACCTGTCCATCTCCTACGACCACCGCCTGATCGACGGTGCGGACGCCTCCCGCTTCCTCACCGCGATGAAGAAGCGGCTCGAGGACGGCAACTTCGAAGGCCAGCTCGGCCTCTGATCCCTTCAGGAGCAGCTCGACTGCTCCACCGGCGATGCTCGTCGACCTGGTGCAGGTCGGCGAGCATCGTCGTCTCGGTGGCCCGATTGTGGGCGATCGGTCTGCGGCCGGCCGCCGTTCCTGACAGGCTGACCGGATGGGACACATTCTTGCTGCCGGGGTCTCCGGGTTCCTCGGCCAGCCGCTCCTGGCGCAGCTGCGTACCGCCGGACACCAGGTCACCCACCTGGTGCGCCGCCCGGCCGGGACGGACGACGAGATCACCTGGGACCCGGCCACCGGGCACCTGCCCGAGCAGGCGCTGGACGGCGTGACCGCCGTGGTCAACCTGGCCGGCGCGGGCGTTGGCGACAAACGGTGGACCGCTCAGCGCCGCCAGCTCCTGATCACCTCCCGGGTCACCTCCACCACCCTGCTCGCCCGAGCCCTGGCCCACACCGGGCGTCCGGAGGTCCCGCTGATCAACGCCTCCGCCGTCGGCTACTACGGTGACCGCGGCGAGGAGCAGATCTCGACGGCGGACCCTGCGGGAGACTCGTTCCTCGCCCGGGTGTGCGCGGCCTGGGAGGCCGCCACCGCCCCGGCGAAGGAGGCAGGCCACCGGGTGGTGCACCTGCGCACCGGGATCGTGCTGGACCCCGGCGGTGGTGCCCTGGCGCAGATGACGCTGCCGCTACGCCTGGGCATCGCCGGACCGATCGCCGGTGGCATGCAGTGGTGGCCGTGGATCACCCGGGAGGACTGGGTGCGTGCCGTGGTGCACCTGGTCACGTCCGAGGTCGATGGGCCGGTTCATCTGAGTGCGCCGCACCCGCGCCGGAACGCGGCGGTGATGAAGGCACTGGCTCGTGCCGCGCACCGGCCGGGCATCATGCCCATCCCGCTGTTCGCGGTGCAGATCGTGGCCGGGCAGTTCGCCGGAGAACTGGCGATCTCGCAGAGGATCACGCCGGATCACCTGCTCGCCGACGGGTTCGAGTTCCGCTGGCCCGAGCTGGAGCCGGCCGCGGAGCACCTGCTCGGCTCCCGCTGACCGCGCGCTCTCACTTCCGTTGCACTCGGTACTTCAGGTGCGTCACTCCCGGCCCCTCGGCGGCTCGGATCAGTTCCAGGGTGACCGGGGCGTCCATGACGCCGGCGAACAGCGCCCGCCCCTGCCCGAGAATGGTCGGCACCAGATGGAGCTGTAGCTCCTCAAGCACGCCCGTACACAGTCCTTGGCGGATCGCGCCGCCACCATGCAAACCCACCGCCTGAGCACCGGCTACTGCCTTCGCCCGTTCGATGGCGGTATCGAAGCTGTCCAGGAAATGAAAGGTGGACCCCTCCCGGACATCGTCGTCGCGCGCGGTCCGGCTGAGCACGAAGATGGGCATCTCGAACGGCGGGTGCGGTCCCCACAGGGCCTGCGCATGCTCATAGCTGTCCCAGCCCATCACCAGTGCCCCGGTGCGCTCGAACTCCGGCGCCAGCACCTCGTCCGCGGTGAGCTGGCCGCGATCGGCAACGTCGTGGGCGAACCACCCATGCAACGTTTCACCGCCGATGCCGAGCGGATGCTGCTCGCTCGGGTTCGCAGCGGTGTAGAACCCGTCAAGGGAGAGGCTGATGCTGGCGATGGTGGTCACAGCGGAGCTCCTTCGTCTCGACCGACTATGTTCACAGCGTGAACATCAAGGCTAGAATCCCCAGTGAGGACAGGTCAAGGCAGCAGGAGGGAAGCCAGGATGCCAGCGCGCAGCTACCACCCCGGCGACCTCCGCGCCGCCCTGATCTGCGCTGGACGAGACCTCACCCCTGCAGTGGTCGACGACATCATCGCCGGTGCCATCCGCCACCGCAGCAACACGGCTCCGCCTAGCAGGGTGCGCTCGTGACGGCACGCCAGGGAACGGAATCCGGCCCCCGCTCCAGCCGGATCTGCACACACTGCGGCGGCTGATCAGGTACCTGCGTGGCCCGCCCGTGCCCGGAAAGCCGCTCGTGCGCCAACTGATGCAGCTCCGCTCGGACGGTCGCGGTCCGACGGTCGGCCCTGAGCACGGTCAGGTCCAGCACCTCGGTCTGGTAGCCGCGCAGCTGCAGGCCGGTCTCGGTGAGGTCGGCGAGCAGCGATGCATCGGCCGCCGCCAGGGGTGAGCCGGGTACCGTCACCTCCGCCAGGGCGACGGCGTCCCGCGCCATGAGTGCAGCATCTCGTCTGGCGAGCAGCTCCCGGACCGCAGTGGCGAGCTCTGCGTCGGTGTCTGTGGCCGTGTTCGTGTTCGTGGCCGTGTTCGTGGAAGCATCACCGGCCACCTCAGCCACTGCCCGCGCGGCTGCGGTGACCGTGGCCGCCGCCGCGCTCTCCGGCCCAGCTTTCGGCAGCTCCGGAACCGGACTTCGCACCGGGCCCAGCCACAGCAGAGTTCCGGTCACAAGCGTGAGCAACACGGCCACACCGGCACCGCGCAGCAGCCACCGCCGCCGCCCGACCGACCGGTGCCGCCGCCGCGGGCGGGCACGGCGCTCACGCGCCCGGGTGGTGAGCTCTCGGGCAGCATGCTCACGCAGCGTGGCCGAGGCGAGCACCTCGGCAGGTGCCAGCTGGATCGCCTGGTGAGCTGCGCCGTCGAGCAGCTGCCCTGCTCGGCGTGCGGACGGGCGCTGCCCCGGGTCGGCATCGAGCAGCGGCGCGAGCAGTGCCGCCACCTCTGACCGGGCGCCCGGCTCGGCCGCCCACAGGGCCACCTGCGCCGCCGAGTACACGTCCGCTGCGGTCCCGGGCGCCGCCCCGGTCTCCACCTCAGGGGCCCGGAACCCGCGAGTTCCACGCTCCGGGCCGGCGCCACCGACCAGGTCCACCAGCACCGGCCGCCCCTGTCCCTCCTCCCCCGGGGTGACGATCACGTTCGCTGGGGAGACGTCGCCGTGGATGATCCCCACCGCGTGCAGCGCCGCCAGCGCGTCCAGCAGGTCGGCAGCCAGTTGCGCGCACTCGGGCAGGCTCAGCCCCCGACGGGCAGCGCGGAGGGTGGCCAGCGTGGGGCCCGCGATGAAGTCGTGCACCACGGCGAACCCGGCGCCGACGGGCACCAGCTCGCGTACCGCAGCAATGCCGGGATGGCGCACCTGGGCTGCCGCTTCTGCGCGTGCCCACAGTCCCGCCGGCGCGTGGGCGATCACCCGGATCGCCACAGTGTGCCCGGCAGGATCGGTGCCCCGGCGCACGGCGCCCTGCGCGCCGATCCCGGCCACACCGGTGAGGGTGTACCCCGGGATCGTCACGGTCGCGGTCATCGGACCAGACAACCGCACCGGTGCCGCTCACGCGGGAGTTATCCACAGGCGCTGCTCAGATCGGGTTACTCAGCGAGGTTGTCCACAGCGGCAGCGGCCGGGTCGGCGGAGCCGGGCCAGTGCTGCAGTGCCCAGCCGTCGGCGTCCACGTCCACCCGCGCGATCGCGCAGTGCGGCATCCAGCGGGCAGCGAGCAGGTCGGGTGTGCCGCGCCCGGCCAGGCGCGGGATCGCCACCGACATCACTCCCCCGTGACTGATCACCACCACGGTCTCCCCGCGGTAGGAGTCGGCCACCTGCTCCAGGGCGGCGCCGAACCGGGCCACCAGATCGGCACCGGACTCCCCGCTCGGGTAGGCCGCGCTGAGGTCGCCGTCCACCCAGGCCTGGAACACAGCATCGACCGCGGCCTGATCCTGGCTGCCGACCAGGTCACCGATCGCGTACTCCTGCACCCCAGGCAGCTCCTCTGCCGCCAAATCCAGCTCGTCGGCGAGGATCTGTGCGGTCTGCTCGGCGCGGCCCATCGTGGAGGTGAACACGGCCGCCACCCGCTCCCCCGCGAGCCGGCCGGCGAGCTCCCGCGCCTGAGCACGCCCGTTCGCAGTCAGGCCGAGGTCCGGTCCGCCCACCGGGTCCGGCTCCGGGTAGGCCGCTTCAGCGTGCCGGACCACCAGGAACCGGGCTGCACACTGGATGTCACTCACCTGATGAACGCTACTCCCCCGGTCCGCCCCGGCCGAGCCAGGCAGGCATACAGTGGAGTCCATGATCAGCCACCGTTGGGGTCTGGGAGACACGCTCATCGACTACCACGAAGCCTGGGACCGGCAACGAGATCTGCACCAGGCGGTGGTCGACGGCGGCCCGGACACCACGCTGCTCCTGGAGCACGCGTCGGTATACACCGCAGGCCGGCGCACGGCGACGTGGGACCGGCCCACGGACGGGACCCCGGTGGTGGACGTGGACCGCGGCGGGCGGATCACCTGGCACGGGCCCGGCCAGCTGGTGGTGTATCCGATCGTGCGGTTGGCCGAGCCGGTGGACGTGGTGGCCTATGTGCGGGCCCTAGAGCTCGCGGTGATCGAGACCTGCGCCCACTGGGGCATCACCGCGGAGCGGGTGGAGGGACGCAGCGGTGCCTGGGTCCGCGGCACAGACGGTGGGCAGGACCGCAAGATCGCCGCGATCGGGGTGCGGGTCGCCCGCGGGGTGACCATGCACGGAGTGGCAATCAACGTCTCCCCGCAGCTGGCCGCCTACTCCGCGATCGTGCCCTGCGGGATCACCGACGCCGGTGTCACCTCGATCTCCGCACTGACCGGCCGGGAGATCACGGTCACCGACTGCGCGGATGCCTTCGAACCCCACCTGGCGGGTGCCCTCACCCCGCTCCTGGCCCGGGTCCCCGCGTGATCCGCCCGCGGGTCGTCCGATCAGGAGTTCACCGGACGACCCGGCGGGAGCAGGGCGGGTGTGAGCCAGGTCTCCTCACCATGTGGTCCCCCACCAGCATTCCGGCATCCCCCGGCATAGGGTGCCGGTAAGCCCCCGATGGAAGGTTAGCGAGAAATGGCTGTCGCTCCTGAAGGACGCAAGATGCTTCGCGTGGAAGCACGCAACGCTGCGGTGCCGATCGAGAAGAAGCCCTCTTGGATCAAGACCCGCGCGACGATGGGCCCGGAGTACACCGAGCTCCGCTCCCTCGTGCAGCGCGAGGGCCTGAACACGGTCTGCCAGGAAGCCGGCTGTCCGAACATCTTTGAGTGCTGGGAGGACCGCGAGGCCACCTTCCTCATCGGTGGCGACCAGTGCACCCGGCGGTGCGACTTCTGCCAGATCGACACCGGCAAGCCGGCCGCTTTCGACGCGGACGAGCCGCGCCGGGTGGCTGCCTCCGTGCAGGCGATGGGTCTGCGCTACTCCACTGTCACCGGGGTGGCCCGGGACGATTTGGAGGACGGCGGAGCCTGGCTGTACGCCGAGACCGTCCGGCAGATCCACCAGGTCAACCCGGGCACCGGCGTCGAGCTACTCATCCCGGACTTCAACGCCGACCCGGACCAGCTCGCTGAGGTGTTCTCCTCCCGTCCGGAGGTGCTCGCGCACAACCTGGAGACCGTGCCGCGGATCTTCAAGCGAATCCGCCCCGGGTTCCGGTTCGAGCGGTCGCTCTCGGTGCTCACTGCCGCACACGAGGACGGTTTCGTCACCAAGTCGAACCTGATCCTCGGCATGGGTGAGACCTATGAGGAGTCCGTGGATGCCCTGGAGCAGCTGCACGAGGCCGGCTGCGACCTGATCACCATCACCCAGTACCTACGGCCCTCGCTGCGCCACCACCCGGTGGACCGGTGGGTCAAGCCGGAGGAGTTCGTGGCGCTGTCCGAGGAAGCCGAGCGCATCGGGTTCCTCGGGGTGATGGCCGGTCCGCTGGTGCGCTCCTCCTACCGGGCCGGCCGGCTCTGGGGCCAGGCGATGGCTCGCCGGGGTGAGCCGATCCCCGAGGCCCTGGCACACCTGGCCGAACCGGTGACCGCCCGGCAGGAGGCCGCGTCCCTGCTCGCCCGCTGAGCCGGCGACGGGACGCACGCACCGATGAGGCCCGCAGCGGGACCCGCGCACCGATGAAGCTGGCGGGCACACGCTCCTGGCGGTTCGCCGTCGAAGTGAGCGACCTGCTGCACCTGGCGCTGCGGGTGCGCGACGGCGCCGCACTGGAGGTGCCCACCGGACCGGACGTGCCACCGGAGCTGCTGGACCCGCCCGTGCCCCGCGACCCGGCGGAGACCGTTGGCGCCGGGGCGGACCCCGCTGCGGCCGGAACGCAGTGGCTGCCGTGGTGGCGCGAGCTGGTGGAGCTGGAGAGCCGGCGCCAGCTGCTCCGGCCGGACCAGGTCCGCCAGCCGTGGCGTGCGGTGACTCGCCGGCTGCGCACCGAGCTGGCGGCGGCCGCCGACCCTCCCCGGTTCGACGCACTCTCCCAGCGGCCCGCGCTCCAGGCTGCGGCCCGGGCGGTCGGGGGCACTCCGCGCCGATCGATCGACCGGCAGCTGCGGCAGGCCCGCGGGTGGCGGGAGGTGATCGACTGGCCGGTGGTGAATCGTGCCGTGCGCACGGTGGCGGA
Source organism: Candidatus Ruania gallistercoris (assembly GCA_019116305.1). Lineage (GTDB taxonomy): Bacteria > Actinomycetota > Actinomycetes > Actinomycetales > Beutenbergiaceae > Ruania > Ruania gallistercoris. Next base: position 31 of record DXBY01000202.1, on the reverse strand, counting down.
GGAGACGTCCACGAACGTCAACGAGCTGAAC
>DXBY01000201.1 GCA_019116305.1 Candidatus Ruania gallistercoris | reverse complement strand
GGACCAGCTCGAGGAGGACCTCGCCGAGCTGGCCACGTTCGACGCCCGGATGATCGTGCACGCCGAGGACTCCCGCACCATCGACCGGGCCACCCAGCCGGAGGGCGAGGAGTACGAGAAGTTCCTCGCCTCCCGGCCGCGCAGCGCGGAGAACCTCGCGATCGCGGAGGTGATCGCCCGCGCCCGGTGGACCGGGGCGAAGGTGCACATCCTGCACCTGTCCTCCTCCGACGCGCTGCCGATGATCGCCAGTGCCAAGCGGGACGGGGTGCAGATCACCGCCGAGACCTGCCCGCACTACCTCACCCTGTCCGCCGAGGACATCCCGGCCGGAAACACCGCGTTCAAGTGCTGCCCGCCGATCCGCGAGGCGAGCAACCGGGACCTGCTCTGGCAGGGGCTGGCCGAGGGCACCATCGACTGCATCGTCACCGACCACTCACCGTCCACGCTGGACCTCAAGCACCTGGACACCGGCGACTTCGGCACGGCGTGGGGCGGGATCGCCTCCCTCCAGCTGAGCCTCCCGGTGGTCTGGACCGCCGCCCGGGCGCGTGGGATCGGCTTGGAGCAGGTGGTGGAGTGGATGGCGACCAAGCCGGCCGCCCTGGCCGGGCTGCGGTCCAAGGGCACAATCGCGGTCGGCTATGACGCGGACCTGTCCATCGTCGCGCCGGACGAGGCGTTCGTGGTCCACGCCGACCAGCTCGAGCACAAGAACCCGATCACCGCCTACGACCAGCGAACGCTGTCCGGGGTGGTCCGCCGTACTCTGCTCGCCGGGAAGGACATCGACTTCGATCGGCCCGCCGGCGAGCTCATCTGGAGAGGAAAGGCCTGAGCATGACCTATCACGTCCCCCAGGGCGGGCTGCCGCCGCAGACCGCCCTGACCACCGACCGTGCCGTGTTCACCGACGCCTACGCCGTGCTGCCGGCGCGGACGATGAGCGACATCACCGCCAGCCTGCTGCCGCACTGGGCCGACACCCGGCTGTGGGTGCTCGCCCGGCCCCTGAGCGGCTTCGCCGAGACGTTCGCCCAGTACCTGGTGGAGGTCGCCCCCGGCGGCGGCAGCCACGCTCCGGAACCGGACCCGGGGGCCGAGGGGGTGCTGTTCGTGGTCGGTGGCCAGGTCGAGCTGACCCTGGACGGCGGCGCGCACACGCTCACCTCGGGCGGGTACGCCTACCTGGCGCCGGGGGCCGACTGGTCGCTGCACAACCGCACCGGGGAGAAGGCCAGCTTTCACTGGGTCCGCAAGGCCTACCAGCACGCCGACGGCGTGGACGTGCCGGACTCGTTCGTCACCCGCGCGCAGGATGTGGAAGGGGCCGGCATGGTCGGCACCGACGGCGCCTGGAGCACGCAGCGGTTCGTGGACCCGGCCGACCTGCGCCACGACATGCACGTGAACATCGTCACGCTGCAGCCCGGCGCCTCGATCACCTTCCCGGAGACCCATGTGATGGAGCACGGTCTGTTCGTGCTGCAGGGTAAGGCGGTCTACCTGCTGAACACCGACTGGGTGGAGGTGGAGGCCGGGGACTTCATGTGGCTGCGCGCCTACTGCCCACAAGCCTGCTACGCGGGCGGCCCGGGTCCGTTCAGCTACCTGCTCTACAAGGACGTCAACCGGCACGTGGACCTCACCCTCTGACGCACTGCTCGCCCGCACACCTGATCCCTCCACCCATCAGCCCCACCCACCCAGCGTGAATCGATTCACTCGCTACTCGCTGCGCTGACTCGTGCTCTTCGGTAACGAGTCGCCGGCAGCGGTGACGAGCGCGGAGAGCGCAGCCCCGGGCAAGCGCGTGGAGTGCCCGACGGCGTCACACCAGCTGGTCGAGCCAGTCACCCACCGCTGCGCGCAGGCCGGGCAGATCGGCATCCAGGGAGTGCGTGCCGGGCAGGGTGACCACCTGCCGCCCGGGAGCGACGGGCGGCATGCCGAACCGGTCGGCGGTGCCCTGGATCACCAGTACCGGCACGTCCACCGCGGCGAGCTCGGCGAGCCGTGACTTGCTCGCGTCCTTGCCTGGCGGTAGCAGCGGGAAGGCGAGGCACAGCACCCCGGAGGCTACGCCGTCGCCGGCGGTACGGCACGCGACCCGTGCCCCGGAGGACCGACCGCCGGTCACCAGCGGGAGCCCCGCCAGGTCGGTGGCCACCAGCTCGGCCAGCACCGCGCGCCACGCCGTATCCAGCTGGCGGGCCGGCGCCGGTGCCCGCCGCCCCGCCACCCGGTAGGGCTGCTCCACCAGCACCGCCAGCCAGCCGGCCCGCAGGGCTGCATCGGCGGCGGCGACAAGATCCTTGGCTCCGACCCCGCCACCCGCGCCGTGACCGAGCACCAGCGCGCCGGCCGCAGCCTGCGCCGGGCGGTGCAGCTGCGCCCGAGCCGGGCCGTGCGGGCTCTCGATGGTGCGGATCTCCGGCTCGGGTAGCGACACCTGCTCAGCCTAGGTGGAACCGGTTCGAAGCCGCAGCAGCGAGCCGCCCGCACAGCGCGGCGAGGTCACCGCACGGTGCGGGTGGGAGAAAAAGGGGTTGTCTCCTCCAACTAGGTGTGCATACCGTATATACACACTAGCTACACGGGAGGTGTGCTCTTGCTTGCAGTCACCGGGCTGACGAAGAACTATCCGTCATTCTCCCTCCGGGACGTCTCGTTCGAGGTGCGGACCGGATTCATCACCGGCTTCATCGGCGTGAACGGCGCCGGGAAGACGACCACCTTGAAATCGATCATGAACATCGTGCGACCGGATGCCGGCGCGGTGACCTTCCAGGGGCAGGATCTGCACGCCCACGAGGCCGAGGCGAAGCAACGCATCGGGTACATGCTCGGGCCGGTCGACGTCTACCCCAAGCACACGGTGGGCAAGGTCGTCGACGTGTTCAGCCGGTTCTACCGGCACTGGGACGCCGACGCCTTCGCCGGATTCCTGCACCGCTTCGGCATCGACGACCGGAAGAAGATCAGCGAGCTGTCCACCGGGATGCGGGTCAAGCTCGGCATCTCGATGGCACTCTCGCACGGGGCGCGCCTGATCCTGCTGGACGAGCCGACCAGCGGCCTGGACCCGGTCGCTCGGGACGAGCTGCTCGATCTGCTCCGTGAGGTGGTGGAGGACGGTGAGCGCGCCATCCTGTTCTCCACGCACATCACCACCGACCTGGACAAGATCGCCGACTACATCGTCTACATCCGGGACGGGCAGATCGTCGCGGAGGACACCAAGGACGACCTGCTCGACGACCACGTCCTGGTGCACGGCGGGAGCGCCGGACCCAGCGACGAGCTGCGCGAGAGCCTGATCGGTCACCGCACCCACGCGTTCGGCTTCTCCGGGCTGGCCCGGACCGACGACGTCACCACCGCGTCCGTCGACGGCTCCGTGCAGACCGCACGCCCGGACCTGGAGTCGTTGCTGCTGCACTACGAAAGGGAGGGAAGCCGGTGAGTACCGCCACCCTGCTGCTGAAGGAGAGCCGACTCGTGGTGCCGCCGGCCTACCTGGGCTTCGCGGCACTGACGCTGTTCAACCTGATCCCGCACTACCCGATGATCCTCGGCATCTCGTACTTCATGCTGGCGCTGTTCATCGCGCTGTCCGAGGCGAACGCGAACAAGGACCACGAGTTCACCATCTCCCTGCCGATCACCCGGGACAGCGTGGTGCGCGCCAAGCACCTGACGGTGGTGGCGGTGGAGCTCATCCAGCTCGGCGCCCTCGCCCTCGTGGCCGTGGTGGCCGCACAGCTCAACCCCGAGGGCAGTGCGGTGAGCCTGGACGGCAACTTCGCCTTCTTCGGCGTGGTGCTGGTCTCGCTCGGTCTGTTCAACCTGGTCTTCCTGCCCGGGTACTTCACCACCGGGTACCGGACCGGGCGTCCCGGCGTGCTCGCCGGGCTGGTGTTCTTCGGCTCCTACGCGATCGCCGAGGTGGTGGTGGCGCTCGTGCCGCCGGTCAAGGAGGTGCTGGACACGCTCGATCCGGCGATGGCGGGCCCGCAGCTGCTCGTGCTGGCCGCCGGCGCCCTCGTCTACGTGGGCCTCACCCTGGTCTCCTACCGGCTCTCGGTCGCGCGCTTCGACCGCGTGAACCTCTAGCCGGAGACCGGTGTGGACATCGTCATCTCCGAGCGCAGCAACGCGCCGATCTATGAGCAGATCCACCTGCAGATCACCTCCCAGATCCTCGAGGGACGGCTGGCACCGAACGAGCTGCTGCCCTCGATCCGCGCGATCGCGCGGGAGCTGGGCACCAGTGTGATCACGATCAAGAAGGCGTGGGAGCTGCTCGAGGCCGACGACCTCATCTACACCCGGGCCGGGAAAGGCTCCTTCGTCTCCGCTCACCCGCTGGAGAGCCTGACGGCGAAACGGCTCTCCCTGGCCGCGGAGCGGTTCCGCCAGGATGCCACCTTCTACCACTCGCTCGCGATCACCCGCGAGGAGCTCATCGCCATCATCGACCAGGAGTTCTGATGCCTGTCCTGCACCCGCCGCAGACCCGCGAGGTCCGCGTGGGCGACCGGTTGGCGTACATCGACAACCTGCGCGTGGCGCTCACTGCGCTGGTCGTCGCCCACCATGTCGCTCTGGCCTACGGCAACCTGGGTCTGTGGCCGAACTGGCAACAGCCGGCCTCGACCGCAGCCGGCCTGCCGCTGGACCTGTTCGTGCTGCTCAACCAGTCCTTCTTCATGGGCTTCTTCTTCCTGCTCTCCGGGTTGTTCGTGCCGCGTTCGGGTGACCGACGCGGCCCGGGCGGCCTCGCCCGGGAGCGGCTGCGGCGGCTGGCGATCCCGCTGGCGGCCGCTCTGGTGCTGGTGCGGGGGCTGTACACGCTGCCGGAGTACCTGGCGGAGCCGGCCGCCGTGCGCCGACCGTACTGGGAGTTCTTCCTCACCCACTGGAACATCGGGCCGCTGTGGTTCCTCGGGGTGCTGCTGGTCTTCACGCTGGTCTACGCCCTGCTGCGCAGACTCACCCCCGCAGGGCCGACGGCGGCATCGACCGGGCTACGGCCAGTGCCGGTGGTGCTGGTCACCCTGGGCCTGGAGTTCGTGCTCTACCTGTGGCGGATCGCCGTGCCGGTCGGCACCAGCGCCCTCGGCATCCCCAGCGCCGCCCACCTGCCGCAGTACGCCGCGCTGTTCGTCGTCGGTGTGCTGGCCTACCGGCGTGGCTGGCTGGCGGCGCTGCCGGAGCGGACCGGTCTGCTCGGCGGCGGGATGATCCTCGCCTCGCTGGTGCCGATGGTGCTGGGCGAGGGCACCGCCACCCTGCTGAACGAGGCAGGAGCGTCGACGGCAGCACTGCCGCATCTCGGCTTCGCGCTCTGGGAGGCGCTCTTCGGCATCGGCGCGATCCTGGTGCTGATCGCCCTGTTCCGGCGGTTCGTCACCTCCGACGGGCCGTTCGCCACCTTCCTGGCGCGGAACGCGTTCGCGGTCTACCTGGTGCACGCCCCGGTCATCGTGGGGATCGTGGCCCTGCTGGCCCCGCTCCAGCTGGCACCGGCCGCAGGGTTCGCGATTGTGCTGCCCGCCGCCAGCGCGGCCAGCTGGCTGCTGGCCGCGCTGCTCCGGCGGCTGCCGGGGGTGCGGTCGGTGCTCTGAGTGTGGTGTCTCGGCGGGCGCGCTACGCGACGGCCGGGGCTCGGTCCTCGGCCGCCGCGGTGCGTGCGGCCCAGGAGGCCAGGGCGAGCCTGCGGATCGCCAGACCGGTGAGGGCGAGGATCACGCCCAGGCCCATCACCATCACAGAGACCCCGAACGCGAGGACCGAGGTGAACAGCGAGGCCCGCAGGAAGGAAGCGTTCATCACCGTGGTGCGCTGGGCCTGCAGTTCGGCGTGCTCCTCGGAGCCGGGCTCCACCTCGGACATCGCCTCGCCGAGCTCGGCGTAGGTGCGGCCCTCGGTGGCGGCCAGCGCGTGGGTGTTGATGATGTCGGCCTGGGAGTAGGCGGTCAGCGGTCCGCGGACCTGATCGCCGGCGAACCAGCGGGCGTCCTCGGCCACGGTGATCTGTTCGTCGGCGAGCTGGCTGGCCACCATCGTCCAGGTGCCCACTCCCGCGAGCAGCAACACCAGTCCGACGACGAACGAGGCGATTCCCACGCCCTTGATGAAGCGGTCACTGCGAGCCGTGGTGGCCATGATCTCCTCCAGATTGACTGCCTTATTTTCTGACACCACTAGTGTCTCGGGTCAGAACGTGGTTGGTCTGGGTCCTAGGTCCCGGATGCTGTGGGTCCAAGGTCCCGGTTCGGCACGGCGAGCACGCTGAGAGCACGCCGAGAGCACGCCGAGACCACGCTGCGGACACCACCAGCACCGCGACCGCGGCAGTCGTACCCTGCCCTCGGGCCCGTCCGGACCCGAAGCATGTGTGAAGGAGTACCCGCCGAGATGAGCCGTCCGCTGCGCTCCCGTACATCCACCCACGGCCGGAACATGTCCGGTGCCCGCGCGCTCTGGCGGGCCACCGGGATGGGGGCCGAGGACTTCGGCAAACCGATCGTCGCCATTGCGAACTCCTACACCCAGTTTGTGCCCGGGCACGTGCACCTGAAGGACATGGGCGACCTGGTGGCCTCGGCTGTGCGGGAGGCCGGGGGAGTGGCCAAGGAGTTCAACTCGATCGCCGTGGACGACGGGATCGCGATGGGCCACGACGGCATGCTCTACTCCTTGCCCAGCCGGGACCTGATCGCGGACTCCGTGGAGTACATGGTGAACGCGCACTGTGCCGATGCCCTGGTGTGCATCTCCAACTGCGACAAGATCACACCTGGGATGCTGAACGCGGCACTGCGGCTGAACATCCCGGTGGTGTTCGTCTCCGGTGGCCCGATGGAGGCCGGGAAGGCGATCGTGGCCGACGGTGTGGCGAAGACGCCGCTGAACCTGATCAACGCGATCAACTACTCTGCGGACGAGAGCGTCAGCGACGAGTCGCTGACCGAGGTGGAGGCCAACGCGTGCCCGACCTGCGGATCCTGCTCGGGAATGTTCACCGCGAACTCGATGAACTGCCTCACCGAGGCGCTCGGGCTCTCCCTGCCGGGGAACGGGTCTGTGCTCGCCACCCACACCGCACGCAAGGAGCTGTTCCTCGAGGCCGGACGTACCGTCGTCGAGCTGGCCCGGCGCTACTACGAGGAGGAGGACGACACTGCCGCCCCCCGCGGGATCGCCACGAAGGCCGCGTTCAGCAACGCGATGGCCCTCGATGTGGCGATGGGCGGGTCCACGAACACGGTGCTGCACATCCTCGCCGCTGCGCAGGAGGCCGAGGTCGACTACACCCTCGCGGAGATCGACGCGCTCAGCCGCCGGGTGCCCTGCCTGTCGAAGGTGGCCCCGAACCACCCCAGCTTCCACATGGAGGATGTGCACCGCGCCGGCGGTATCCCCGCGCTGCTCGGTGAGCTGGACCGCGCCGGGCTGCTGAACGCCGACGTGTCCAGCGTGCACACCCCGACGCTGCGTGCCTGGCTCGACGACTGGGACATCCGCGGCGGCAAGGCGACCGACCGGGCGCTCGAGCTGTTTCATGCCGCTCCGGGCGGGGTGCGCACCACCCAGGCCTTCTCCACCTCGAACCGGTGGGAATCGCTGGACACCGACGCGGCCACCGGCTGCATCCGCGACCTGGAGCACGCCTACACCGTCGAAGGCGGGCTCGCCGTGCTCCGGGGGAACCTGGCGGAGGACGGCGCGGTGCTCAAGACCGCCGGGATCGACGAGGACATGTTCCACTTCGTCGGCACCGCACTGGTGTGTGAGTCGCAGGACGAAGCCGTGGAGAAGATCCTGGCCAAGGAGGTCAGGCCCGGGCACGTGGTGGTGGTCCGGTACGAGGGCCCCTCCGGCGGGCCAGGGATGCAGGAGATGCTCTATCCCACCTCGTTCCTCAAGGGTCGGGGGCTGGGTAAGGTGTGCGCCCTGATCACCGACGGACGTTTCTCTGGCGGATCGAGCGGCATCTCCGTGGGGCACGTGTCCCCGGAGGCGGCCGCAGGCGGGACGATCGGCCTGGTGCAGGACGGTGACGAGATCGAGATCGATGTGGCCACCCGGCTGATCCGGGTGAACGTGTCCGAGCAGGTGCTCGCCGAACGGCGCGCGAAGATGGACGCCTCCGAACATCCCTGGCAGCCGGTGGGTCGGGAGCGGCACGTCTCCCGGGCGTTGCAGGCCTACGCCGCGATGGCCACCTCCGCGGACCGGGGTGCGGTACGGGACCTCTCCCTGATCCGTCGGGTCTGAACAACTCTCGACGGCGCAGGTCACCTGGCTGCGGTCCGTTCGGCTCCTATAGTGAAGACATGACAAGCACTGCGGCCGGACCGGACATCAAACCACGCTCCCGAGTAGTCACCGACGGGATCGAGGCGACGGCCTCACGGGGGATGCTCCGCGCCGTCGGGATGGGCGACGAGGACTGGGCCAAACCCCAGATCGGGATCGCCAGCTCGTGGAACGAGATCACCCCGTGCAACCTGTCCCTGGACCGGCTCGCCCAAGGGGCGAAGTCAGGCGTGCATGCCGGCGGTGGCTACCCGCTGGAGTTCGGCACCATCTCCGTCTCCGACGGCATCTCCATGGGCCACGAAGGGATGCACTTCTCCCTGGTCTCCCGCGAGGTGATCGCCGACAGCGTGGAGACCGTGATGATGGCCGAGCGCCTCGACGGCTCGGTGCTTCTCGCCGGCTGTGACAAGTCCCTGCCCGGGATGCTGATGGCCGCTGCCCGACTGGACCTGGCCAGCGTGTTCCTCTACGCCGGCTCGATCATGCCGGGTTTCGTGAAGCTCTCCGACGGCACGGAGAAGGACGTCACCATCATCGATGCGTTCGAGGCGGTCGGTGCCTGCGCTCGCGGACTGATGTCCGCCGAGGACGTGGACAAGATCGAACGGGCCATCTGCCCCGGTGAAGGTGCCTGCGGTGGGATGTACACCGCGAACACGATGGCCTCGGTGGCCGAGGCGATGGGAATGTCCCTGCCCGGTTCGGCCGCACCCCCCTCGGCGGACCGGCGGCGGGACTCCTTCGCGCACCGGTCCGGTGAGGCCGTGGTGAACATGCTCCGGCTCGGGATCACCGCCCGGGACATCATGACCAAGGAAGCGTTCGAGAACGCCATCGCCGTGGTGATGGCCTTCGGCGGGTCCACCAACGCGGTGCTGCACCTGCTGGCGATCGCGAACGAGGCCGAGGTGGACCTGACCATGGCCGACTTCGACCGGGTCGCCTCCCGGGTGCCACACCTGGGCGACCTGAAGCCGTTCGGACGGTACGTGATGAACGACGTCGACCGGATCGGCGGCGTGCCGGTGATCATGAAGGCACTGCTGGATGCCGGGCTGCTGCACGGGGACTGCCTGACCGTGACCGGCAGGACCGTGGCGGAGAACCTGGAAGACATCAACCCGCCTGACCCGGACGGGAAGATCCTGCGGGCGATGTCCGAGCCGATCCACCCCACTGGCGGGATCACCATCCTCGGCGGCAGCCTGGCCCCTGAGGGTGCGGTGGTGAAGTCCGCCGGCTTCGACGAGTCCGTGTTCGAAGGGACGGCCCGGGTGTTCGACCGGGAGCGGGCGGCGATGGACGCCCTCGAGGACGGCACGATCACCGACGGCGATGTGGTGGTGATCCGTTACGAGGGCCCCAAGGGTGGGCCCGGCATGCGGGAGATGCTCGCCATCACCGGGGCGATCAAGGGTGCCGGGCTGGGTAAGACCGTGCTGCTGCTCACCGACGGCCGGTTCTCCGGCGGCACCACCGGACTGTGCGTGGGGCACGTGGCCCCCGAGGCCGTGGACGAGGGGCCGATCGCGTTCGTGCGGGACGGTGACCCGATCCGGTTGGACGTGGCGAACAAGACCCTGGACCTGCTGGTGGACCCGGCCGAGCTGGAAGCACGCAAGGCCGGGTGGGCACCGGTGCCGCACGGCTTCCAACGGGGTGTGCTGGCCAAGTACAGCAAGCTGGTGCAGTCGGCGTCGAAGGGTGCCGTGCTGAGCTGACCGCTCACTCGCGCCGGCCGCTCCGGTGGTCCGAGCCGGTTCAGAGCCACCCGCGCCGGTAGGCGATCGCCACCGCCGCAGCCCGGTCGGATGCACCGAGCTTGGCGAAGATGTGCTGCAGGTGGGTCTTCACCGTCGCGGCTCCGACGAACAGCGCTGCGCCGATCTGTGTGTTCGTGCGCCCGGCGGCCACCAGGGTGAGCACCTCGAGCTCGCGCGCGCTGAGCACCGGAACTACGGTCCGGACCTCGGCATCCAGCTGGCGCTGCACAGCGGGGGACAGGCTCCGCCGGCCGCGGGCTGTGTCCCGGATGGCCTGGAACAGCCGGACTCGTTCGCTGTCCTTGAGCAGGTAGCTGCGCGCACCCGCGGCCAGCGCCCCGCGCACGTCCTGCTGGCTCTCGTAGGTGGTCAGTACCAGCACCTCCACCTGCGGGTGCTCGTTCCGGATCTGCGCGATCAGCTCGATGCCGTCGATCCCGGGCATCCGCAGGTCGGTGACCACCACGTCCACCCGGTGTCGGCCGAGCAGGGCGAGTGCCTCCGCTGCCGAACCCGCCTCGGCGGTGACGGTGATGTCCGGTGCGGCCTGCAGCTGCCCGTGCAGCCCGTCACGGACCACCGGATGGTCGTCGACCAGCAGCACCCGGATCGGGTCAGCCATCGGAACCCTCCGCTGGTGGTGGTCCCGGCAGGCTCGCGGTGATCGTGGTGCCACCGCCCGGCCGGGTCTGGATGTCCAGCGTGCCGCCCAGGTGACGGGCCCGCTCGAGCATCAGGTCCAGACCGTGGCCACCCGGTGGTAGCTGGTCCCGGTCGAAGCCCGCGCCATCGTCGACGACGTCGAGGGCGACCTGATCGCCCAGGCCGGACAGCGTGACGTGCACGCGAGTCGCACCGGCGTGCCGGCGAATGTTGGTCAGCGCCTCCCGGGCGATGCGCACGAGTGTGTCCTCGGTCGCGTCCGAGAGGGCAGGCAGGTCGCCCACGAGGTGAAAGGCAGCCGGTAGCGACCCGGTCCGCTCCAGCTCGGCGACCAGCGCGGACAGGGCGCCGGGCAGACTGTGCCGCTCCAGCACTGCGGGGCGGAGCGCATGGATCGAATGCCGCGCCTCCCGGAGCGCATCGCGGGCCAGGTCCATGCTCACCTGGACCCGGGCACGCACCCGTTCATCCGCGGGAGCGTGGGCATCGACGGCCTCGAGCTGACTGACGATCCCGGTCAGTGCGGCGGCCAGAGTGTCGTGGATGTCCGCGGCGATCCGGGCCCGCTCGGCAGTGACTCCGGACTCACGCGCCTCGGCCACCAGCCGGTCCTGCAGGTCCATGTTGTCCGCCAGCGCACGCTTGAGGTCGACGTGGGCGTCGGCCAGCTCCGCCAGGGCCACCTGCCGGGCCGCGGTCTCCGCCTCCAACCGGCGAATGCTCCAGCCGATGGCAGCGGCGAGGGCAACGCCGCCGAGGGTGATCGCGACGTTCGATCCGGTCACGTTCATCGGACCGGGCACGATCAACGGCACCACCGCCGCCAGCCCCAGGCCAGCGTAGGCCCACACGCCCGGCAGCACCACGAAGGCCAGGGCATAGCTGACCAGGTAGAGCACGAGGTAGTCGATCGACACCTGCAGCAGTACCGCGCACCCTGCGAGCAGACCCAGGTAGTACACCGCCATCGGCGCTAGCGCCTGCGCCAACCACTGCTGGTTCGTGAGTGTCCAGTACGTGTGCCAGGCGATCAGCGCCAGTCCGGTGACGACGGTGCGGGGCACCTCGGAGGTGCTGATGTCGCCGCTGAGTGCGGCGAAGGCGGAGGAGGCAGGCAGCAGGAGGTAGGGCAGCAGCAACAGGACCCAGTCGGTCCGGCTGGGCTGCCGGCGGCCGGTGCCTGGTGCCGTCATCCACTGATCGTCGCACGGACCGCCGGTCGACGGCCGCGGACGAACCGCTGCAGCAGGGCTTCTGCCGGGCCCGGCCGTCCGGCGGTCGCCGCAGCTGCCGCCACAGTCCCGGCCCAGGTGAGCAGCGCCAGGGCCGCAGCCGCGGCCGGACCGAGGCGTGCGCCCCAACCCACGGTGCTGGCGGCGAGCAGGGTGGCGAACACGATCGACTGCGCCAGGTAGCAGGACAATGACTTCTGCCCGGCGGCCTGCAGGGCTCGCACGCCCCAGTGCTGGTCCCGGCCGCTGGCGGTCAGGCGTGCGGCCACGAGGGCGAGCAGCGCGGCGTAGCCCAGCCCGCAGAACACGCCGCTGACCACGTGCAACCACGCCAGAGCAGCGGCCACAGCAAACGGCGGTGACCACAGCCCGGCACCCACGAGCATCGAGCCGATGCCGCCGAGGACTCCCACGGTGATGCCGACGACGGCGGTACGCACCAGCAGCACCCGGTGCCGCTCCGGGTGCTCCAGGATGCGGTGCCGGCCGGCCCATACCCCCACCAGCATCGCGCTGACCACGGCCAGCAGCCCGAACGGTGCCATCACCCACTCCACCAGTCGCCATCCCGTGGCCTCGAGTGGATCGGCGATGGCGTAGGACCAGAAGTAGGAGCGCTGCATGCTCGGCGTCGGGTCGGCGAAGAGAGCCCCTTGCACGATCGCCGCGACCACCAACCAGATCGCTGCCAGGCGGAGCAGCGTACGGTCCGGCAGGCGCAGTACCCGCCCGAGCACCAGCCCGATCAGTCCGTACCAGCCCAGGATGTCCCCGGAGAACGCCAGCAGCGAGTGCACCGCGCCGAACAGGATCAGACCCACAGAGCGCCTGCGCACGGTGCGACGGATCTCCTCCTCGGCGACTCCGCGGTCACGCCGGCTGCGGATCATCTGCACGATCCCGTACCCGAACAGTGCGGCGAACAGCGGGTAGCCGCGGGCGTCGACGAACAGTCCGATCCCGGCGCTGACCACCTCGTCGAACGCGTTCCCGGTGAGCACGTGCTGACGGAGGCCGTAGGGCCGGTCGTGCAGGTAGATCAGCACGTTCGCGAGGGCGATGATCGCCAGCATCACGCCGCGGGTCAGGTCGGGGGCGAGGAACCGCTGCCGTGGTTGACGCGCAGTGTCCGGGGGAGTGGTGGTGTCCATGACAGTGACGCTAGGGAGCGCCGCTGCCGCGCAGTATCCACCGATCGGGGGAATGCAGGACGGGGTCGCAGTTGCTGCAGCGATCGCCCGGGCGCACGATGGCTACATGGAGGATATCGACGTGACAGTACCCCTCTCCGCCGATGCAGCCCATGCCTTCTCGGTCTATGTGGCCGGACGGTGGTGGCCCTCCGCCTGGTCGGAGGATCCCGGCGCGTTCCAGCAGCTGGTGATCCAGCCCCGCGTCGGCGGCCGGGTGCTCGGCCGCTACACCGGCGGACGTGAGGACGACTGGGGCGAGGTGCTCGCCTACGACGAGGGGCGCCGTGTGCAGCACACCTTCAGCTACGCCCACTCCTCAGGCGTGCCCAGCGTGGTGACCGCCGAGTTCGTCGACCGCGCCGAGGGTGGGTCCGACCTGCACTTCCGGCACGGCGGCTGGACCGAGGAAAATGCACCGGACCGGGCACTGTTCGCCAACTGGGTGGAACAGCTGGACGAGTTCGCCGAGACCAGCGAGTTCGACCTGCGCCCGCCGCAGACCCCGCCCGAATGACAGGAGCACGGTGATGACCACTCTGACCGCCCAGCAGGTGATCGACGAAGGCCTCTCGAACTGGCGGATCTTGGTTCGCACGCTGCAGACCTGCTTCGAGACCGGCTCGTTCGCCGTCGGGGCCGACCTGGTCGCCCGGATCACCTCCGTGGCTGAGCAGCTGAACCACCACCCCGACGTCGTGCTGCGCTACCCGAACGTGCTGGTGACCACCACCAGCCACGACGTGGGCGGACTGACCGAACGGGACATCGCTCTGGCCCGCCGGATCAGCCAGGTGGCTGCTGAGATGGGTCTGGCCGCCGCTCCGGAGCAGGTCGGCACCGCCGAGATCGCGATCGATGCCCTGGACATCCCGGCCGTCCGCCCGTTCTGGCAGACGGTGTTCGGGTATGTGACCAATCCCGCAGACGAGTCCGAGCTCAGTGACCCGATGGGCCGCGGCCCGACGATCTGGTTCCAGCAGATGGACGCACCCCGCTCGCAGCGCAACCGGATCCACCTGGACGTCTGGGTCCCGCACGACCAGGCCGAGGCGCGCCTCCAGGCGACGCTCGACGCCGGGGGACGGCTGCTCTCCGCTGATGCGGCGCCGTCGTTCTGGGTACTGGCCGACGCCGAGGGCAACGAGGCCTGCATCTGCACCAACCTCGACCGCGAAGACTCCTGAGCCGCCACCGCCCGAGCCGAACTGTCCGTCCACTATGCGAGCCTGTGTTCCACTATTTGATACACGCCTGGGTGGAAGGTGACGGCACTGCCCTGACGGGTCTACGATGCTGAACATGGCCACGCTGTCGATCGTCGTAGTACTTACCGGGCGCGCTCACGCGACCGTCTGACTCGACGATCCCAGCTGAGCGCGCACCCCTCGACCACCCGAACCGGGCCGAGGGGTTTTTGTTTGTCCACGCAAGGCCCCAACCGCACAACCCGTCGAACGCAGGAGGAGAGATGGCCAACGCGCCACATCCCACGCCGCCGCGTACGCAGCCACCGAAGCCCGCCCTGGCTCCGGCGGATGCGCACGCCCCCGTGACCGGTGAGCAGGTGACCGGCGCCGAGTCGGTCGTCCGCTCCCTCGAGGCGGTCGGCGTCGACACCGTATTCGGCATCCCCGGCGGTGCGATCCTCCCGGTCTACGACCCGCTGTTCGACTCCTCGATGCGCCACATCCTGGTCCGGCACGAGCAGGGCGCCGGGCACGCGGCCCAGGGCTATGCCGCGGCCACCGGCAAGGTGGGGGTGTGCATGGCCACCTCCGGCCCGGGTGCCACCAACCTGGTCACGCCGCTGGCCGATGCGCACATGGACTCGGTCCCGCTGGTGGCCATCACCGGTCAGGTGGCCGAATCACTCATCGGTACCGATGGGTTCCAGGAGGCGGACATCGTCGGCATCACCATGCCGATCACCAAGCACTCCTTCCTGATCACCGATCCGGCGGAGATCCCGGCCCGGATCGCCGAGGCGTTCCACATCGCCAGCACAGGCCGACCCGGTCCGGTGCTGGTGGACATCGCCAAGAGCGCGATGCAGGCGCAGACCACCTTCTCCTGGCCACCGGCACATTTGGACATCCCCGGCTACCGGCCGGCTGCCAAACCGCACCTGAAGCAGATCAAGGAGGCGGCTCGGCTGCTGGCTACCGCCCGCCGTCCGGTGCTCTATGCCGGTGGCGGCACGATCCGGGCGAACGCTTCGGCGGAGCTGTTGGAACTGACGAACGTCTCGGGTGCGCCGGTGGTGACCACGCTGATGGCGCGCGGTGCGCTGCCGGACTCCCATCCGCAGCACCTGGGCATGCCCGGGATGCACGGCACCGTGGCCGCGGTGGCAGCCCTGCAGAAGGCCGACCTGGTGGTGGCCCTCGGCGCCCGGTTCGACGATCGGGTCACCG
>DXBY01000028.1 GCA_019116305.1 Candidatus Ruania gallistercoris | reverse complement strand
CCGGAGATCCCCGGGCACTCTCGCGAGCGCGCGGACTCCACGCTCACCGCCGACGGCAAGCGCGCGATCGCGGACTCGGCGATCGGCCTGGCCCGCACCGCTGCCGACGTGCTCACCGACGACGCGCTGCGCGCCGCCGCCTGGGCGGCGTTCGTCGAGGCCGGTGACCCGGTGCGGGTCGGCGACCTGGCGCCACTGGCCGACTGGCCCGAGTTCCCGGCCGCACCTTCTGTGACCCCCTGACCGTCCGCTGCCCCGACCGGCAGCCACATCCCGTACCCCGGCCGCACTACCGGCGCGGACCGAGGCGGGCGGTGCACCGCCTTCCGCTGGGGCAAAGCGTGTACTGGGGCCGGCCCGATGACGCCCATGGGGCCCAGGATGTCATCATTCCCGTCGGCGGGTGAGGGGCAGCCCACAATCGTGCCCGATGAGGGAGACGAGTCGGGCAACCTCCCCCGGGCGTGGGCGGCCGGCCAGCACCCAGCGACCATGGCGTCATACTCGTGGGCATGCACGCGCTCCGGCAGACCCGGCTTCTGCGGCCAACCTTCATCGACTACGCGGGCTGTGACATCCAGTACCGCGCCGGGGTGCCGCCGGAGGAGCTGATCGCCCGGCTGCACCTGGTGGCGCGTACCACCACCGGCGAGGTGCTGGTGTGCCGCAGCGACCAGGAGTGGCGCTTCCTGCCCGGAGGCACCCGCGAGCCAGGGGAACCGGTGCAGGCGCTGGCCGGCCGGGAGCTGATGGAGGAGGCCGGAGCCGAGCTCCGCGGCCCGGTCCAATTGTTCGGCGCCCATGAGGCGACCAGTCGGCTCGACCAGCCGTACCGCCCGCACCTGCCGCACCCGCGCGCCTACTGGGCCTACGCCGTCGCCGAGGTGAGCGTGACCGGACCGCCCACCAATCCCGACGACGGGGAGCAGGTGGTGGCGGTGACAGCGCTGCCGCCGGCCGAGGCAGTGGTCGAACTGGCGAAGCATGACCTGCTGCACGCGGACGTGCTCGCCGAGGCGATCCACCGCGGCCTGGTGTGACGATGCCAGCGTGGCGCGCCCCCGTGTCAGTTCGCGGGGTCGATCGTGCGCAATGGCGCGAACCGACGGAAGCCACCATCGCGGGTGACCATCGAGGCGCCACTTTCGAGCGCCAGCGCAGCGAGGTAGGCATCGGGAATGTCGTTGCTCCGTAACCGATGCTCATTCACGAGATCGCGAAAGATCGCCCAATGGCGGTCCTGAGGGCGCAGTACGGCGACGTTCGGTGCGCTGATCATCGAATCAGCGAAGGCGACTGCGTCTCCCGGCGCGGCGGGTTCGTTGAAGATCCGCCCATTCGTGACGATCCGGACCATGGCGGACAACACGAACTCGGCGACGCCGAGGCGCTCATGTCCGCGGAGGTGGCGCACCACCCAGTCTCGGACGGCTGGGCCCTCGGGCACGTCTCGCGGACGAAAAGTGTGCACGAGAACATTCACGTCGAGGAAGAACACTACGCCGACCGGTTGTCCCCGAGCAGTTCCGCCACCTGCTCACGATCCTCCAGGTCGACCCCCGGTCGCAGCCCAGGCGTAGGCGGCACGAATTCGGGCAGGTCGACCGGTGCCGACGGTCCCCGACGGGCCTCGTCCTCCAAGTATCGACGCAAGGCCTCTTCGAGAAGAGAGGTCATCGACCGCCGGGAACGCGCAGCGTGCACCTTCACCTCCGCAAGAAGATGCTCGTCGATGTTCACCGTCGTGCGCATCACGTCATCGTAGCATCAGCAGCACTGCATCATGATGCTCGCGAAGAGAGCAAGAACTGTTGGGCGCTGCGGCGGTGCCACCCGCGACACTGGTGGACATGACCGGACGTGGCCGCGACCGCCTGCGTGAACTGCTCGATGCCGTGCTCGCCGACGAACACGAGGAGCTCGGCGCGATGGCGACCAGTGCATTCGCCACCCCC
The DNA here is from genome assembly GCA_019116305.1 of Candidatus Ruania gallistercoris. Classification (GTDB taxonomy): domain Bacteria; phylum Actinomycetota; class Actinomycetes; order Actinomycetales; family Beutenbergiaceae; genus Ruania; species Ruania gallistercoris. Next base: position 8,252 of record DXBY01000028.1, on the reverse strand, counting down.
TGGCACTTCAGCCGGCAGCTTCGACGTAGCGCCGGTGAGCCGCCGGTGGCACTGCGCCGCCGGGTGATCCTGGAGCGTGCCGCCTGGCAGCTGCGGCAAGGCACGTCGGTCACCGACGCCGCCTTCGGTGCCGGCTACGAATCGGTGGAGGGCTTCTCCCGCGCCTTCGCGCGCTCCTATGGCTACCCGCCCTCCAGCGTGGCGGGCCCGGGCGCTTCGGGCTCTGCCGGGCTGGACCGCGCCCGGGCGCCGGAGTCGTCCCACGCGCACTGGCTACCGGCGCCGAACGGGATCCACTTCCACCCGCCGATGCACCTCTGGGTCAGCGAGCACGACGAGGTTCCGCCAAACATGCAGCTGGTAGCCCAGCTGGTCCAGCACGATGTGGACGACACCACCGCACTGGTCCGGCGGGCAGCCGAGCTCACCGAGCCGGACTACCGCAAGGTGCGGCTCCCAGGCTTCCATGTCCTCGAATGGGACGGCCCGGAGGAGTCGATCGCAGCGGTGCTCGAGCATCAGGTCTGGGCCAAGGAGGTGTGGCTCGCCGCGATCGAGGGGCGGGACTTCCCCAGCCGTGGCCATGATGATCCCCGATCGCTGCTCGCTCGGCAGGAGCACATCGGCCCCCGGTGGGCGGACACGGTGCGCGAGATCGACCGGCAGGGCTCCTGGGGCGACCGGCTGATCGACGCGCTCTGTGAGCCACCGGAGAGCTTCGTGCTCGCCCATGTGGTCACGCATGTGATCACTTTCGCGGCCCACCGCCGCCAGCTCGCCCGGCAGTTGCTGCGCCAAGCCGGGCTCACCGTCGACCACGGCGATCCCATCGACTGGCTCCGGGAGAACCGAACGACCACCGCAACCGAGCAGGAGAACAACCGATGACGCGCACCGTCTACTACACCGCGACCACTCTGGATGGTTTCATCGCCACTGACGACCACTCTCTGGACTGGCTTCTCCCGCGGGATAACGACCCTGCCGGGCCAATGGGCTACGACTCGTTCTTCGCCGACGTCGGTGCCCTCGTGATGGGTGCGTCCACCTATGCCTGGGTGATCGAGGAGCTCGACGGGACGTGGCCCTACGACCTGCCCACCTGGGTGATCACCCATCGCACGTTCCCCCCACGCTCCGACGGCGCAGACCTACGATTCGCCAGCGGGGACGTGGGCGCCCTGCATCCGGCGATGACCGCTGCCGCCAACGGGAAGGATCTCTGGGTGGTCGGCGGCGGTGATCTGGCCGGACAGTTCGCCGATCAGGGTCTGCTCGATGCCGTGCAGGTGTCGGTGGCGCCGGTGACTCTCGGTGCGGGCGCCCCGCTGCTGCCCCGGCACGTCGAGCTGCGGCTCACCGCGGTGGCGCAAAACCGGGACTTCGCGTGCCTGAACTACGAAGTGGTCCGCGCCTGAGGGCTCTGCGCCCGTCAGCTCGCGCGGGCGAGCACCTGCTTGGGAAGGGTCGGCACCGTGCCCTCGAGCACGGCCGGCTCGATCAGCTCGACGATCTCGTCCTCCTCCAGGCCGAGCGCCACTGCGAGCTCGGCGGTGACCAGTGCGCGGGCCTCGTTCAGCAGGTTCATCTCGCCGTAGGAGATCTTCTTCTCCTCGTTCTGGCGGGTGATGTCCCGCACCAGCCCGGCGACGACGAAGATGTCACTGGAGCGCAGCCGCTCGGTGAAGTCCTTCACCCGGCGGGACCAGACCTTGTCGAACGCCTGCCCCGGCCCGGCCAGAGTCTCGAAGATCCGCTGCACCCCGGCGGCGTCCAGCACTGACCGCACGCCGATCTCGTCGGCGCGCTCCACCGGCAGCGAGACCTCCAAGTCATCGCGGCGGATCCGCAGTGTGAGGTAACGGCTGCGTTGCTTGCCAACCTTTCGGAATGCCAGGCCGGTGACCTTTGCCGGACCGTGATGGGGGTGGACGACGACCTGACCCTTGGCGAACTGCAACGCTATTCCCTTCTCAGCGGACCCTTCGTATTATGTCAGATTCTGTGCAATTCTGCAAGGTTTCGTTGCGAAAATTGTCCGCCTCTCACCTGCTGTGCCGGCCCTGCTCTGCCGCGGCCGGCAACCCGGCCTTGGCGCCAGCTGCCGCAGCCATGGCGGGCCGCCGATCCCCCTTTATTGAACCGATAGGTATACTTCTGCACATTCGTGCATAGAAGGGGGCGGCTCGAGCGCCCTGCCTCCGGCCAGGGATGGGACGGTCAACGATGACTCACTCGACTCAGACGCAGCGGCGCGCATGGTTCGACGGTCGAGCACTCAAGCAGGACCTCCGAGGAGCTGCGCTGGACGCCGGTGTGGCCCTCGCTGTCACCCTCGCGATCTTCATACTCCTCGCGTGGCGCATCCACGCAGGAGTCTCTGCCACGATCGTGGTGATGCCAGGCCTGGCCGACCCCGGCTATTGGATGTACTGGCTGTCCCAAGCCTTCGGCTGGTCCGGCCTGCTCTGGGCCTGGATCACCGTGATGCTCGGCCTGCTCCGATCCAGCCGGCACCCGGAGTGGATGCCGGTGTCGGTCGCCCGGATCGAGAAATGGCACCGGCAGACCAGCCTGACCACGATCGCCCTGATGTTCGGTCACGCCTTCTGGTTCTTCGGCGAGATGATCCGCGACAACCGGGCGGAGGCCGGCTGGGCCGGACGCCTGTGGCGTGCGTTCGTCGACTCGTTCGTCCCTGGCGGCTACGACAGTGGCACCGGCGTGATCGCGATCCTCATCGGACTGCTGGCCCTCTATCTCGCGATCCCCCTGGGCCTGGCGTTCTATGCCCGGCGGGCGTTGGGGCCACGGGTGTGGCGGGTCCTGCATGCGTCGATCATCGTCGTGTATGTGCTGAGCGTGTGGCACACGCTGCTGTACGGGACCAGCGTCTGGTACGACGGCCCGTTCCGGACCACCATCTGGCTGCTCCAGCTCCCGGTCGCCGGACTCCTCCTCGTCCGGGTGTTGCGTCCTGCCTACCGGCCGGGGAGGACGCCCGCTGACCGGCTCGGTCGGCTCCTCGCCCGCGTCGCCGCCACCGGGACCATCCTGACGCTGCTCATCGTGGCGGCAACCGGACGCGACGGGGGGCGCACCCCAGATGTCGACGGCGCCCCACTCACCTTCACGCAGGCGATGATCTGGGCGGGGTTCACAGTGTTCGCAGTGGTGGTAGCGGCGTTGGTGTTCCGCGCCCACCGGGCGGCCAGGCGCCGGCCGGAGCGTCAGGCCTGAGGTCGCACCACAGGAGGGCGTACGACGGCGCAGCCCGGGTGACCTGTCTACGTCACCCGGGCTGCGCCGTCGTGGGAGGGCTGATCCCCTTCGATCCGGGTCAGCTCAGAAGTCCCAGTCCTCGTCCTCGGTGTTCTCCGCCTTGCCCATCACGTAGGAGGAGCCGGAGCCGGAGAAGAAGTCGTGGTTCTCGTCGGCGTTCGGGCTCAGTGCGGACAGGATCGCGGGGTTCACGGCGGTCTGGTCCTTGGGGAACAGGCCTTCGTAGCCGAGGTTCATCAGTGCCTTGTTCGCGTTGTAGCGCAGGAAGGCCTTGACGTCCTCGGTCAGCCCGAGCGGGTCGTAGAGGGCCTCGGTGTAGTCCTCTTCGTTGTCGTAGAGGTCCAGCAGCAGCCCGAAGGTGTACTCCTTGAGCTCCTCGCGCCGGGCGGCGTTCTCCTTCTCCAGGCCCTTCTGGTATTTGTAGCCGATGTAGTACCCGTGCACCGCCTCGTCCCTGATGATCAGCCGGATCATGTCCGCGGTGTTGGTCAGCTTGGCCCGGGAGGACCAGTACATCGGTGCGTAGAAGCCGGAGTAGAACAGGAACGACTCCAGCATCGTGGAGGCAACCTTGCGCTTCAGCGGATCGTCGCCGCGGTAGTAGTCGAGGATGATCTCGGCCTTGCGCTGCAGGTGCTCGTTCTCCTCGCTCCACCGGAACGCCTCGTCGATCTCCGGGGTGGAGATCAGCGTGGAGAAGATCGAGGAGTAGGACTTCGCGTGCACGCTCTCCATGAACGCGATGTTGGTGTAGACCGCCTCCTCGTGCGGGGTCAGCGAGTCCGGGATGAGGCTGACCGCGCCCACGGTGCCCTGGATGGTGTCCAGCATCGTGAGCCCGGTGAAGACCCGGGTGGTCATCCACTTCTCATCGTCGGTGAGGGTGGCCCAGGACTGGATGTCGTTGGACAGCGGCACCTTCTCCGGTAGCCAGAAGTTGTTCGTGAGGCGGTTCCACACCTCCACGTCCTTCTCGTCCTCGATCCGGTTCCAGTTGATGGCTTGCACCCGGCTGACGAGCGGGAGCTTCTCCGAGACGGTCATTGGTCTTCCTTCGAATGCAGATGCGGTCGGCGCGGGCTGGGCCCGCGCGGCGGGCGGATGAGGGAGAGGTGGGCGTCACAACATGCAGCTGACGCAACCTTCCACCTCAGTGCCCTCCAGTGCGAGCTGGCGGAGCCGGATGTAGTAGAGGGTCTTGATGCCCTTGCGCCAGGCGTAGATCTGCGCCCGGTTCACATCGCGGGTGGTGATCGTGTCCTTGAAGAACAGCGTCAGACTCAGCCCCTGGTCCACGTGCTGGGTGGCCGCGGCGTAGGTGTCGATGATCTTCTCGTAGCCGATCTCGTACGCGTCCTCGAAGTACTCCAGGTTGTCGTTGCTCAGATACGGCGCCGGGTAGTAGACCCGCCCGAGCTTGCCCTCCTTGCGGATCTCAATCTTCGAGGCGACCGGGTGGATCGAGGAGGTGGAGTTGTTGATGTAGGAGATCGAGCCGGTCGGCGGCACCGCCTGCAGGTTCTGGTTGTAGATCCCGTGCTCCTGCACCGAGGACTTGAGCTCGCGCCAGTCCTCCTGGGTGGGGATCGACACACCGGCCTCGGCGAACAGCTCACGCACCCGCTCGGTGGCCGGCTCCCACACCTGGTCGGTGTACTTGTCGAAGAACTCACCGCTGGCATAGGTGGAGTCGGCGAAACCCTTGAACGCGCGGCCGCGCTCCCGGGCGAGCTTGTTCGACTCAGACAGGGCGTGGAACAGCACCGTGTAGAAGTAGATGTTGGTGAAGTCGATGCCCTCCTGCGACCCGTAGAAGATCCGCTCCCGGGCCAGGTAGCCGTGCAGATTCATCTGCCCCAGGCCGATGGCGTGCGAGTCGTTGTTGCCTTCCTCGATCGAGGGCACCGAGTAGATGTGCGTCTGGTCCGAGACTGCGGTCAGCGACCGGATCGCCGTGCCGATGCTCTTGCCGAAGTCCGGGGAGTCCATCGTGGCCGCAATGTTCATCGAGCCGAGGTTGCAGGAGATGTCCTTGCCCACGTGGTTGTAGGACAGGTCGTCGTTGTAGGTGGAGGCGGTGGAGACCTGCAGGATCTCCGAGCACAGGTTGGAGTGGGTGATCTTGCCCTTGATCGGGTTCGCCCGGTTCACCGTGTCCTCGAACATGATGTACGGGTAGCCGGACTCGAACTGGATCTCGGCGAGGGTCTGGAAGAACTCCCGGGCCTTGATCTTCTTCTTCTTGATCCGGCCGTCGTCGACCATCTCGTGGTACTTCTCGGACACGTTGATCTCGGCGAACGGCACGCCGTACACGCGCTCGACGTCGTAGGGGGAGAACAGGTACATGTCCTCGTTCTTCTTCGCCAGCTCGAAGGTGATGTCCGGGATCACCACGCCGAGGGAGAGGGTCTTGATCCGGATCTTCTCGTCCGCGTTCTCCCGCTTGGTGTCCAGGAACCGGAAGATGTCCGGGTGGTGGGCGTGCAGGTACACCGCACCGGCACCCTGGCGGGCGCCGAGCTGGTTGGCGTAGGAGAAGGAGTCCTCCAACAGCTTCATCACCGGGATCACGCCGGAGGACTGGTTCTCGATCCGCTTAATCGGCGCACCGTACTCACGGATGTTGCTCAGCAGCAGCGCCACCCCGCCGCCACGCTTGGACAGCTGCAGTGAGGAGTTGATCGCCCGGGAGATCGACTCCATGTTGTCCTCGATGCGCAGCAGGAAGCAGGACACCGGCTCCCCGCGCTGCTTCTTGCCCGAGTTCAGGAACGTCGGCGTGGCCGGCTGGAACCGGCCGGAGATGATCTCGTCCACCATGTCCAGCGCGAACTGCTCGTCCCCGTCGGCCAGGGTGAGCGCCACCATGCAGACCCGGTCCTCGAACCGCTCCAGGTACCGCTTCCCGTCAAAGGTCTTCAGCGTGTACGAGGTGTAGTACTTGAACGCCCCGAGGAAGGTCTGGAACCGGAACTTCTTCGCGTAGGCGTGGTCGAAGAGCCGGTTGACGAACTCCCGGGAGTACTTCTCGAGCACCTCGGTCTCGTAGTAGCCGTGCTCCACCAGGTAGTCGAGCTTCTCGGTGAGGTTGTGGAAGAACACGGTGTTCTGGTTCACGTGCTGCAGGAAGTAGGCGCGCGCCGCCTCGCGGTCCCTGTCGAACTGGATCTTCCCGTCCGGTCCGTACAGGTTCAGCATCGCGTTCAGCGCGTGGTAGTCCATCTCCGGCGCGTCGATCTCGACGGCGCCCTCGGTCACTGTTGCAGCCACGTGTGCCCCATTCCTTCGCGGACGTACTGGACGTCCTCAGCGGTTCCTAGTAGTTCGAAGTCGTACAGGTGCGGCACCTGGCACTTGCGGGCGACGATCCGCCCGGCCAGGCAGTAGGCCGCACCGAAGTTGGTGTTCCCCGCCGCCACCACACCGCGGATCAGCGAGCGGTTGTGGGTGTCGTTGAGGAACTTGATCACCTGCTTGGGCACGGCCCCCTGGCCGTTGCCGCCCCCGTAGGTGGGGGTGATGAGCACGTACGGGCGCTCCACCCGCAGGTGCCCGTCCGCCGGTCGGAGCGGAATGCGGTCGGCCGGGAGGTCCAGCCGGTCGACGAAACGGCGTGTGTTCTCCGAGACGGAGGAGAAGTACACGATGCCGGTCACGATCGATCACGCCTTCACGAAACGGTGCGGATGCACTCGCTCCCCGCCCTGGCCGCAGCCGGACGGGGAGGTGAGTGCGGTATGAAACTGGTGCGACGCCGTCGGGAGTTGGCTGCCCCCGCCGGCACCGGGACTCAGGCCAGTGCGGCCTGGGCGTCTGCGGAAGCGGCCGCGAGGGCCTTGATCTTGTCGGGACGGAAACCGGACCAGTGGTCGCCACCGGCGAACACGACCGGCGCCTGCTGGTAGCCGAGCGCCTTGACCGACTCCAGTGCCTCGGCGTCGGTCGAGATGTCCACCACCGTGTACTCCAGGCCGTGCTTCTTCAGCGCCCGGTAGGTGGCGTCGCACTGCACACAGGCCGGCTTGCTGAAGACGGTGATGGTCATGATCGGCGTCCTTCCAGTTCCTTCGTCAGGGCGGCGCTGCTGTGAGTCCCCGCCGTGTAACTACATTCGTGTCATTCGTCTGAGCCGCTGCTGGTGCCCCGGCAACTCCCGACTCCCTAGACACTACACCTTGTGGTGCGCGGATGGGCAGACCCCAACACTTTGTGTTGGCGTGTCGTGTTGCGGGCGTGTCATCCACAGTCTGACGGCGTGTTGCTGTGGACTTCTGAGCACTTCCTGTGTACTCGCGCGGGCGGTCTGTGGGTATCAGCGTGGACAGCCTCCGACGGCGCAGCCTCCTTCCACAGATCGGCTCCAGTTGTCCACAGCTCACCCCGGGTCGGCGCAGGTGGACGCGGGTCGTCTTCCACTGCGTCATCCACTCTCACCTGCGGCAATCCACACCCCCGCATGCGCTCGGCGCGCCTCGGAGGACCTTTCGTGCGGCGTGGCTGGAAGACCTTTCCTGCGGGGTGAATCGTCGACACAGCCCACTGCGGACGGTGGTGCCTGCGCCGGATGCCTGCGCCAGGCACCCAGCGCCACGTGTTCCGTCCCGGAATATGGACGTATTTGACTGACGTATGACTCACATAATTGACTAAGGAAAACCTTACCTAACAGCGACGTGGGTCGGGCCTGATGACGATCACCAGAGGAGACCGATGTTGAGAACCAGCGCGTCGATGACGCGTCAACGCGCAGTAGGCGTTGCCGCCGCACTCGCCCTGAGTGCCGCCGGAGTCGTGGCCGCGGCACCCGCCATCGCCGCACCCGAGCCTGCCCAGGAGGTGGAGGTGACGTCGGCGTCGTTGCAGTGGGGTGTGAAGGAGTCCTTCCGCAACTACATCACCGGCCCGATCGCCGACGGCCAGATCGCACTGCAAGGTTCGACCACCCAGACCGAGGACGGCACCTTCGA
>DXBY01000200.1 GCA_019116305.1 Candidatus Ruania gallistercoris | reverse complement strand
GTGTATGCCTATGAGACCGGGTTGATCCGCCCCGCGTGAACGCATGGTGCTCGCGCACCGGGAAGGGCATGAATGGCTGAGCAGGTCCGCCAGGGGCCGGTGGGTGTCCGGGCAGCCGGCCCGGAGGACGCCGAGTTCCTCGTCGACATGCTCCTCGAGGCCTTCAACTGGTCGGGTGAGGAGCGCTTCACCCGCAAGCAGATCCTCAAGGACAAGTCCACCTCCCTGTACGTCGCCGGTTGGCAGCGCGAGGGGGATCTCGGGCTGATCGCCGTCGACCTGGCTGGGCCGAGCGGGCTGCAGATCCCGATCGGTGCGGCCTGGCTACGCCGGTTCCCGGCCCGCAACCCCGGATACGCCTTCATCGCCGAAGATGTCCCCGAACTGTCCATCGCCGTGGCCAAACCGCACCGAGGCCGCGGTATCGGTACCGGGCTGCTGCGTTCGCTGGCCACCAAGGCGCGGGAGCAGGGCGTGCACCGGATCAGCCTGAGCGTCGCCCACGGCAACCCCGCGAAGGAGCTCTACACCTCGCTGGGGTTCACCACCCACTCCGAGCAGGAGGGTGCGACCACGCTGGTGCTGGACCTGCGCACCTCGCCGTTGGGCCAGCCGGCGCGCTGAGGCCGCGTCAGACAGTGCGCTGGAACACCACAGTGCGCTCGGCGACGTCCACGCTGAACTGCGCCACCACCTGGTCGATCCCGGTGACGGCATAGACCCGGCGAGCTCCGCCGTCAGTGGGTGCGGGCATCTCCACCAGATGCAGCTCCGGGCTCGCCTCGATGACCGACTGGAGCACCTCCAGCTCGGTCCGGTCGCTGTTGGCGCCAGCGGAGAAGTGCGCGAGCGCCGCCCACCGGGACTGGCGCACCAGGTCCAGGAACCGGTCCACCGATCCCGTCGATGAGCCCAACCCGATGCCGGCGTCGACCAGCACGGTCTGGTCCTGGCGCGCCAGGGGCGCGAGATACTCCAGCGTGCCGGATCGCCAGGACACCAGGTACTCGTACTCGTGCTCCGCGGTCGGCCCGGGATCTTCGGTGGTGGTCACCGCGACCGTCGCCTGCGCGAGCGGGTTGCCACGCCAGCTGCCCACCACGCGTGCTCCCTGGACCTGCACATCCACCTCGGCGACCGGATCGCGATCGGCCCAGTCCTGCGCCCAGGCGGCCGCCACTGCCGCCACCTGGTCGCTGAGCTGCAGCTGGGCACGCAGATCGGCCACGGCCACCTGCACCGAGGAGTCCGGGGCGATCAGCTCGTTGCCCTGCTGCTCCTGGGTGCCGAACGCGGTGGCGATCTCACTGAGCAGCTCGGTCAGCTCGGCACTGGCCCCGCTCACCGAGGGCGCCGGCTCCGGTGCCGGGTCCGGTTCACGGTAGGACTCGGTGGCGCATCCAGCGAGCCCAACAGCCAGCAGCACGGCGCCCAGTGGCGCCCCGACCCGGAGGCCCAGGCGTGGCATCGTGCTCCTTCCCCCCTAGGATCAGTGGCAGCGTGAGCAAGTAGATCCCGATCGTAGACCATGGGTCCGTCCGCAGAGAGGAGGGTGAATGCCAGAACCGGAACGTATGCCGCCGGAGATCGAGGGCTACACCTTCCAGCGCCTGATCGGGCGCGGCGGCTTCTCCGACGTCTACCTCTACCGGCAGCACATGCCCTCCCGGGATGTCGCCGTGAAGGTACTCCGCACCGAGGACTTCAGCGAGGCCAGCCGGGCCCAGTTCGCCGCTGAGGCCAACCTGATGGCCCGGGTCTCCAGCCACACTGCGATCGCCTCGATCTTTGCCGCGGACGTGGACGACGAAGGCGAACCGTACCTGGTGATGGAGTACTGCCCGGGTGGCAGCCTGGGTGGGATCTACCGCAAGTCTCCCCTGTCGGTGGCCCGTACCCTGCGGCTCGGGGTGCGGCTGGCGAGTGCACTGGAGTGTGCTCACCGGGTCGGGATCGTGCACCGGGACGTGAAGCCGGCGAACATCCTGTTCACCGAGTACGACATGGCTGTGCTCAGCGACTTCGGCATCTCCACGATCGACGACGAGTTCCCGGAGGCGACCCTCGCCCGGCAGCAGGTCTACTCCGGCGGCATCGAGGACTCGACCACTGTGGGAATGAGTCTGCCGTGGGCGGCGCCGGAGTCGCTCGGTGAGCGGCCGGTGGCGGACACCCGTTCGGACCGGTTCAGCCTGGCCGCCACGCTGTACACCCTGGTGGAAGGCCGGTCCCCGCGGGAGGTGCCGGACGGACCGAACGGCGCCACCGCCATTCGCGCCCGGATCCAGTCCGGGTTCATCGCGCAGATGCAGCGACCGGGTGTTCCGGAGCCCCTGCAGGACGTCCTGCGCCAAGGCATGTCCTACGACCCGGGCCAGCGCTTCTCCAGCATGCTGGAGCTGGCCCGCGCGCTGCAGCAGGTGCAGCGTGAGCTCGGTGGTGAGGTCACCCCGGTGGAGGTGCCCGGGGCGGAGGCCTACGACGACGATCCGCACCTGGGCGGGTCCGTCACCTCCTCGGGGGGCGGCAACAACCCGGACGGCGTGGGCAGCAGCTCGGCGCCGTCGGCGCCGAGCGAGGCCACCTGGCTGCCCGCCGATGCAGCTCTACCGGCGGAGGCCGGCGGCCGGCCGGACCCGGACTCCGCCGGCCGCGGCTCGGCGGCGTCGCTGCCGCCACCGTCCAGCCGGGACCGTGTCCCGCTTCCCCCGCCACCCGGACCGGGCGGTGCACCCGGTGCCGGGCACACCTCCCGGCCCGCGCAGGAGCACACCGGCCCCTCCGGGCCGGAGTACACCGGCTTCGATCCGCGCACCGTCGACCCGCACCGGCACCACACTGTCGTGCCCGCCGGTGGCCCCGCGTCCTCGGCACCGTCCGCGGCCCCGCCGATCATGCCGATGACCCCCCAGGGCAGCGTCGGCGACCAGGGTTCGGGGCGCACCAAGAAGATGGAACGGGGCGCGCTGATCGCCGCTGTGGTGTTCGTGGTGGTCGCCCTGGTGGTCGGTTCCAGCCTGCTGATCCGGCACCTGCAGGAGCCGCGTTTCACCGGAGAGGCGATCGACAACCTGACCGTCACCGAGACGTCCGCGGACGCCTATGACATCACCATCCCCGACGGGCTGGAGCTGCCCGAGGAGCTGCAGGTCCGGGTGCTCGAGCCCGGTGAGGGTACGGCGCTGGGTGAGTTCGGCTATGCGCTGGTCTCGGTGGACCATTCCACCTGGCCGCCCGGGGAGACGATCACGCTGAATCCCTGGGCAAGTGATGTGGCCGGGGAGAACGTCGGCATCGACGCCCGGGACCTGCGCACCGAGCTCGACCTGGCCGAGGACGTCGAGCTCCGGCCCGGGACGATCCTGCTGGCGGTGGCACCACGCGCCTACTTCGCCAACCGCGCACCGGACCTCGGCATCACCGCCGGAGACTCGGTGCTGGCGGTCATCACGATCGTGTCCTAGCCGGACGGGCGCGGCGCCCGGCTACCGCAGGATTCCCGCGTGCAGCGCGCGCAGCACCGCATTGGTCCGGTCCCGCGCGGCGAGCTTGACCAGGATCGTGGACACGTGGTTCTTCACGGTGCCCTCGGCCAGGAACAGCACCTCGGCGATCTCGCGGTTGCTGTAACCCTCGGCAAGGAGCCGGAGCACCTCCACCTCCCGCTCGGTGAGCGTCTGGACCGGTGGCAGTCCCTCCGCCTCCGGCGACCGGCCGGAACGGATCGCGCGGAGCATCCGATCGGTGATCGAGGGAGCCACGAACGTGCCGCCGTCGGCCAGCGACTCCACCGCGTGGGTGAGCTGTTCGACAGTCACGTCCTTGAGCAGGTAGCCGCGCGCGCCGCCTCGTAACGCCTCCAGCACCAGCGTGTCGTCGTCGAACGTGGTGAGCACCAGCACGGGGATGTCGACGCTGCGCTCGCGCAGCTGCTGCAGCGTCCACAAGCCGTCATAGCCGGGCATCCGCAGGTCCAGCAGGATCACGTCCGGCTGGCACGACTCGATCACCTCCAGTCCGCTGCGCCCGTCATCCGCCTCACCGACCACCTCGACGTCCGCGATCTCGAGCAGACTACGGATGCCGTGCCGCACCAGGGTCTGGTCGTCCACCAGGACCACGCGGGTCATGAGAGAGGTACCCGGGCGGTGACCCGAAAGCTCGGGCGCCCCTCGACGGTGACCGCACCGCCGAGCGCCTCGAACCGTTCGGTGAGCCCGGACAAGCCGTGCCCCGGTACCGGGTTCGGATCACCGTAGCCGTCGTCGACGGCGGTCAGCACTGTCGCCGAGCCGTCGCGGCGAACCACGATGCGCAGGTTGCTGGCCTCGGCGTGGCGGATCGTGTTGGTAGCGATCTCCTGGGCGGCGCGGACGAAGGCAGCAGTACGTTCCTCGTCCAAGTACAGATCGTCGTCGATCTCCACACTCGTGTGCAGGCCGGGCAGGTCGCTGACCACCTCGCGGAGCGCCTCGGGCAGCTGGGACGGCGCCGCGCGCAGCTCTCCGACCGTCGCCCGCACGTCCCGGAGCAGGTCACGCGCCACCTGATTGGCCCGGTCCACGTGGCTGCGCCCCTGCTCCCCCTCCCGGTGCCGGGCCGCCTCCAGCTCCAGGGTGAGCACGGTGAGCTGGTGCCCGATCAGGTCGTGCAGCTCCCGGGAGATACGCAGCCGCTCCGCGGTCCGCGCCGACTCGGAGAGCAGCGCGCTGGCCGCCCGCAGGTCCACATGCGCCGCGCTGAGTTCCCGGCGGGTGTGCTGCTCCCGGATCAACGCGTGCGAACTCAGCAGGGTGGCGAGCTGGATCAGCAGGTAGAAGCCGACCACCAGAATCGACTCGGAGAACGCGTCGCTGTGAGCGGCCCTGATCCAGGCGATCACCCCGGTGTTCGCCGCGACCACCAGCAAGCCGGCCGGTATCGGCACCAGATAAGCGCTGACGGCGGCGAGGAGCACCAGCAGGATCCAGAGCATCTGCATCGTGCTTGCGGTCAGCACCACTGCCCAGCACAGCAGCACTGCGGCGGCAAAGGCGCTGTAGCGCACCACCGTGCGGCTCACCCCGACCGCCACCAGCAGCACACCGAGGAACAACGCGAAGAGGGTGGTCCAGCCTGCGCGTGGGATGTCTGGGGGCACCATCCCCACGAGCACGGGGGTCCCCACGGCAATCGCCACCACGAGCATGCACAACCCTGCCCACTCGTCCGAGCCGAACCGCCGCATCCCACCATTCTAGGAACACCGGATCGAAGCGGTGGAGTGCCAGAAGTCATGGCTGCAACTGGTGACCAGCGGCACAGGCGTGGCATCGGCGGTCGTCCCTAACGTCGTGGTCATGACCAGAAGCACCGCAATAGAAGCCATCGGCCTGCAGAAGAGGTACGGCGACGTCGTCGCCGTGGCAGACGTGAGCCTGACCATCCACGCCGGAGAGGTGTTCGGCGTGCTCGGCGCCAACGGTGCCGGTAAAACCACCACGATGGAGATGATCGCCGGGCTACGCGCCCCCGACCACGGCCTGATCCGCGTACTCGGCCTGGACCCGCAACGGGACCGGGCGAAGCTGCGCCAGGTGCTCGGCGTCCAGCTTCAGCAGGCCACGCTGCACAACGCCCTCACTGTGGGCGAGCTGATCGGGCTGTACCGGAGCTTCTACCCTCACCCCCGGCCGGCTGCCGAGTTGCTGGAGCAGGTAGGGCTGACCGAGCAGGAGCGCACCCGGTTCGAGCAGCTCTCCGGCGGGCAGCAACAACGACTGTCCATCGCCCTCGCACTGGCCGGCCGGCCGCGCGTGGTGATCCTGGACGAGCTCAGCACCGGCCTGGACCCGCGGGCCCGGAGGCAGATCTGGGGCACGGTGGAGCAGCTGCGCTCCGACGGTGTCACCGTGCTGCTGGTCAGCCACGCGATGGAGGAGATCGAGCAGCTCTGCGACCGGATCGCCCTGCTCGACGGTGGGCGCGTGATCGCCCTCGACACCCCGGCCGCCGTGGTGGCCCAGTCCGGTGCCCCCACCTTGGACGACGCCTTCGTGGCACTCACCGGAAAAGAGCTGGAGGTCAGCGAATGAGTATCGCCGTCGAGGCCCGACGCCCCGGGTCCCGGTCCCTGATGATCATGGTCGCGTGCGAGCTGAAGATGGTCCTGCGGGACACGGCCGGACTTGTCATCCCCCTCGCCCTGCCACTGCTGATCATGCTGATGAGCGCCTCTGCCGCCGGCGGTGAGGTGGTAGCTAACGGGCGCACCGTGCTGGAGGTATTCATCCTCCCGCTCGCGCTGACCATGGTGATCGCGACGATCGGGATCATCAACATGCCCAGCTTCCTGGCCTACTACCGGCGTGCGGGCATCCTGCGCCGACTGGCGGTCACGCCTGCCTCCGCGGCGATGGTGCTGACCGCACAGGTGATCGTCAGCCTCGCGCAGACCCTGATCGGGGTGGCAATTGCGATGACGGTGGCGATGGTCGGCTTCGGTGCGCAGCTCCCGGTGGATCCGGCGGCAGCGCTGGCCGTGTTCCTGCTCGCGGCCGCAGCGATGTACGCCTTGGGGATGGTGGTGGCCGCCGTGGCACCGACGCCGAACTCCGCCGTGGCGATCGGGTTGATCGCCTTCTTCGCCGTCGGCGCGCTCGGCGGCATGTTCGGCGGACGGGACGCGCTCCCCGAGCCACTCGCCCGGGTCGGTGAGCTGTTACCGTTCGGTGCCTCGATCGATGCGCTCGGTGCCACCTGGGCCGGTGCCACCCCGCCGCTCGAGGCGCTGATCAGCATGGCAGCGACCGTGCTCCTGGGCTCGGCTCTCGCCGCCGTCCTGTTCCGGTGGGGCTGAGCACACGGCACGGTCAGCGGACCTAGTTTCAGCGATGGCTCACGACACCGGGAATGCCGCTGGCTCGAACAACGGTCCCTCGGTGCCCCCACTGGGACTCGAACCCAGACTGCACCGATTTTAAGTCGGCTGCCTCTGCCGGTTGGGCTATGGGGGCGGCTGCCCTGCGCATCCTACGGGCAGCCGCTGCTCGGGCTGAGCAGTCACGAGTCCTCGCCGGCCATCGTGTAGGCGCCCCCTTCGAGCCGGCCGATCAGTTCCTGGGTCCAGGCGATGGCGCTGTCGGTGGTGCTCGCCCAGAGGCGGATCGCCTCGACGTGATGCTGCCAGTCCGCGTCCGGGCTGCGTTCGTACTCGCCTACCACCCGCGCTCGCTTCTCCCGGCAGGCCTGGAGACGGTGTCGGAGCAGGATGAGCACCCGGTCCCGCGGCAGCGCTGTCATGAACCCGATACCTGCGATCGCCCCGGTGAGGCTATCCTCGGCCGAGCTGAGGGAAGCCTCCAGCAGAGCGGTGAACTCGCGCTCGCCGGCGGCGGTGAGGGAGTACTCGGTGCGAGCCGGCCCGGCCGGTGCCCCGGTTCCGGTCTCCTCGCGTAACAGGCCCTGGTCGTGCAGCCGGTTCAGCCCGTG
>DXBY01000199.1 GCA_019116305.1 Candidatus Ruania gallistercoris | reverse complement strand
GATCTTCTGCAGGTCGCGCACCATCGCCGGGAACGGGTGCGGGCCGGCCACGGTGCCGAAGATGTAGTTCGTGGTCTCGACGTTGGCCACCCAATCCCGGAACGCTTCGTTGATCGCGTCCTTCAGGGTGCGCGAGCCGGTGCTCACCGGCACCACCTCAGCACCGAGCAGCCGCATCCGGGCCACGTTCAGCGCCTGCCGGCGGGTGTCCTCCTCGCCCATGTAGATGGTGCACTCCAGGCCGAACAGCGCTGCGGCGGTCGCGGTGGCCACCCCGTGCTGGCCGGCGCCGGTCTCGGCGATGACCCGGGTCTTGCCCACCAGCTGGGTCAGCAGCGCTTGACCGAGCACGTTGTTGATCTTGTGCGAGCCGGTGTGGTTCAGGTCCTCACGCTTGAGGAAGAGGCGCACCCCGCCGGCGTGCGCGGCGAACTGCGGCACCTCGGTGATCGGACTCGGCCGCCCGGTGTAGTCCCGGTGCAGCGCGGCCAGCCGGCTGGTGAACTCCGGGTCGCCCTTGGCCTTCTCCCAGGCGGCAGACAGATCGTCCAGCGCGGCGATCAGTGCCTCCGGCACGAACCGGCCGCCGAAGTCGCCGAAGTAGGGGCCGGTCAGCGTGCGCAGGGTGCGCGCGGCCTGGGAGCCGGTCTCAGTCATCGGGCCCGCACCGCCCGCAGTGCGGGATGTGCACCGGCGGCCACCAGGTCGGCCACCGCAGTGCGAGGTTGACCCTGGGTCACCAGCGCCTCACCCACCAGAACCGCATCGGCACCGGCCCGGGCGTACTCGAGCACATCGTGTGGGCCGCGCACCCCGGACTCGGCGATCCGGGTGATCCCGGCCGGTACCCGAGGGGCGAGGTCGGCGAAGACCCCGCGGTGCACCTGCAGCGTGTGCAGGTCCCGGGCGTTGATCCCGAGCAGCCGGGCGCCGGCGTCCACCCCGCGGGAGACCTCCTCCGCCGTGTGCGCCTCCACCAGGGCGGTCATCCCGAGCGAGTGCACCCGCTCCACCAGGGAGGTGAGCACTGTCTGCTCCAGCGCGGCCACGATCAACAGCACGATGTCCGCACCGTAGGCGCGGGCCTCCCACACCTGGTACGGGCTGACCACGAAGTCCTTGCGCAGTACCGGGATGTCCACCCGGGCACGCACATCGGCCAGGTCACCGAGCGATCCGCCGAACCGCCGCGGCTCGGTGAGCACGCTGATCGCGCTGGCACCACCGGCCTCGTAGTCCGCTGCCAGCCCCGCCGGGTCGGCGATCTCCGCGAGTGCCCCCTTGGACGGGCTGGAGCGCTTCACCTCGGCGATCACCGTGACCGCGTCGTCCTGGCGGAGCACATCGATGGCGTTCTTGGCCGAGGGCAGGGTGTCGGCTCGGCGCTTGAGCTCGGCCAGGGGCACCGACGCTTCCCGCGTGGCCAGATCCTCCCTGACCCCGCGGACGATGTCTTCCAGTACGGTCACGATCCGCCTCTCCGCTTCGCTCGGCCTCCATCGTAGGCCGTACGGAGCAGTGACCGAGCACACGGCCGCCTGCTGACCGGTGATCTGGTCCGCACAGCAGTCCGGCCGAACCGGCCCCGGCAGCACTCAGGCCAGGCTGAACGTGTTCAACCACCAGATGAAGCCGACGATGCTGAGCAGCAGGCAGGCTGCGCCGAGGATGATGCCGGCCAGTGCCATCCCGCCGTTGTTCGCCCGACCCTCGCTGGCGGCATTGCGGCCGATCACGCCGGTGATGATCGCGCCGATCGCGATGCCCTGGGTGAGCACGGGCACGAAACAGAGCACGATGGCGGCGATACCGAGGCCGAGGGACCAGCCGCCCGCGGCGTTCTGGTAGCCGGCCACCGGCGGGTAGTAGCCGCCACCGTAGCTACCGGGCGGGGCATAGCTGCCAGGCTGGCCGTAGCTACCGGGCTGGCCGTAGCTGCCGGGTGGCTGGTAGCCCGGCGCTCGGCCGGCGTAGGGGTCGGCGTAGCCGCTGCCCGACGGCGGAGCGGCCGGGGCAGGACTGGTGTAGGGGCCCTGGTCGGAGTAGGGCGTGGGGGTGCCCCCGGCGTAGGGCTCGGTGCCGCCGTAGGGGTTCGGGTTCGCCCCGGAGTCACCGTAAGGGTTCGGCTGTCCGGACGAACTGCCGTAGGGGTCGTAGGAGCCGCTGCTGCTCACGCCGCTTCCTCCTGCGGTGCTGCATCGCTGGTGCGGTCGATCATCGCGTTGCCCCCTGTGTGGTCTCTCATCCCGGCCCGAGGTAGCCGTGCAGTACTGGCATGTTACGTGCGACGCCGAACAGCACCAACGCCACACCGACGGTGGCGAACAGCCACGCCGGGGGGTTCCGTGCCGGCAGGTCGCGCCAGGACCGCCACACCCACCGGACCCAGAGCAACCCGATCACCGGCAGCGCGATAGTGAGCATCGGGTTCATCGCCCAGGCACCGGCCAGATCCCCGGTCGCCAGCTCGTAGACGGTGCGCAGGCCACCGCAGGTCGGGCAGTAGTAGCCGGTCACGGCCAGCAGCGGGCACAGGGTCGGTCCGCCGTGACCCGGGTTCCACCACACCACCAGTGCGGTGCCGGCAGCGAGCGCAGCGCCGACGAGGACCGGAGCGAGTCGGTCCCGGCGCACTGTCCCGGCCGACACTGCGCTCACTCGCGTGCCTGGACCCGCTGCACCTGCCCGTATCCGGCCGCGCGCAGGATGATGCTCGCGATCATTCCCACCACCACCACAGCGATCCCGGCGTAGATCAGCGGCATCGACATCAGGATGAACCCGATGGCCGCCACCAGGGCGCCGACCGCACCACCGGCGAACAGGGTCCATCCGGCTCCGGTGCGCCCGTGGTTGGCCGGTGGAGGGCCCACCGGCAGCGTGTCCGCGGAGTAGTGGCCACCGGCCACAGAGTCCACCGCGCGTGAGTTCACATCGGTCATCGAGATCTCGCCCTTCACCAGCAGTATCGCAGCTGGGTCCAGACTACCGGTCCTCCGCCTCGCTCGGGTCCTCGCCACGGCTGAGCGCGTCCCAGTCGGCAACGTGCTGACGGGTACCTCCGGGCACCGGACGGGCACCGCGTTCGTACCGCTGGCCGACCCGTGCCCAGGTGCCCATCACCCACGGCAGCAGCAGGCCGAGCAGGGTGAGGACGGTGGCGATCACCACCGAGACCACCGGCCACACCGACACCCCGACCGGACCGGACAGTTCCGCAACCGCGCTCACGTTCCCGGCCTCGGCCAGCACCGCCGGCTCGGGGCTGCGCAGAAACAGGATCGTCATCACCACCGCCAGCGCGCCGCACCCGGCCACGGCGAGGGCAGCGAGCACGCGGGCGAGCCTCCCGGCCAGACCGATCGCCAGACCGGCGGCGAGGATCACCAGCGCGGCGCTGGGCACCACCGGTTCCGCGTCGGTACCGCTGACCTCGGCAGCGGCCACGGCGTCCAGGGTCACCGCCACCGGTGCCGAGGCCCAGAGGGGCAGGGCACTGAGCAGCAGCAGGGCACCACCGCCGAGCACGACCAGCACCGCCGCCCCGCGGGACAGCTGCAGCCGCTTGCCGCCGGCGCTCATCCCAGCCCACTCAGCCGGGCCGCACGCTGCACGGCACGCACCGCCGCGGCGGCCTTGTTCCGGCTCTCCCAGTACTCGGCCTCCGGGTCGGAGTCGGCCACCAGTCCCCCACCGGCCTGCACGCTGGCGCGCCCACCGGTGATCACCGCCGTGCGGATGGCGATCGCCATGTCCAGGTCGCCGTCCAGGTCGAAGTAGCCCACGGTCCCGCCGTAGACGCCGCGGCGGGCCGGTTCCAGCTCGTCGATCAGCTCGATCGCCCGGGTCTTCGGCGCACCGGAGAGGGTCCCGGCCGGGAAGGTGGCGGTGAGCACGTCCACAGCGGAGGCCTCCCGGCGGACCGTGCCGGTGACCGTGGACGACATGTGCATGATGTGGCTGAAGCGCTTCACCGCCATGAACTCCACCACGGCCACGGTGCCGGGTTCGCACACCCGTCCCAGGTCGTTGCGGGCCAGGTCCACCAGCATCAGGTGCTCAGCGCGTTCCTTCGGGTCGGCGAGCATCTCGGCGGCGGCAGCCGCGTCGGCAGCCGGGGTCGCGCCGCGGGGCCGCGACCCGGCGATCGGGTAGCTCTGGGCCTGCCGACCGGTGACCTTCACCAAGGTCTCCGGGGAGGAGCCGACCACGTGGAAGTCACCGCCCTCAGCATCGGGCAGGTGCAGGAAGTACATGTACGGGCTGGGGTTGATGGTGCGCAGCACCCGGTACACGTCCAGCGGGTCTGCCGGGCTGTCCAGGTCCAGGCGCTGGGAGAGCACCACCTGGAACACCTCGCCGTCCCGGATCGCCTGCTTCGCCGCCACCACCCCGGAGGTGAAGTCCTCCCGCGCGGTGCGGAAGGTCAGCCCGGGCTCCTCACCTGACGCCTGCACCAGCGGACGGGAACGAGTCGGGGCGAGCAGGTCGGCCTGCATCGCCTCCAACCGGGCCACAGCGTCGGCGTGCGCCTCGTCCACCCGGTCGTCGGTGTCGTCGGTGTTGATGGCGTTCGCGATCAGCCACACGTCACCGGTGTGGTGGTCGATCGCGGCCATGTCCCCCACCAGGCACAGGCTCACCGAGGGCAGGCCGGACTCATCGGCCGCCTGCCGGGGCAGCGTCGGCTCCCAGTGGTGGACGATGTCCCAGCCCAGAGAGCCGACCAGGCCACCGGTCAGCGGTGGCAGGTGGTCCAGGCTCGGGGTGTGCAGTGCGGCCAAAGCACCACGGAGCACGTCCAGCACATCGCCCTCGGTGGGCACCGAGACCGGAACGTCCCCGCTCCACTGCGCCTGTCCGTCCCGTTCGGTGAGTACCGCCCGGGCGGAGACGCCGATGAAGGACCAGCGCGACCACACGCCGTCGGTGGCGGACTCCAGGATGAACGTGCCCGGGCGGCCCGAGGAGAGCTGACGGTACAGACCGACCGGAGTGACGTCGTCGGCAAGGAGGCGACGCACCACCGGGATCACCCGGCGCTGCGTGGCCAGTTCGCGAAACTCCGGCAGGCTCGGCCAGGTCTGCCCCCAGGGCAGCCCGGTGGGACTGTCCGGCGAGGGCCCGGCGCTCATGCGGGCTCCTGGCCGGTCACCGCGGGCAGCTCGCCGCCGGCGATGAAGCAGGTACGCGCCCCGGTGTGGCAGGCCGGACCCACCTGGTGCACCCGGACCAGCAGTGCATCGCCGTCGCAGTCGATCGCCACCGAGCGCACGTACTGCACGTTCCCGGAGGTGTCCCCCTTGCGCCAGTACTGCTGCCGGGATCGGGACCAGTAGGTCACGCGGCCCTCGGTGAGGGTGCGGCGCAGGGCCTCATCGTCCATCCAGGCGACCATCAGCACCTCCTCGCTCGCATCGTCCTGCACCACAGCGCAGACGAGACCGTCGGCGTTGCGGGTCAGGCGGCGGGCGAGCGCGGGATCCAGGGGGGAGTTCTCAACCACATGACGATCCTGCCATGTCCGCACCCACCCACTGACGTCTCAGTCGCTGGCGGAGACCCAGGAGGCGTGCATCCGCCCGTACACACCACCGGCAGCCACCAGCTCGGTATGCGGACCCACAGCCGCGATCCGGCCGGCATCGACCACCACCACCAGGTCCGCGGCCTCGGCGGTGGACAGCCGGTGGGCGATCGCCACGCTGGTCCGCCCGGCAGTCAAGTGGGTCAGGGCGGTCGAGATCTGCTGTTCGGTGGCCGGGTCGACGGCGGAGGTCGCCTCGTCCAGGACCAGCACGTCCGCGTCGGCCAGGTAGGCGCGCGCGATCGCGACCAGCTGGCGTTCCCCGGCGGAGAGGGACTCCCCCCGCTGTCCGACGTCGGTGCGCACTCCGTCCGGCATGGTCGCCAGCCAGGGGCCCAGCCCCAGGTCGGTCAGGGCCTGCTCGACCTCCTCCTCATCCAGCTCGGGCCGACCGTAACCAACGTTGTCGGCGATCGTCCCGTTGAACAGGAAGCCTTCCTGCGGCACCATGACGACGCGTTCGCGCAGGGCGGCCAGGGTGAGGTCGCGCAGGTCCACTCCGGCCAGGCGCACGGTGCCGGAGTCGGGATCCATCAGCCGGGTGAGCAGCTTGGCGATCGTGGTCTTGCCCGAACCGGTCTCGCCCACGATCGCCACCCGGGCGCCAGCCGGGATCCTCAGCGAGACGTCCTGCAGCACCGGCGCCCCACCTGGGTAGGCAAAGTCGACAGCAGTCAGCTCCAGACCGGCCGGCCCGCGCGGACCGGGGCTGACGGGATGCTCCGGATCGGCCACGTCCAGCGGGGTGTGCACGAGACCGATCACCCGCCGCCAGCCGGCCACGGCGTTCTGCATCTCGTTCAGCACCTCGGTGGCGGACTGCACCGGGCCGGTGAACAGCTGGACCAGGAACAGGAAGGCGAGCAGCTGGCCGACGGTGAGACCTCCGCCGACGCCGAGCATGGTGCCCACCAGCACCACAGCGCCCAGTGCCAGACCGGAGAGCAGCACCCCGGAGGAGAACGCGAGGGACGCGAACGTCTGCGCCCGCACGGCCGCGTTCCGGTGCGCGGTGATCGCATCGTCCAGCCGCTGCTGGGTGCGCTGCTCGGCACCGTAGGCGCGGATCGTCTGGGCGCCGACCACCGCCTCGGACACCCGGGCGAGCATCGCCCCCACCCGGGTGCGCACAGCGGCGTAGGCCTGGTTCAGGGCGCGCTGGGCGCGGGGGGCGAGCACGATCATCGGGGCGTAGGCCAGCCACACCACCAGGGTCAGCTGCCAGGAGTAGATCGACATCGCGACCGTGGCGGCGGCGATCTGCAGGGTGGACAGCACCAGTTGCATGCCACCCCACTGCACGAACATGGAGATGGTGTCCACATCGCTGGTCACCCGGGAGACCAGCGCGCCGCGGCGTTCGGTGTTCTGGGTGAGCGTGGACAGGTCGTGCACGCGGGCGAACGCACGCACCCGCAGCTGGGCCAACCCGGCCTCGGCCGCCTTGAACAGCCGGATGTTCACCCAGCTGGTGCAGGCGGCGGTGGCGAGCAGACCGGCGGCGCACACGGCGCTCAACTGCAGCACCAGGCTCGGGTTCACACCGGTCTCGGCGAGCAGTCCGCGGTCGGTGGTGATCTGCACGGCGAGCGGCACGATCAGCTTTCCGCTGGTGGCCAGCACCGCCAGCAGCAAGGTGATGCCCAGTCCGCGGCGCATCGCCGGGGACAGCCGCACACCCTCCCGGAGGGTGCCGAACACGCCGAGGCTGGAAGTGTCGGTGATCTGGGTGCTCACCGGACCTCCTGCTCCCCGGCGCCCTGGCGTTGGCGTCGGTAGGTGGTGACCAGGCGGCGGTAGCCCGTATCGCGGTCGAGCAGCTCGGTGTGCGGGCCGTGGTCGATCACCCGTCCGCCGTCCAGGTGCAGCACGGAGTCGGCGAGCATGATGGTGGCACTGCGGTAGGCGACGAGCACCACGGTCACGCCGCCGGCGTAGCTCCGGAGCCGGGCGAGGATGTCCTGTTCGACCAGCGGGTCGACGGCGGAGGTGGCGTCGTCCATGATCAGCAGCCGGGGCCGGCGGATCAGGGCTCGGGCGATGGCCAGCCGCTGCCGTTGACCACCGGAGAGTGAGGCACCCCGTTCGCCGACGACCGTGTCGACACCCTGCGGGAGCGCGTCGACGAAACCGTCGGCCCGGGCGGTGCGCAGTGCCGCGGCCACCTCTTCGGCGGTGTAGAGCGCACCGGTGGCGGGATCGGGCTGGCCGAGCGTGACGTTCTCGGTGATCGTGTCCTCGAACACGAAGGCATTCTGCGCCACCAGGGCGATCGCGGCGGTGCGGTCGGCCGAGCGTATCGACGGCGCAGCCAGGCCGTCGTAGCGCACCTCACCAGCGCTGGGGTCCTGCAGGCGAGCGAGCAGGTCCACCAGGGTGGACTTGCCGGAACCGGTGGGGCCGACCACGGCGAGCGTCTGGCCGGGAGGCACGTCCACGCTCACCTCGTGCAGCAGGTCCCGGCCAGGGTTCCCGAGCATGCCGGGCACGCTCACGCTCACCCGATCGGCCTGCAGGTGCAGACCGCCGGCGGCGCCCAGGCGGGCACCCCCCTCGCTGAGGTACCCGCGGGCGTCGATCACCCGGGAGATGCGCTCGTGCCCGACGAGCGAGCGGGGCAGGTCACCGAGCACGAAGCCGATCGCGCGGACCGGGAAGGTCATCACGGTGAGCAGGTAGGCGGTGGTGATCACGTCACCGGTGCCGGTCAGCCCGTCGGCCGCCCGGACCGTACCGACGGCCAGGACCACCAGGGTGGCCAGTGCCGGGAGCAGGTCGATCACCGGGTCGAACACGCTCCGGATCTTCCCGACCGCCACGTTTGATGCCCGCAGGTCCTGCGCCGCTGCCTCGAACCGCTCCTCCTCGAGCGCCTCGGTGCCCAGCGACTTCACCACGGCAGCGGCCTCGAAGCTCTCGTGCGCGACGTCGGAGGTGTGGGCGCGCTCGTGCTGCACCCGAGTGATGGCCGGGGACATGTACCGGCGGTAGACCGCGTTGGTCACCAG
>DXBY01000198.1 GCA_019116305.1 Candidatus Ruania gallistercoris | reverse complement strand
GGGACCAGTTCGTCGATGGTCAGGTCGAACAGTCCGGCCTCGGTGACCAGCGGTGGCGTCGTTGGAGTCTGCGGTTGGGTCAGCGCCGCTGCGGTCACCTCCCCGAGCGCCTCGATGTCCAGCGCGCCCCGAGAGCCGATGTGCTCCACCCGGCCGCGCACCTGGGCCGGGCAGGAGCGCGCGTTCGGGCAGCGCAGGTCGATATCGCCCTCTTTCATCGCCCGCAGCTCGGTACCGCACTCCGGACACTCGGTGGGCATCACGAACTCGCGCTCGGATCCGTCCCGCAGCTCCACCACTGGGCCGAGCACCTCGGGGATCACGTCCCCGGCCTTGCGCAGCACCACGGTGTCGCCGATCAGCACGCCCTTGGCGCGGACCACGTCCTGGTTGTGCAGCGTGGCCTGGCGCACCACGGTGCCGGCCACCGGCACCGGCTCCATCACCGCATACGGGGTGGCCCGTCCGGTCCGGCCGACTCCGATGGCGATGTCCACCAGCTTCGTGTGCACCTCTTCCGGCGGGTACTTGTAGGCGATCGCCCACCGCGGTGCACGGCTGGTGGCACCGAGCTCCTCGTGCAGGGCCAGCTCGTCGACCTTGACCACCACACCGTCGATCTCGTGCTCCACCGAGTGCCGGTCCTGGCCGTACTGCTCGACGAAGGCGAGCACCTCCGGCACCGAACCCAGTGCTGCCGAGTACGGGCTGGTCGGCAGTCCCCAGCCGGCAAGCAGGTCGTACACCTCGCTCTGGCTGTCCACCGGCGGCCGGGACCAGGCACCGATGCCGTGCACATACAGGGCCAAGGATTGCACCCGCGCATCGCCCGCCTCCCGCTCCAGGCCGGCCTTCTTCTCCAGCTGCTGACGCAGCCCTCCGCTGGCGGCGTTGCGCGGGTTGGCGAAGGCGGGGAAGCGGCGCGCCGCACTGACCGACTCGCGCTCCTCGTCGAAGGCGCTCCGGGTCGCGGCCGGACGCTTCTGCCACCGTTCCCGGGCAGCAGCCACCGCCCGGTCCTGCAGCCCGGCCTGCAGCTCGTTCAGCTGCGCGAACGCCGCTGTCGGGATGAACACCTCACCGCGCACCTCCACCAGCTCCGGATGCCCGGTCCCGGACAACCGCCGCGGGATCGCCCCCACACGCACCGCGTTCGCCGTGACATCCTCGCCGATCCGCCCGTCGCCGCGGGTGGCGGCGCTGACCAGACGGCCGTGCTCGTACCGCAGGGCGATCGCCAGCCCGTCGATCTTCAGCTCGCACAGCCAGCGCACCTGCCGCCCGGCCGCCTCTTCGGTCTTGGTCAGCCAGTCCTGCAGCTCCGTCACGGTGAACACGTTGTCCAGGCTGAGCATCTGCTCGGCATGCTGCACCGGGGTGAACAGCGGGGAGGCCGATCCGCCGACCTCCTGTGTGGGCGAGTCCGGCCGCTGCAGGAACGGGTGCGTGGTCTCCAGCGCCTGCAGGTCGCGGAGCAGCTCGTCGAACGCGGCGTCGGACATCAGCTGGGCGTCCTCGCCGTAGTACGCCTCGCGAGCGCTGCGCACCCGGTCGGCCGTGTCCTGCCAGCGCGCACGCAGCTCCTCGGCGCTCTCGTCGGTGCTCGGGTCCTGCCCCTGGGGCGACTGCTCGTTCACGCGTGCCATTCTGGACCCTGGGACCGACATCGCCCAGCCACAACCGATGACGGCGCCGCTCCCGCGGCTCCGATCGGCCCACCTGGGCAGCGGGGTGTGGTGAGATGAGCCCATGGCCTCCGAGCCGCCGCCCTGGATGAGCGGCAGCACCGTACCACCCGGACCCGCCGGGGGCACGAACCCGTACGCCGTCGGCCAGGCTGGGGCGAGCAGCACGGCCGGTGACGGGACCACATCCGCCGCTGGGGCACACTACCTGCCCGGTTCCCCGGCCGTGGCGCCGACCGGCGCCAACGCCAACCGGAGGCCCGGCCTGGTGGCGCTGGCAGCGCTGCTGGTGCTGGGTTCGCTGGCCTGGCTGGTCTGGCACGCGGTCACCTGGTTCGAGCCACTGGTGCAGGCACTGGACGATTGCCAGGTCGAGCGCGGTATGGCCTGTTTCACCGGCGAGCCGTTCCAGCGCTGGCTGTATGCGCCGGTGCTCGCCGTCGTCCTTGCCTGGGGTTTCGCCTCCGGGGCGGCCACCGAGGGACGGCAGGGGCGTGCTCGCGGCTACCTGTACGTGCTCGCCGGGGTCGCTGCCCTGGTCGGCGCGGGGTTGGTGGGCAGTCGATGACGGGGTACTACGAGGGATCATCGAGCGATCCGTTCGGCGG
This sequence comes from Candidatus Ruania gallistercoris, assembly GCA_019116305.1. GTDB lineage: Bacteria > Actinomycetota > Actinomycetes > Actinomycetales > Beutenbergiaceae > Ruania > Ruania gallistercoris. Next base: position 22,545 of record DXBY01000198.1, on the reverse strand, counting down.
CCGTTACCCGGATCGCGGCCTGGTCTTCGGTCCGGGCAGTGCGGCGCACGGCCCGGACCGGCCACGGTACGTCTCCGGTGCCGGGATGGCGGTCGGGATGTTCCTGGTGTGGGCCTCGTTCTTCGGACCGCTGCTCACCGCCGCGCTAGTGGGGCTGGCCTGGTGGGGAACCACGGCGGGCCTGCAGATGCCGGCCTCGGCCCCTGGTGCGCCGGTCAGCGGGGCAGTGCTCCTCGGGGTGTGGCTGATCAGCTCGATCACCGCCCTGGTGGCACGGCGCGACCTGCGCAGGCTGCGCGTGACCGGAGGCCTGGTGAAGCTGGCGGTGAGCGCGCTGGTGCTCGTTGCGGGTCTGTGGTGGGCGGTCACGGTGAACGGGATTCCGCTCTGAGGAGCACGCGCATCCGCGCGTTCCACCGCCGACGGCGGAGCTCACCTTTCGCTGGAATCGTGCGGCTCGCGCCGAATGTCAGTGGTCGGTTCTACTGTGGGGTCATGGCACAGCAGTTCGATCCACCGCACCGTCGGGAGGCTTCTGCCCCGGCGGTCATCGAGCTGTATCCGCCGGGTCAGCGGCGGGGGCCAGAGGTGGTGTTCACCGCGACCGCACCGTCGCCACGGTCGCGGGGGCGCGGCAGTACCGAACCCGAGGCATCATCGCGGGCGGTACCGCGTTCTGGTGGTTCCGACCTCGGCACCCTCGTCGATCACTCGCGCAGCAGCGATTCTTTCGCCGAACGCGCGTTGGTGGGTCTGGTCCGGCATGCCCAGGGCCTGGACCTGGACGAGCGGTTGGCGCAGCACAGCACCGATGAGCACCTGTTCGCCCTGCTGCGGCGGGCCGATCTCGATCAGGTCGACGATCCGGCCCTGGTCGAGGCCGCAGCAGCTGCGGACCGGCTGGAGGCTGCCGCCCATGCGCTCAAGCTCCAGGCGGCGGCCACGCTGGCCGGGCGGGTCTCGATGACCTCGGCTGCTCTCGCCGACCATACCCAGGGTCCCTCCGGTGTCGCCGGTGACGAGCTCACTCTGCGACTGCGCACCTCCGCCAAGGCGGGTGCCGATCTGGTCCGGCGCGGTAAGGCTCTCGCCGGACACCTGTGTGCTACCGGGGATGCTCTGGCGGCTGGCCGGATCGATGCCGCCCGGGCCCGGGTGATCGTCGACGGTGTGGAGCACGTGAGCTGGGAGGTCGCCGCCGCAGTCGAGGACATCGTGTTGCCGAAGGCACCGGACCAAACCCCGGCCCAGCTGCGCTCGGACGTCGCCAAGGCACTGGTCACCGTGGACGCCACCGCAGCTGAGGAGCGAGCCCGTGAACGCGCGAAGGGGCGGCGGGTGTCCCGGCCCCGGGCGGAGCAGGATGAGACGGCCTCGATGCGCATCGAAGGGCCGGCGGCGGACGTGATCGCCCTCGATCTCGCCCTGGACGCCAGTGCCCGTGCCGCCAAGGCCGACGGTGACCAGCGCACGATCGACCAGCTGCGTTTCGACGCCCTGGCCGGAGTCGCCCACCATGCGTTGACCACCGGACATCTCGGTGACCCGGCCACCGGTACCCGCCTGGCCAGGACCGACGGGCACCTCCCCCGCATCCACATCACCATGCCCCTGGACCAGCTGCTCCCCCGGCCCGAGCCCGGCGCGAGTACTGCCGGCGGGTCGAAGCACCCGGTGACGAACACCTCCGGTGCCACCTGCCCCGCGGGTACGAGCGGTGCCACCGGCACCCCAGGCACGCCCGGCGCGCCTGGCGCCACTGATAGCCCAGGCACGACCGGCGCCCCTGACCCGAGAGCCGCTGGAGAGGGGCCCGATCGCGGCAACACACTCGGCGAGCTGCTCTGGCCACCTGTGCTGCCCGGTGAGCGGCTCGACCCGGACGCCGTCCCCGTGCTCACCGGGTACGGGCCGATCAGCCCCGCTACTGCCCGCGCGCTGGCTGCCGGTGGGATCTGGAACCGGATCGTCACCGACCCGTTGACCGGCGCCGTGCTGGATGTCGGCACGACCCGATACCGCCCCACCCGGGCTATCGCCGAGCACGTCGTCGCCCGCGACCGCACCTGTGTTCGGCCGGGGTGCACGCACCAGGCCAGCAGCTGCCAGCTCGATCACACCCTGCCCTACAACCACGATCACCCCGAACGTGGCGGGCCCACCGGTGTGCAGAATCTCGGCCCGCTGTGCGGCCGGGACCACCTGACGAAGACGCACGCCGGGTTCCGGGTCACCCAGCCGGAACCCGGCATCTTCGAGTGGACGACGCCCACCGGCCATCGCTACCGGCGCGAGCGCGACGGCAGCACCACCGCGCTCAGTCATCGACCTGCACCCGGCGACGGCGGCGGCCCGCCACCCGAGCACGGTCAGAGATTCGGGCACGATCAGACGCTCGGGCACGATCAGCCCTCCGACGATCGGCCACCGCCCTTCTGACCCGGGTGCACGCGACCGCCGAGCCGTGCACCACCGGGCAGCTGACCACCGAGCAGCTCATCACCGAGCAACTGACCACCCAGCCGCTCACCGGCGAAGCGTCCGGCCACAGCCCCTTCATGACCGTCCCGGGTGTGCCACCCTGGAGCCGTGGTGGAGAAGAGCCTGTGGACGCAGAAGGTGGAGCAGGACCCGGAGCACTCGCACTGGTATGTGCAGCGGTTCCGGTCGATGGCTGCAGCCGGGGCCGACCTGCACGGCGAGGCGCGGCTGGTCGACGCGATGGCCGACCGCGCATCACGCATCCTGGACGCCGGGTGCGGACCGGGCCGTGTCGGCGGTGAGCTCGCCCGGCGGGGACACCAGGTGGTGGGTGTGGACGTCGATCCGGTCCTCATCGAGGCCGCCGAGGCCGACCACCCCGGTCCCAGCTGGGTGGTCCAGGACCTCGCCGAGCTCGACCTGCACGGCACCGCCGACCCGTTCGACCTGATCGTCGCCGCAGGGAACGTGTTGACCTTCCTCGCGCCGAGCACTCGGGCCGAGGTGCTCCGCCGACTGGGTGGCCATCTCGCGCCAGCGGGGCGAATCGTGCTCGGCTTCGGCGCCGGACGCGGTTACGCGTTCGAGCAGTTCTTCACCGACGCCGAGCAGGCCCACCTCACGATCCAGCTGCGGCTCGCCACGTGGGACCTGCAACCGTGGACGCCAGAGGCAGACTTCCTGGTCGCAGTGCTCGGCCGCCCGACTGGCATGTGAGCCGCTCAGCGAGTCGCCACGCACTGTGCACGATCAGACCGAGCGCTGCGGCTCCTTGATCGGGACCCGTGGATCCCCGCTGCCGCCACGCTCGCTCTGCTCCTCGCAGCCGTCAGCGCGTCGTTCCGCACGCCCGGCCGGTGCCGACGTACCGGTCACCTCACCGGACGCCTGCCCTCACCCGGACGCGTGCCTTCAGCGGCCGCTCCGTACAGGTCGGACCTACGCGCCGACCACCTGGGCCGCCGCCCCGCGGCCGGCACGTGAGATCGCGGCCTGGCCGAGCACCCGGGTGCCGTCGTAGACCACCAGCGACTGGCCCGGGGCGATACCCCGCAGCGGTGAGTCGAGCTCGGTCAGCAACCGATTCCCGTCGCGGCGCACCCGGGCAGGCACCGGGTCACCGTGCGCGCGCACCTGCACGCTCACCTGCGCCCACTCCCCGGCCGGCACATCCTGGGCCAGCCAGGTGACGCCGTCGGCGGCGATCTCGCTCACCGAGAGCAACTCGCTCGGACCGACCACCACCTGGTTCGCGGCCGGGTTCACCTCGAGCACATACCGAGGCCGCCCGTCCGCTGCCGGGCGGTTCAGCCCCAGCCCGCGACGCTGCCCGACGGTGTAGGCGTAGGCACCCTGGTGCTCGCCGACCACCTGTCCGTCGGCGTCCACGAACTCCCCCTGCCGCTCCCCGAGCCGGTCCCGCAGGAAACCCTGAGTGTCCCCGTCGGCCACGAAGCAGATGTCGTAGGAGTCCGGCTTGGCCGAGACGCTCAGCCCGCGGGCGGCCGCCTCCGCACGCACCTCGTCCTTGCTGACCACGTCACCGAGCGGGAACATCGACCGGGCCAGCCGCTCCGCGCCCATCACCGCCAGCACGTAGGACTGGTCCTTGGCCAGGTCGCGGGCCCGGTGCAGCTCCCGGCGCGCCCCGCCGTCGCCCACCTCCACGATCCGGGCATAGTGCCCAGTGGCCACGGCATCGAATCCGAGCGCGAGCCCGCGGTCCAGCAGTGCGGAGAACTTGATGTGCTCGTTGCAGCGCACACACGGATTCGGGGTGCGGCCGGCCTCGTACTCGGAGAGGAAGTCGGCCACCACCGTCTCCTCGAACTCTTCGCTCAGGTCCCACACGTAGTACGGGATGCCGAGCACGTCGGCGGCCCGGCGCGCATCGGAGGCATCCTCGATGGAACAACAACCGCGGGAGCCGTTGCGGTGCTGGGCCCGCGAGCGGGACAGCGCCATGTGCACACCGACCACGTCGTGCCCGGCGTCCACCGCGCGGGCTGCGGCCACTGCAGAGTCCACTCCCCCGGACAGGGCTGCCAGTACTCGCATCAGGATGCCTCCTTCGTCATGGCTCCGGCCCGCTGTGCCGGTCGCGGCCGATAGGCCGCCCGCGCCCGGGCAACCGCCTCCGGCAGCGTCGCAAGCAGCGCATCCACATCCGCCTCGGTGGAGTCCCACCCCACGGTGAGGCGCAGGGCCGACCGTGCTGCGCCGTCGTCGGCTCCCATCGCGAGCAGCACGTGCGAGGCCTGCTGCACCCCCGCCTGGCACGCCGACCCGGACGAGGCGCACACTCCGGCGGCGTCCAGGGTGAACAGCAGCGCATCGGAGTCGGTTCCGGTGAAGGTGAAGTGCGCGTTCCCCGGCAGACGCGCCTGCCCAGGCGCACCGCGCAGCTGCGCACCGGGCACCGACTCGAGCACTCCGGCGATGATCCGGTCCCGCAGCTGCGAACGCCGCGCGGCTTCCGCCTCCAGGTCGCCGACCGCCGCGCGCACAGCGGCCGCGAGCGCCGCGAACGAGGCCACCGGCAGCGTGCCCGAACGCACCGCGCGCTCCTGACCGCCGCCATGCTGCACCGCCTTGATGGTCAGCTCCCGCCGGGCCAGCAGGGCGCCGATGCCGATCGGTGCGCCGAGCTTGTGCCCGGAGAGGGAGAGCGCGGCCAGGCCGCTGGTGGCGAAGTCCACGGGCACCTGCCCCACGGCCTGCACCGCATCCGAGTGCACCGGGACACCGTGCTCCGCGCCGAGGGTGGCCACCTGCCAGACCGGCTGCAGGGTGCCCACCTCGTTGTTCGCCCACATCACCGAGATCAGCCCGGTGCGCTCCCCGCGCTCGGCCAGCAGCGACTCGAGCTCGTCGATCCGGACCACACCCTCAGGATCCACACCCAGCTCGTGGAGGTCGGCACCCTCGTGGGTGCCCAGGTGCTGCGCGGTCTCCAGGACCGCGTGGTGCTCGACGGCGGAGGTCACCAGCCCAGGACGGCCCGCCTGGGCGCCGGCGCGCCAGATCCCCTGCACTGCCAGGTTGTCCGCCTCCGTACCGCCGGCGGTGAGGATCACCTCGGCCGGGTCGGCACCCAGATCCGCGGCGATCGACTCCCTGGACTCCTCCAGCAACCGGCGGGCCGCTCGGCCGGCGGCGTGCAGGGAGGACGGGTTCCCGGACACCTGCAACGCGCGGGCGAAAGCATCGGCGGCCTCCGGGCGCACCGGGGTGGTGGCCGCGTGGTCGAAGTAGGTCTTCACGGCGTCCCAGTCTACGTTCCACGAGGAAATCACTGGCGCGAGAACGTGGCTGGTGTCACCGTGCTGCCATGAGTCACCCGACGCACGCTGCGGACCCCGCCGCAGCCACCGGCCTCACCGTGCGGCCGGTCGAGCTCGACTCCGATGCCGACCTCGAAGCGGTCACCCGGATCACCGCAGCCTACGAGGAGCACGAGTTCGGGGCATCCACTACGCCGACCGTACCGCAGACCCGCGCAGATTCCGCGAACACGAAGTTCTGGCACCAGCAGCGACTGCTCGCCGAACGGGTGGTGGCCGGCAGGCGGGAAATCATCGGTACCGGCTGGATCGGCCTTCCGCTCGCCGAAGACACCGACCAGGCGATGGTGGAGCCGATCGTGCACCCGGACCACCGCGGTCAGGGCGCCGGTACGGCACTGCTCAGCAAGATGGCGCGGATCGCCCAGGCGGCCGGCCGCAGCACGCTCACCGCGTGGGGAACTGTGCCACTCGAGGGGAATGTGGACGATCCGCAACTGCCGGCAAACCGGCTCGCGGCACGGTTCGGGATGACCCGGAAGAACATCGCCGTGGTGCGGGTATTGGACCTGCCGATGGACCTGGCCGTGCTCGACCGGCTGTGGACCTGCGTCGAACCGCGCCTGGACGGATACCGGATCCTCCGCTGGACGGACCGCACGCCGACCGAGCACCTGGACGCCTACGGGGTGCTGCTGCACCAGCTCGAGCTGGACGACCCGGACGAGGACGTGGTGCACGAGGCGCCGCAGTACACCCCGGAGCGGATCCGGATTGCCGAGGACCGCAACGAACGCAAGGGACTGCGCAGCCTGGTGGCAGTCGCCCTCGCCCCGGACGGGACGTTCGCCGGGAACAGCGTGGTGGAGTTCCACCAGGGTCCCGGCACCACGCTGGGGATCCAGGAGAACACCCTGGTAATGCCGGAGCACCGCGGTCACCGGCTCGGCTACGCCTTGAAGGTGACCACGCACCGCATGCTGGGCGAACATGCCCCGCACCTGCGACGCCTGGTCACCTGGAACTCCCATGTGAACTCGTGGATGATCCGGATCAACGAGGACCTCGGCTATCGGGCCGTCGGCCGGGAGGTCACCTACCAGAGTTAAGCGGCCGTGCCGTCGTGGAATCACCCAGGAGGAGCGGAGTCTCTATCCGGACTGCCCCGGTCGGCACCCCACCGGCGATGATCTCGCCGAGCAGGTCCACGGCACGGCTCGCAGCCTCGTCGATCGGCAGGTGCAGCGCCGTGAGTGTGGCCGGGTCCGTGCCTCGGACCTCCATGTCATCGCCGGCCACGATACTCAGCTCGTCCGGCAGAGCGATGCCGGCGACCCGGAGCTGGTAGGCCAGTCCGAGAGCGATCAGGCTGTTGTAGGCGATGACCGCACTGACACCGGAGGTGAGCACGTCCTCAGCGGCGGTCAGCCCGGAACGAAACACCGGAGCCAACGGTCCGAGGCTCTGTACCCGCACGCCGTGCACCCGAGCACGATCGTGCACTCGTCGGCGCCTCCGGTCATCCGACCACGTCCGCGTCGGGCCGGATACGTAGGCGATATGCCGGTGGCCGAGGGCGGCCAGGTGGTCGACGGCCCGGGACAGTCCGGTGGCTACGTCCAAGGTCACCGAGCTGACGCCGGGTACATCCCGGTTGACCACCACCAGCGGAAGCCGGGCGGACGCGGACGTCAAAGCCTCGTCCGGGAGTCGTGGGGCTACGGCGATGATCCCGTCGACCCGATTCAGCAGCGACCGGATCCGCTCCTGCTCGAGCTCGGCGGTGCCCTGACTGTCGACGATCTGCACCCCGAGGCCCTGCTCCTGGGCATAGTGCTGGATCCGCGTAACCAACCGAGCAAAGAGCGGATTGGCCAGATTGTGGAGCATGATGGTCAGCTCGCCATACCGGCCCGACCGTAGGGCGACACCTGCCGCGTTCGGCGCGTACCCGAGGGCAGCGGCGACCTCACGGACCCGAGCCGCTGTGCGAGCACTCACCAGATCGGGCCGAGAGAGCGCCCGGGAGGCGGTCGAGACAGAGACTCGGGCACCGGAAGCCACGGCACGGAGATCGGCGGTCATCCGCCAAGCATCGCAGGAGTCCTCAGAACAGCTCGGCGGCCAGATCGGCCATCTCGCGTTCGAAGGCCGTGCGCAGCTCACCGCGTTCGCCGTCGTCGAGCCACGCTGCATCGAGTGCGGCAAGAGCGAGGTCCGCCATCGCAGCAACGTCCAGACCCAGACCACTCGCCCCGAGTTGGTAGACCTCACCGGGAGTGGTGCGATGCATGGTGGGGTCGTCACTGTGCAGGCTGACCGGCAGGCCCGCATCCATCATCGAGCGGATACTGGCGATCCGGTCCGGAAGCAGGGCTGGATTGGAACCCGGCAGACACACGGTGAACGGGACTCCGGAGTCCCGGCACCGGGACACCACCGCGGGGTCGGCGAGAATGTTGTAACCGTGGTCCAACCGGTCACACCCAAGCTCGTCCAAACAGGTGATCGCATTGGTCGGCGGGCCACCGTCCAGGCCGGCGTAGTCCTCGCACGTGTGGGCGGTGCGTCGCAGCCCGTACCTTCCGGCCAGCTGGAAAGCCTCGGCGAACCGCTCGGGTGGACCAGCAGGCTCAGCAGCATCCAGACCGATCCCGATCACTTCGTCGCGCCGGTGAGACACGATCTCTTCGACCAGGTCGAGCGCCACCTGCGCGGACTCCATCCGATTGATCGAGGGAATGAGCCGGCACTTCACGCCGAGATCGGATTCGGCTGCAGTGATCCCGTCGACCAGACCGGCGACCATCTCGGAGTAGCTCATCCCGCCCGGCGCGTGATCGGTCGGGTTGAAGAACACCTCCCGATACTGCACGTTCCCGTGCCGCAGCCCGTCCGCCAAGATGGCGTACATCGCCTCGGCGCAGTCGCCCGGCTTCCGGAACGCCGTGGCGATCAGCATGTAGCGCTCGATGAAATCGTGGAAGTTGTCGTACACGTAGAGGTCGGCGGCGCCAGCGGCCGGCAGCGAGACCTCGTTGCGGGCGGCGATGCGCCAGGCCACCTCGGCCGGGATGGCGCCGACGAAGTGGCAGTGCACCTCGGCTTTCGGGAGCCGATACAGGAACTCGCCGACCGCGTTCATCGCTCTCCTTGCCGATCAGGTGCTGGCACCGTCCCAGCCAACGCGTTCAAGCGACAGCACGTCAACTGCGTCACCGCAAACGTTTGCACTCCTGACATTGACCATGATGACGGCCACACCGCAGAATCCGAGGTTGCCACCCTGCCTTGTCCCGATGGAGTGAAATGAGCACCCCCACGCACGGAGCACCACCTGGCGCCCTGAACCGGTGGTTCCGGATCCGGCAGCGCGGGTCCTCGATCCGCACTGAGGTGATCGCCGGCTTCACCACCTTCGCCACGATGGCTTATGTGCTCGCCGTGGTGCCCGGCATCTTGGAGGCCGGCGGCGTACCGCGGGCAGCGGTGACAGTAGCGATCATCGTGATGGCCGCAGTATCGACGCTCGCGATGGGGCTGTTCACCAACCGTCCGCTCGCCCTGGCCCCCGGACTGGGTTCGGTGGCCTTCATCGCGTTCACGTTGAGCGCTGTCGAGGGCATCCCCTGGCAGACCAGCATGGGCATGGTGTTCATCAGCGGTGTTGCCTTCGTACTCCTCACCGTGTTCGGGCTGCGGGAGATCATCGCCGCGATCATCCCCAAGGAGATCAAGACCGCTATCGGTGCCGGGGTGGGGCTGTTCATCTGCTTCATCGGCTTCCGGAGCGGCGGCCTGGTCCAGGCCAGCGAGTCCTCCAACGCGCTGGTGATCGCAAGTCTTGGTTCGTCGGAGGCGATCCTGGCCCTGATCGGGCTCGCGCTGGTCCTGATCCTCTACCTCCGCAAGGTTCCCGGCGGTCTGCTGATCGCGATCCTGGCGGCCACGGCTATCGGCATCCCGCTGGGCGTGACCACCCTCCCGGACTCCTGGTTCCAGCTACCGACCGGGCTCGGCGAGGTGGCCTTCCAGCTCGATATCGCCGGTGCACTCAACGTCAGCTTCTTCCCATACATCTTCGCGTTGTTCGTCGCCGACTTCTTCTCGACCCTCGGCACGCTGTTCGCGGTGGGGGCAAAGGGTAACTTTCTGGACAAGGACGGAAACTTCCCGGAGATCAACAAGCCGTTCCTCGTCGACAGTGGCAGCACCGTCGTCGGCTCCCTTTTCGCCGTACCGGTGATGACCACCTATGTCGAGTCCACCTCCGGGGTCGAGGCCGGCGGACGCACCGGTCTGACTGCGATCACCACCGGTAGTTTGTTCCTGGCCACCCTGCTGTTCACGCCGGTCGCCCTGATGATTCCGGAGCAGGCCACGGCACCTGTATTGATCCTGGTGGGACTGCTGATGCTGCAGCCGTTGCGCGAGATCGACATGAGCAATCTGGCGGCGGCACTGCCCGCATTCTTCACTATCGTGGTGACGATCTTCAGCTTCAACATCGGCACCGGGATCGCTGCCGGGATCGTCAGCTACGTGGCAGCCAAAGTGATCGTCGGGGAGGTCCGCAGTATCCCGGTGGGGATGTGGATCCTGCTCGTCCCCTTGGTGTACTACTTCACCACTCTCGCGTAGCCGGCCAGGACCTCCTCGCCCTCGGCACTGATGTCTCTTTCCCCCTGTGCTGGTGTCTCCCCTCTGTCCAGACCGGGTAGCCTCGGCGTCAGCCGCTGCCGGCCGCAGAGTCACCGACCGCTGAGGAGCATCTGTGCCCACGATCCGCGAGCCCGCCATGGGACGGCCCGGGGCCGAGCGCCGCACCACACTGATCGCAGCCGTGGGCTCCTCCCGCACACCTGGAGCTGATCCTGGCCGCTGACTGGCGGGATGGCTCCCACGCCCCGTCCCCGTATTTCCCGCCTGCACCTCACGCTGGCCGACCTGCCGGCACTGGACCACCGGCGAACCAGCACGGACCTGCTGGCGGCTCCGGCTACCCTCCGCCACCGCCGCGAAAGCCGTCCACGGCACGCTGGGTGCTCGTGGCCGCTGCCGCTCTGATCGTTCTGCTCGTCATCCTGTACCAGTTCCTCGTCCCCGACCGCGGGAGCGATGCGGTCGACTCGCCCACCTCCCCGACGCCGACCCCGACGGAGGAACCCACCACCGATCTGGCTGTGGACTGGGTGCTCACCCCGGCCGAGGCGGCCGGCGCCGACGACGTCGAGGAGTTCAACACCTCTCCGGACGGTGCCTTCACTGGCCCGCGGGTGATCGCCGGTACCGAGCAGTGGGCGATGCTCACCGAGAGCGGCGAGGACACTGCGGAGCAGGTCGTCGGGATCGACTCGGGTACCGGTGAGGTCAGCTGGCGCCACGACGTTCCGGACGGGCTGTGCGGGGATGCGATCGTCGAGGGCATGCTCGCCTGCCTCAGTCACGACGGCACAGGGTCCCCTCGCGAGGGCGGATGGTCGGGTCTGGTCGTGGACGTCGCTACCGGCGAGGCGCAGCAGTGGGAGGCGCCCGACGTTGAATCGGCCCTGGTCGTGCACCTCACCGCTGACGGGCTGCTGGTCGTGGGTGACGTCGCACCGCATGCGCCGCACGCGATGGTCACCCTGCTCTCCCTCGACGGGGAGGTCCGCTGGCAGGTGGATCTCGCCGATATCCCGGCGGCCGAGGAGCTGTTCACCGACTTCGTGCAGACCGATGTGGAGGGTCGCTCCGAGGGCGAGCAGATCATGGAACGGCCCCGGTGGCGCGACCTGGACGATGGCCGGGTGCTGCTCTGGTCCAGCCCCGGGGCAGCGTTGATCGAGCCGGCCTCCGGTGAGATCACCGCGAGTGCGTGCCGGCGGGCCACCGCCGCCGGTGACCACTACTTCTGCGCGACCGACGACGGGGTGGTACGCCACGGACTGGACGGCTCCGTGGAGTGGACGATGCCCGACCTGGATCTCGTCTCGCCACCGGAGAGCACCCCGGCACGGCCCCTCGCAGTAGCGGACCAGACCCAGCTGATGAGCGCCGACTGGACCGATGGCACCGAAGGACAGGTGCAGTACCGGTTCAGGTTGAGCGGCGGCGGTTTCGTCAGCGGGACCATACCGCTGCGCAGCGGCGGCAGCCCCGAGCACACCGTGGCCTGGGGAGGCGACGCGATGGTCGGTCTGGAACCGGAAGCCGACCAGATGCTGTGGAGCTTCGATCTCACGGACGCAGGACCTGTCAGCGACGTGTTCGCCGTCGACGACATCCTGGTGACCGACTCCTATCCGATCCTCGGCCTGGACCCGGCGACCGGAGAACAGCTCTGGTCCGGGCGGGCCGAGCACGGCTTCGCCGTCGAGATGGTCGGCGATCGTCTGGTGAGCATCGGCAGCGACGCGATCGCTCCTGTCGTCCTGCCGCAGTGATCAGGTCGTCCCACCCCGGCCCAGCTGGGAGGGAGACACGCCGTGCGTGGAGCGGAAGGCGCGTGCGAAGCTGCTCGGGTTGTCATACCCCACCCGGTGCGTGACGGTGGTCACCGAGGCACCGCCGCGCAGCAGCCGCACCGCTGCCGCCATCCGGCACTCGGTGCGCCATTGCTGGAACGTGCGCCCGGTCTCGGCTTTGAAGGCGCGTTCCAGGCTCCGGGCACTGCTGTGCACCTGCCGGGCCCAGTCCACCAGCCGGCGCGGGTCGGCGGGTTCGCGCAGCAGCGCACTGGCCACGGCCTGGGCTGCCGGCGTCCGGGGCAGCACCGGCGCCTGTTCCCCCGCCAGGCTCCGTTCCAGCGCATCCAGGACGTGCCGACGAATGTCCACCGACGGTCGCAGGAGAGTGCTCTCGCTCTGGTAGAGCGCCAGCAGCACCAGCTTCTCCTCGGCACCGACCTGCACCACAGTCACGTCCGTCAGCGTCGTCGACGTGGTGGCTGCCGGGAACTCGAACGGGAAGATCACCGAGTTCGCCTGCAGCCGCAGGTCGTGCCAGGTTCCGGCCGGGATCCAGAGCATCTGTCCCTCCCGCAGCTCGACATCGTGCTCCCCGCAGCGCACCAGCGCCGATCCGCGCACCTGCCAGAGCGCCATGTGCTCGCTCCGACGGGGTGGACGACGAGTTCAAGATCATCCTCAAGCACCCGGACCTGGCTGAAGCGCTCGGCCCCACCCAGGCCGACGGGGTGCTCAGCTGGCCGCGGCACGAGAAGGCGATCGTGCGCACCTACACGGTCCGGCGCTGGGACGAGGCCGCCGGGGAGCTGGACGTGGACTTCGTCAACCACGGCGTGGGTCCGGCCACCAGCTGGGCAAACCGGGTGCAGGTGGGCGAACGGATCCAGATCGCCGGACCGAAGATGTCCTTCGGGCACCCTCGCGGTGCGGACTGGGTGCTGATCGCCGGGGACGAGACCGCACTGCCGGCGATCGGGCGCTGGCTGGAGGAGTGGCCGGCCGGTACGCCGGCCCAGGTGTTCATCGAGATCGGCACGCCGTCGGACCGGCAGGAGCTGCTCATTCCCGACGGCGTCCAGGTCACCTGGCTCAGCCGGGACGGTGCCGAACCGGGCACCACGACGCTGCTCGTCGACGCTGTGCGGACCGCCACCTGGTGGCCCGGGACGGCGTTCGCCTGGGCAGCCGGGGAGGCGATCAGCCTCACCCCGTTGCGCCGTTGGTTGCGGCAGGAGAAGCAGCTCAGCCGGGAGCAGCTGGACATCACCGGCTACTGGCGTCGCCAGGAGGTGGTGGTCTCCACCGACGACCCATCGATGCCGGACCTGGAGGCCACCGAGAGCAGCGCGCACCAGATGCACGAACTGGCCGAGGTGCTGCACGGTTTCGCGGTTCGGGTGGCGGTGACCGTCGGAGTGGTCGACGCACTCTCCCGGCGCCCGCTGACCCTGACCGAGCCGGTCGCTGCTACCGGCACGGACCGCACCGGACTGTTCCGGCTGCTCCGCTACCTGGGCGCCTTGGAGGTGGCCGAACAGGACCAGGACGGCCGATACGCGCTCACCGCCCTGGGCCGGGTGCTGGAAGAGGAGCACATCGCCGAGATGCTGCACCTGGACCGGATCCACGGCCATCGCACTGTGGCCGGCGCCCTGGCCTTGCTCTCCACCGTGCGCACCGGGCGGGGCGACCACGCCCGCTGGTTCGGCACCGGACTGGAGGAGCTGGTCGCCGCCGATCCAGGTCTGCTCGACTCCCGGGTGGCCCACGACGCCGAGGAGGCCGGGTACGTCGCCGGGGCGATCGCCTCCGCCGCAGCGCTCGACGGCGTCGCTTCCGTTCTGCTCGCCGGTCGCGGCAGCGGCGTGGTCGCCGAGGAGCTGGTCGAACGCCGACCTGAGGTGACTGCGACGATCCTGGCGATGCCGTCGGAGCTCACGGCGCTGCAGCGACGGCACGCCCCGCACCCACGGATCCGGCACCGGCCGGGCAGCCTGCTCGGCGCCCCGGCGGAGACCGCTGACGCCGTGCTGCTCACCGATCTGCTCACCGGTCTGGCCGACGAGGACGCCGTGCACGTGCTCCGCCAGGCAGCGGCAGGGCTGAACCCGAATGGGCGGGTGCTGGTCTTCGGCGACATCCTCGATCCGGCCGAGGCGGATGAGCACGACTACGAGGACGATCTGCTCGCCTTCGCACTCACCGGCGGCGGTCTGCGCGACCAGGACGAGACCGGGGCGCTGATCGCCGGCGCCGGTCTGCGTGAGGTCGGGCGGTCCACGATCAGCTGGGGTTACCCCCTGCTCGCGCTTGCACCGGTGGACGGGTGAGGCGCCGCTAGGCGGCCAGGCGCCGGCGCAGCCAGTGGGTGCAGACCAGACCCTGTTCCCGTTGGAAGGCGCGCACGTGCGGGATTCCGGGCGGAGGAGGCTGCAGCGAGGAGTACAGGAAATAGCCGGCGATCGCCGCCAGCACGACATTGACCGCATCGGCATCGGCCGCGCCTGCGTGCCGGGAGGTCGCCAACAGCTCCTCGGCTGTTCCGGCCCCTTCCAGCACCATCGAGGGCACCATCGCCACCGCGTCGAACCACGGGGCGCCGGCCGCGGCCGAGGGCCAGTCCACCGCGGCGGCAGCGCCGGCCAGGATGACCATGTTGTCCGCGCGCAGGTCGCCGTGCACCAACGCTGTGCCGGCCACCGCCTGCGCCCAACCGTCGGCGAGTGCGGCCAGCTGGCGCACCCGCTCTCCCGCCCACGGGTCCAAGGCCGCGATCCCTGCGAGCAGCTCGGCATCAGCAGCGACCTCGTGCCAGTGCCGGAACGTCTCGTCGGCGAGTGCAGGCAGTCCGGCCGGGGCGTCCAGGTCACCAATCCGGTCGGCCAGGTCCAGCGCCGCCGCCACACCGTCGGGGGTCCAGGGATCGCCCGGGCCGGGGCCGTCGGCAGCGTCGAAGGCGAGTGCCACCCAGTCGTCTCCGTCGATGCTCTCTTCTGCGCTCCACTGGAACGCCGGCGCCGGCACCCGTTCGTCGAGCAGCGGCGCCACGGCGACCTCGCGCCGGTACAGCTCCACCGCCAACGCGTTCAGCGACTCCCCCACCGCTTTGACGAACACCCGCTCCCCGTACCCGGTGACCAACGTCGAGGCCAGACCAGGGCTGTAGCCGCCGTCGTGGCTGACCGAGCCGACCACCTCGGACTCGAGCTGTTCCTGCACGAGGTGCGCGACGCCGTCGGGCAGGTCCGCCCAGACCAGCCGGGACCGACCCTCAGGAGCCATCACGGTGCGCGCGCAGCGCCTCGGCAGCATCGGCGAGCACCGAGGACAGGTCCCCGATCACCGCGAAGTCGGCCAGCTGCACCAGCGGCGCTTCGTCGTCGAGGTTCACCGCGATCACCGTGCCCGCCCCGGACATCCCGCCCACATGGTGCGGGGCCCCGGAGATGCCGGCGCCGATGTAGACCCGGGGGGCGATGGTGGTGCCGGTCTGCCCCACCTGTGCCTCGTGCGGCAGCCAGCCCTCGTCCACACAGTCCCGGGTGGTGCCGATCGCCGCGCCGAGCACGTCGGCCAGTTCCTCGACCGGCTCGAAGTCGCCGAACGTGCCCCGGCCACCGGCCACCACGATCGCCGCCTCGGCCAGCGCGGGGCGGGTGTCACCGGAGTGGTCGGCCACCTGCCGCTCGAGCAGCTCCAGCCGCGGCGGCGGTGCGGCCTCGGTCGCCAGCTGCTGTACCTGCGGGGTGGTGACGTCGGCGGCCGGGCTGGGCACGATGGCGTTCGGCCGCACCGTGGCCACGGCCACCTCCGTGGTGGCGGCGCACTCGGTCTCCCAGGTGCCGCCGAACACCCGCTTGCCACCGGACAGCCGGCCACCATCCAGCCGGAGCTCGCCGACGTCGATCAGTAGCCCGGCCTGCAGGTGGTGCGCGGCGTGGGCAGCGATCTCCTTGCTGGTGAACGTCGAGGGCAACAGCACGACGGCGGAGCTCACCTGCCGAGCAGCGCTCGCCACGGTCTGGCCCACCACCGCCGAGGAGGCGGACGGCTCCGGCAGGGTGGTGGTGAGCACGCGGCCGACGCCGTAGCGGCCGAGCTGATCGAGCAGCTCCGCACCCGGGTCGGCGAAGGTGAGCGCGGTGACCTCGCCCAGGCCGCGGGCGATGGTGAGCACCTCGAGCGTGGCCCCGCGCACCGGCGCTGCGTCTTGGTCGAGCGGGACGAGCACCGTGGTCATCGGCCCTCCTTGGTGAGCAGGTCGCGGGCGATCAGGTAGTCGGCCAGCTGCTGCCCGCCGGTACCGTCGTCCATCACGATCTCCGGTTCCGGCTCCGGGCGGCGGACGGCGCTGCGCACCTGGGTGCGGGCGGCCAGCTCCGCGGCGGTCAGGCCGAGGTCGGTGGCCGTCAGCGTGTGCACCGGCTTGGACCGGGCGGCGAGGATCTCCTTCATCCGGGCCAGCCGGGGGCTGTTCGCCACATCGGTCACCGAGACCACCGCCGGTGGGGTGGCCCGCCAGGTCTCGGTGGCACCGTCGACGTCCCGGGTGGCGACCAGGGCGCCGTCGCTCAGCGCCACCTCTCCGGCCACGGTCAGCTGCGGCCAGCCGAGCTCGGCGGCCAGCAGGGACGGCAGCACCGCACCGAGTCCGTCCAGTGCAGCCATGCCGGTGACCAGCACGTCCACCTCGCCCTGGGCCCGCACCGCGGCGGCCAGGGCGTTCGCGGTGACCGCATAGTCGGCGCCGGCGAGCACATCGTCGCAGATGTGCACCCCGGAGTCCGCACCCAGCTGCAGCGCCCGCCGCACCGCGTCGACCGCCGGCTCCGGGCCCATCGTCAGGGCGATCACCTCGGTGTTCGCCTCGCCGGCAGCCTGGGCCGCTTCTCGCACCTGCAGCGCGGTCTCGACGGCGTTCTCATCCACCTCGTTCAGCGTGCCGTCCTCGGTGCTGCGCACGGTCCGACCGTCGTCGCCGAGCGCCCGATCTGACGAGAGGTCAGGAACGTGCTTCACGCAGACTACGATTCGCATACGCCCAGCCTGCCACCAACCGGCGGGGTGGCACACGTCCCCGACCTGGAATCCGCTGTGACCTCGACCGCTTCCCGCACCGACCCCACTGCGCCCGCTGACGAGGTCGCCGACCGTGACCGGGTCCAGCCCACCGCGTTCGGTGTGCACCTGGGTGAAGCCGGCCTCCGCGTACTGGTGCACGCCCCGCATGCCGACCGGGTGGAGACTTGCTTCCCCGGTGCCGGTCCGGACGGCACGGAGCGGCGGGTGCGGCTGCATCGGGGCCGCTGGGGGCGCTGGTTCGGCACTGTGCCCGGAATCGGGGCGGGCCAGGCGTACGGGTTCCGGGTGAGCGGCCCGTGGGAGCCCGCCCGCGGGCTGCTGCACAACCCGCACCAGCTGCTCCTGGACCCGTACGCCCGCGGTGTGCAGGGCCCCTTGGAGCTCGGACCGGAGATCTACGGGCACCAGGTGGACGAGGAGCTGCACCCGGTGGGCCGGCGGCGCCGCCCCGATCACCGGGACAGCGCCGGCCACGTACCGGTCTCGGTGGTGATCACCGACCACTTCGACGGCCCCCAGGTGACGCATCCGCAGGTGCCGTGGCGGGACACCGTGATCTACGAGGCACACGTGCGCGGGCTGACCCAGCGCCTGCCGGGCGTGCCCGCTGAGTTGCGCGGCACCTACGCCGGCCTGGCGCACCCCGCGACCGTGGCGCACCTGAAGGCCTTGGGAATCACCGCCGTCGAGCTGTTACCGATCCACGCCAAGGCCAGCGAACCGGCACTGACCCGCCGCGGGCTGAGCAACTACTGGGGCTACAACACGCTCGCGTTCTTCGCCCCGGAACCCTCCTACGCCACCGTGGCAGCGCAGCAGGCCGGGCCGCAGGCGGTGCTCGACGAGGTGAAGGGCATGGTGGCGCTGCTGCACGAGGCCGGGCTGGAAGTGCTGCTGGACGTGGTCTACAACCACACCTGCGAGGGCGGGCTGGACGGGCCGATGCTGTCCTGGCGGGGCTTGGACAACCGCGGCTACTACCTGCATCGGGGCGCACGGCACAGCGAGTACGAGGACGTCACCGGTACTGGCAACTCCCTGGACTTCCGCAGCCGGGCGGTGGTGACGATGGCCCTGGACTCGCTGCGCTACTGGACACAGGTGGTGGGCGTGGACGGGTTCCGGTTCGACCTGGCCACCACCCTGGCCCGGCGCGGCCACACCTTCGATCCGGACCACCCGTTCCTGGTGGCCCTGGCCGCCGATCCGGTGCTCGCCGGGGTGAAGCTGATCGCCGAGCCGTGGGACGTGGGCCCCGGCGGTTGGCGTACCGGCCAGTTCCCGGCGCCGTTGGCGGAGTGGAACGATCGGTTCCGGGACACGCTGCGCCGGTTCTGGATCACCGACGCCGCCGCCGCTGTGCATGGCGGAGTGGGCCAGGACCTGCGTGAGCTGGCCACTCGGCTCTCCGGGTCCGCCGACCTGTTCTCCCCGCGGCCGGCCCCCGAGGGCCGCGGACCGGGGGCGAGCATCAACTATGTCACCGCGCACGACGGGTTCACCCTGGCCGACCTGGTCTCCTACGACCACAAGCACAACGAGGCCAACGGGGAGGAGAACCGGGACGGCACGGACAACAACCTGTCCTGGAACCACGGCGTGGAGGGGACCTCGGACGATCCGGAGGTGCTCGCCCACCGGCAGCGCACGATGCGCAACTTGCTCGGCTCGCTGCTGCTCGCCGGTGGCACCCCGATGCTCACCGCAGGGGACGAGATCGGCCGCACCCAGCAGGGCAACAACAACGCCTACTGCCAGGACTCGGAGATCTCCTGGGTGGACTGGGAGCTCGCCGACTGGCAGCAGGACCTCACCGCCACAGTGGCGCACCTGCTGCGGCTGCGCAGCGAGCTGCCGGCCCTGCGCCCGGACCGGTTCCACCACGGCGAAGCCACCGAGGTGCACCCGACGCTGTCCTGGTACGACGAGCACGGCGGGCCGATGACCCACCACCGCTGGCACGACCCGCACCGGCGGGTGCTGCAAATGTCCCTGCGGGACACCGGTGATCCGAGTGAGGTGCTCGTGGTGTTCAACGGGGCGGCGAACCCGGTGGGGGTGACCCTCACCTCCGCCGGGACAAGCGATCTGGAGCTGGTCTGGGACTCCTGCTGGGAACGCCCGCAGGCCGGCGAGCGGGTGCCGGCCGGGTCCACGGTCGAGCTCCCCGAGCTGAGCATGCGGCTGTACCGGGGGCACTGACCGTTCCCGGCAGTCCCTGCCCAGCGCCCGGAACCGCGGCAGGTCGGCCTAGTAGGCTGCCGCCATGACCGACACCGACGTCATCGTGATCGGAGCCGGGCTTGCGGGCCTGGTTGCGGCCACCGAGCTCACCCGCCGGGGGCAGCGGGTCATCGTCCTGGACGCCGAACCCGCCGCATCGCTCGGCGGACAGGCGTTCTGGTCTTTCGGCGGGCTGTTCCTGGTGGACTCCCCCGAGCAACGCCGTCTCGGCCTGCGGGACAGTGCCGAGCTGGCCTTCTCCGACTGGCTCGGTTCGGCCGAGTTCGCCCCGGGCGCCGATCGCGGCGAGGGGCCCGATGCGATGGGCTACGCCTGGGCCGAGCGCTTCATAGACTTCGCCAGCGGGCCGATGCGCGAATGGCTCCACGAGCTCGGGGTGCGCTGGTTCCCGCTGGTGCAGTGGGCCGAACGCGGTGGCTACCCGGCCGGCGGGCACGGGAACACCCTGCCCCGGTTCCACGTCACCTGGGGCACCGGGCCCGGGGTGCTGTCCCCGTTCCTGGCGGCGGCGCGCTTCGCCCGCTCCGAGGGTCTGCTGCAGATCTGGTTCCGGCACCGGGTCAGCGAGCTGGTGGTCTCCGACGGCCGGGTCACCGGTGTGCGCGCCGACGTGCTCGCCCCGAGCACCACCCAGCGCGGAGAGCCGACCTCCCGGGAGGTGACGGGACAGGTGGAACTCTCCGCGAACGCCGTCGTGCTGGCCACCGGAGGGATCGGCGCGAACCATGACCTGGTGCGCGCGGCCTGGCCGGACAGCGCCGGCACCTTGCCCGAGGACCTGCTCTCCGGTGTGCCGGACGGCACGGACGGCTCCGGCCTCGACCTCGCCCGGGGCGCCGGTGGCGCTGTGGTGCACGCCGAGCGGATGTGGCACTACCCGGAGGGTATTCCGATGCCGGACGGCGTCTGGTCCCGGCACGGGGTGCGCATCCTGCCCGGGCCGAGCTCGCTGTGGCTGGACTCGACCGGGCAGCGACTGCCAGCGCCGCTGTTCCCCGGGTTCGACGCACTCGGGGCGTTGGAACACCTGACCGCCAGCGGGCACCCGCATTCCTGGTTCGTGCTGAACAAGGCGATCATGGACACCGAGTTCGCCCTCTCCGGCTCGGACCAGAACCCGGACCTGACCGGCAAGGACCTGCAGCTGCTCGCCCAGCGGGTGCTGCCCGGTGCGGTCGGACCGGTGGAGGCGTTCGCCCAGCACTCCCCCGAGTTCGTCTGGGCCAATACTCCGGTCGAGCTCGCCGCCGGGATGAACGCGCTCACCGGCAGCCAGGACATCGATCCGGCCGCGCTGGCCCGGCTGATCGAGCTGCGCGATGCGCAGGTGGCCTCCGGGCTGGGCAAGGACCCCCAGGTCGCCGCGATCCACCACGCGCGCGGTTACGTGGTGGACCGGCGGATGCGGGTGGCCCCGCCCCGGCCGCTGACCACCGCCAAGGACGGGCCGCTGCTGGCGGTGCGGCTGCAGGTGCTCACCCGCAAGACGCTCGGCGGGGTGCACACCGACACCTCCGGCCGGGTGCTCGATGCCCATGGTGCGGCGATCGGCGGGTTGTACGCCGCCGGTGAGGCCGCCGGGTTCGGCGGCGGTGGGGTGCACGGTCGCCGCGCACTCGAGGGGACCTTCCTGGCCGGGTGTCTGTTCAGCGGGAGGATTGTCGGGACCTCGATCTGAGGCGGCTAAGGTGTGCGGGTGAGTTCTGACGCTGCCGCCCCCATCGACGACTCGGCCGAGACCGAGCTGAGCACCGAGGCCACGGCACACGCCTCGCTGGACCGGGCGGTGGCCCGCAGTGCCGCGATCGAGGCGGAGCTGGCCACCGACCCCAGCGGCTACCGGGTGCTCACCGGGGACCGGCCCACCGGGCGGCTACACCTGGGCCACTACCTGGGCACGCTCGCCAACCGGGTGCGGCTGCAGGACCTCGGTGTGCAGACCATGCTGCTGGTGGCCGACTACCAGGTGATCACCGACCGGGACGACGCCGGCCCGATCGCCGAGCGGGTCCGCGACCTGGTCACCGACTACCTGGCGCTCGGGATCGACCCGGAGCGCACCACGATCTTCGCGCACTCGGCCGTGCCGGCGCTGAACCAGCTAATGCTGCCGTTCCTGTCCCTGGTGACCGACTCCGAGCTGCGCCGCAACCCCACAGTGAAAGCCGAGTTCGAGGCCACCGGTGGGCGGCCGATGAGCGCGCTGCTGCTCACCTACCCGGTGCACCAGGCTGCGGACATCCTGTTCTGCAAGGCGAACCTGGTGCCGGTGGGCAAGGACCAGCTCCCGCACCTGGAGCTCACCCGGGTGATCGCCCGCCGCTTCAACGAACGCTACGCCGGTGGTGCGGGCGTGTTCCCCGCCCCGGACGCGCTGCTCAGCCCGGCCACGAACGTGCTCGGCATGGACGGGCAGAAGATGTCCAAGTCTCGGCACAACACCATCGACCTGGCGATGACCGAGGACGAGACCGCCAAACAGCTCAAGCGCGCGGTCACCGACTCCAACCGGCACATCACCTACGACCCGTCCGGCCGCCCCGAGGTGGCGAACCTGCTGCTGATCGCCGCCGAGATGACCGGCCGGGCGCCGGAGGAGATCGCCGCCGAGATCGGCGACGGCGGCGGTGGCGGGCTGAAGAAGCTGGTCACCGAGGCGGTGAACGAGAAGCTCCGCCCGATCCGCCAGCGCCGCCGGGAGCTGGAGGCGGACCCGGCCGTGGTGGAGGCGGTCCTCGCCGCCGGTAATGCCCGCGCGAACGAGATCGCCGAGACCACCCTGGACCAGGTGCGCACCGCGATGGGCATGGTCTACGCCTGAGCCGGCCATGTCCTCAGCACCTCAGCAGATGGCGACGGCGGATGGCCAGGTGATCTCCGCCGTCGGGCAGGGCACGTGGTACCTGGGGGACGACCGGGCGCGCCGTGGTGAGGAGATCGCGGCGCTGCGCGCCGGGATCGAGGCGGGCCTGAGGCTGGTGGACACTGCCGAGATGTACGGCGGC
>DXBY01000027.1 GCA_019116305.1 Candidatus Ruania gallistercoris | reverse complement strand
CCGACCCTGCGCGATCAGGTGCTCCACCGCCGTCTGGGCGGCGGCAGCGTTGTCGATCGCCACATGGTGGGCCGCCTCACCGAAGGTCCGTTCCCCCAGCAGCACCAGCGGCGTCGTCGCCCGGCGCTCGTCCAGGTCCGAAAGCTGGAGCTGCTGTGCGCTGACGATCAACCCGTCGATCCGTTGCGGGAACTGGGCCTCGAGCGCGGCGCGTTCCGCAGCGCGGTCCCAGCCCGACTCGTGGATAAGCACGAACCATCCTCGCGCTTCGGCGTGGTCGATCACCTGGCCGGCGAGGGCGGCGAAGTACGGCATCTCCAACCGTGGCACCACGAGCGCGATCACCCCCGAACGCCCCCTGGCCAGGTTTCGAGCAGACAGGTTCGGCCGGTATCCCACCGTCTGCACTGCGGCCAGGACCCGCTCCCGGGTACCTTCGGCCACGCGGACGTTGCCGTTGATCACGTTGGAGACAGTCTTCATCGAGACGCCGGCGATCTCGGCGACATCGGTGAGGCGAGGCTGCGGCGACCTCCGGTCCTGTGCCACGGCGGTCAGGCTACCCGGTTCATGCCCCGTGGAACCCCGGACCGGTCAGGGTGAGGCCGAATCCAGCCGTGTCCGGCACGGTGATCGCGCCATCGCGCACGGCAAACGCCTCGGCACCGACGCCCACCGTGCTCCCGGGCACGCCCTCCACGGTCAGCACGTTCCCCAGTCCCGCAGCGAGCTGCGCAGCGTAGGCACTCTTCAGCGGCTGACCCCAGGCGTGCGGCGAGGCCGCGACACCGATCTCGGTGAGGATCGGCATCACCCGCCGCCACGCCGTCAGCCCGTAGGAGACCACGTCCATCAGCAGCACGTCGACCAGCCCACGGCGGGCGAGGGCGAGCAGGTGCTGCTCGACCGGTTCGAACTCGCCGTCGGCCACCAGCACAGTCGAACCGGACTCGAGCAGGTACTCCCGCACCAGAGAGAGACCAGCGGCCTCCTCGGGGAACGGTTCCTCGATCCAGAACAGATCGCAGTCCTCGACGGCCCGCAGATACGCCACGGTCTCATCCGGTGAGTAGCCGTTGTTGACATCGACCAGGATCCGCGCGGACGGGTAGGCCTCGCGCACCGCCCGGGTCACCTCGACGTCCCGCGCGAAGCCCGCCTGGCGGTCCATCCACCGGTACCCTCGGCCGATCTTCAGCTTGACGGCGCGGTAGCCGGCGGCCCAGTCGGCGGCACAGTTCGCCAGCACCGCGGCGATCCCTCGGGGCGCCTCCTCCGGGTCGAGGTCGTCGAAGTAGATCGCACCGGAGTAGCAGGACACGCTCCGCTCACCGCGCCCGCCGAGCATGGCATAGGCGGGGACCCCCAGGATCCGTGCGGCCAGGTCGTGCAGCGCGAGGTCCAGGGAAGCGGCAGCTGGGTCCAGCACACCCACGGCCGGGTCGAAGAGGTCCCCGACCGGGCGGCCCACCCACTGCTGCAGCTCGCCGACTTCGCCCTCGACCAGACCCCAGCCGCTGTACCCGGAGTGGGTGCGCAGCGTGACCGCGGTGGTGGCGAAGCCGGAACCGTGGCTACCGAGCCGGGCGTTCCGGCCCACGGTGCGCGGGTAGCGGACCCGGAGGGCGTTCGGCTCGACGGCGACCAACCGTTCGTCGGTCACCCTCGCCAGATCGTGGCTACTCATCGCTGGCTCGACTGCGGCCCTCCAGGGAGGCGATGCCCTGTACCCCACCGCTGCGCATCCCGACAGCGTAGTGCCAACCGTCCAGCGCACCGGGAGCAGTGAAGTCGATGCGGTCCTGCGTGGTGGCGGTGTGCAACTGGGACCAACCCAACCCACCGTCGATCCAGATCGCGATCGCGTTGCCGTCCAGCACGAACGCCCACCGGTCACCCGGTTGCAGTCGGTACGGGCTGCAGCAGGAGTTCGTCAGCTCACCGTCGATCATCAGGTCGATGCCGAAGTTTCCGCCGATCCCGGTCCAGGCCATCACGTAGTTGTTCTCGTCCTTCAGCAGCCCGTTGAACTGAGCGTCCGGGGTAATGCCGTTGTCGGCGAACCTGTCGTGCTCGGCCACGACCACCGCCTGCGATCCGGCCGGACCGGACTCGTGGGCGACCATGCCGAAGTAGGGCGAATCTGCCTGTGCCTGCAACCTGCCCGACCCGATACTCACCTCCGGCAGCCGAGGACTCCCCGGTGGCGCGTACTGGGTGTACTCGGCGCCGCTGTCGGTATCGAAGCTGTCGACCACCCCGACCTCGGGGTACGCGCCGGGGTCAAAGGCAACGGTGGAGGAGCTCACGGACTGGATGGCGTGTTCACCCCAGGCCGCGGTCGCAGTGAGATCCACGCCTTCCCCGGGGCTCAGGCCAGCATCGGTCTCGATCGAGAACGCCACGTGCTGTGCTTCACCCGGTTCCAGGGTCCCGATCGCCTGCGGGTCCACGGCCCGGGTCGTCCAGCCGGCCGGGGCATCGAGGCGGACCCGCACGTCTGCCACCGCCACGGCGGTGTCGTTGACCACCGAGACGATCACGGTACCCGTCCCGGTCGCCGGCGAGATCTGCGCGCCGGTCTGGTAGACGGACAGTCGGCTGTCCACCCCGTGGTGGCCGGGCCGCTCGTCGGTGACGGCCACCTCGGAGCTGAGCAGTACCGGCGGCTGGCCGTGCCGGCCGGACCGGGCACCGAAGACCGACAGTCCTCCGCCGTCGCTGGCAAGCCGTACTCGCACGGTGTCCTCGGTACCCAGCTGCTCGGCGCTGATCGGCACCGCGATCCGGTACCCGTACCGGTTCCCGAAGTCGCCGGTGGGCGTACCGCGGGACCGGCCGGCCAGCGCCAGCGGACCGTTCGGGTCGTCCGGCAGCAGCACTGCGGGCAGCTCATTCCCACCGACCGAGACGGTGAGGTTCGTCGGGAACCGGCGTGCGCTGGTGACCAAGTTCTGGTCATAGCGCCCGGCCGCCTGGGCCGAGGCCACCTCGAGCACCAGGGTGGCCTCATCCGCCTGCCCGCTGCGGACCTCCTCTGGCACGGCCACCTGGTAGTCGAAGTGCCCGCGGCCGTACCCGGTGACCCAGTCCGATCCTCCGTGGGTGGCCGCCCCACCGGTCCATTCGTGTCCGGTGACGTCCGTGGGCGAGAACCCTGCCTCGCTCTCACCTGCTGGGGTGTCGAAGGTGAGGTACTGCTCGGCGGCGGTCTCGCCGTCGACCTCGATCCAGAACCAGAGGTAGCCGCCCCGCAGGTGCTCCGGTGTGCTCACCGAGATCGTGCCGGTTTCGGTCACCGTGTACCGCTCCGGGTCGATCGCCTGGGAGCTGCCCGCCACGTCGCCGTGCCAGCGGCCGGCGTCGTCGTACCCGCCGATCCGCCAGTGCAGCTGTGCCCCGGACAGGTCCAGGTCGCTGTAGTGGCTGATCCGGACCGGGACGTCGATGCTCTGACCCCGTTCTAGGGTGTGCGAGGTCGGCGTCATCAGCGCGATCGCGTCGTCGCGCTGGAACATCTCGATCGTGCGGGCGTTGCCCTCGTGATCGAGGAACTCGGCAGCATTGGGTTGCCGGTCGTAGCGGAATGGGCTCTGCACCTCCTGCTCGGTCTCGGCCAGCTGGACGCCGACGTAGCCGGTGAGCTGCGGGTAGCTGCGGAACAGGCTGACGTTGTGCTGGAACTGACCACTCTTCACCGCGAACTCGGAGTTCAGCCAGGGCTGACCCTCTTGCACACCATCGTTGAAGTTCCAGCTCGAACCCGGTTCCACCTGAGCGGCGAACCGGTCGAGCAGGTCCTTCCAGGCGTCGTAGGTGTCCAGGTAGAAGTGGAAGTCGTTCAGATCGGTACTGCCCTCCAGGTGCCCGTTCTGGCAGCACGGAGAGTTGTCCACGACCAGCCGGGACGGATCGTTCTCCCTGGTCAGGTCCACCATCCGGCGCACGTAGTCGAAGGCCTCCGGCGGGATCGGCTGCTGGAAGGGCCGGTCCGCCAGCCCCCAGGCCTCGTTGAACACGGTCCAGATCACGATCGAGGGATGGTTATGGTCCCGCTGCAACGCGTTGGTGAGCAGCTCCTCGTAGAGCTGCTCCGCCTGCGGGTCGCCCTGAGACTCCCACCCCGCGTTGGGCATGTCGTACCAGATCAGCAGGCCGAGCTTGTCCGCCCAGTGGTAGTAGGCGGGCTCGTTGACCTTCAGGTGATGCCGGACCACGTTGAACCCGAGGTCGCGAGCATTCTGCAGGTCCAGCAGCATCGATCCACGGCCCGGGTCGCCCACGGTGCCGGTCTGCAGATCCGGCCCGGCCGTCACCCCGGTGTAGGTGTACAGGCCCCACGGGTTGTACCCCTGGTCCAGCACGCCCCGCACGTACAGGGGCCGGTTGTTCAGGTAGATGTACTGGTACTCCCCCTGCTGCCCGGGTGCCCAGTCTCGTTCGATGCTGCGCATCCCGAAGAACGTCCGGATCCCGTCCTGGTCCAGCAACCGGAAGTCGGCGGTGTACATCGCGGGGTCATCGATATCCCACAGGTGCGGATCCTCGATCGGCACGCGGGCGCTGCCGTGGCCGTCGGTCAGCGGCACCCTGACCCTCGCGGACACCACCTGCCCGTCCGGGTCGGTGATGGTGACCAGCACCGGAGGCCGTCCGCGGACGTCCTCGGCCTGCACGTCGATCGTCACGAACGCTTCCGACGGCGCAGGTGAGTCTCCCTCAAAGGTCAGTTCGGGCGTGACGTGGGTCTGGGTCAACCGTGCTCCGCGGTAGGGCTCGATCCACACCGACTGCCAGATGCCACCGACGTCGCTGAACCACCCCTCGCTCGCCCCGGGGATCGGCGGATCACCGGTCTGCTTGCCCTGGGGATAGGGAGTCTGGGCGTCGGTGGCCGGCGCGACCACGCGGATCGCCAACGTGTGCGATGTTCCCGGCTCCAGCTGGCCCAGGTCGGCACTGATCTCGGTGTAGCCGTCGCCGGAGTAGGGCAGCACCGGCTCGCCGTCGAGCCAGACCGCGGCACCGTAGTCCGCAGCGCCGATGCGCAGGCGCACGGATCCCTCGTCGCCGAAGTTCTCCGGCACGGTGAAGGACCGCTGGTACCAGACCGGACCGCGGTAGTCGGCGTGGGCGCCGTGGAAGATCTCGGTGGTGACGAGCTCTTCCTCCCCCCAGGCGGCCAGGGACTGATAGCCGAACGGCACCCGGATGGCTCGGCCGAGCTCGTGGTCCGGGTCGTACCACTGCTCAGTCTCGCCCACGTCGTCGGGGTCGAACGCGAACGACCAGGTCCCGTTCAGGGACAGCCAGGCGTCGTCGGTGAACGGGCGGCGGTCTGCATCCGGACGGGGATACTCCCCCCGGGCCGGGTCGGTATCCGGCTCGAGCTCCAGGAGCACCGAGTCGCTCACCGTGGTGGAGGCGAACGCGTAGCCTTCCTTGGCGGCAATCACCAGCGCCGCCTCCACGGGCACGTCGCGCAGGACGAAGGTGCCGTCCGGCTGGGAGGTGGCGACGACGTCGGTCCGGGAGGCGTGCACGCTCGCGCCCTCGATCGGCTCACCGCTGCCGGCGTCCAGCACCTCGCCGCGCACGGTCACCGTGGCAGCGTCCTGGTCCGGGCTGGGCGGCTGCGGCCGGCCATCCGGTGAGGCGCTGGCGACGGTCATCGGCAGCACCAGCGCGCAGGCTGCGACGATCGTCGCCCCTGCTCCGGCCGCTGATCGGGCTGATCTTCTCGACATCGTGCCTCTCCAAGGGGGTGGGACGGTGGCCTCATTGCTTGACTGCTCCTGCGATGCTGTCCACGAACTTGCGCTGCAGCGCGATGAACACGGCCATCACCGGCACCAGCGAGATCATCGCCGCGGCTGCCAGACCGGACCAGTCGGTGCTGTACTCCCCGACGAAGGCGGTCATCCCGACCGCGAGGGTGCGCATCTCCGGCTCGCTGAGGGTGAAGACCAGCGGGAGCAGGTAGGTGTTCCAGGCGAACAGGAAGTTCAGGATCACCACAGTGGCGGTGATCGGCCAGGACAACGGCAGCATCACCTGTGCGAAGATCCGCAACGGCCCTGCGCCGTCGATCCGGGCGCTCTCCTCGAGCTCCTTCGGCAGCCCGCTGAAGTAGCCGGCGTACAACAGGGTCGCCGCCACCTGACCGCCTGCGCCGAGGCCCAGGATCACGCCGAGGTAGGTGTTCAGCAGGCCGAGCTGGTCGGTCAGCTGCACCACCGGGATGATCGTGTACCCCTCCGGCAGGAAGAAGGTGACCACGAAGATCGCGATCAGGACCTTCTTGCCGATGAACCGGTACCGGCCGAGGACATACCCGGCGAGGGCGCTGCGGGCCACGATCAGCAGCACCGTGCCGCCGGTGATGATCACGGTGTTCAGGAAGTACCGGTCGAAGCCCACTGTGGTCCACGCGCGGGCGTAGTTGTCCCAGATCGGTTCCTCGGGCAACAGTCCCAGACCGGAGCCGAAGATCTCCGGTTGGGTCTTCAGTGAGGCGGACAGCAGCCAGATGAACGGGTAGATCCACATCACGCCGAGCAGCAGCAGGCCTAGGAAGATCATCGCGTTCCCCGGCCGGGAAAGCATCCGGCGCCAGCCTTGTCCGCGGGTCAGGCCCCCGGCCACCACGCGCCTCACTTCATCGCTCCGGTCGCCCGGCGCGCCCAGCGCAATCCGACCGCCTGTGCCACGGCGAGTCCCATCGTGATCAGCCCGAACAGCACGGCCGCGGCCGAGGCGTACCCGAGCTGCGGAACGCTGGCGCCGAACGCCGTGCGATAGATGAAGATCTCGATCACCTCCGAGGAGAACGCAGGGCCCCCTGCGGTGAGCGTGTACATCAGGTCGAACACGTTCAGCGCACCGACTGTGTCGATCAGGGTGATGATCACCAGGAAGGGCACGAGCAGCGGCAGGGTGACGTAGCGGAACTCCCGGGCCGGCCCGGCGCCGTCGAGCATCGCGGCCTCGTGCACGTCCTGCGGGATGGTCTGCAGGGCGGCGAGCCAGTAGATCATCGTGATGCCCAACCACTTCCACACCCAGACCGCGGCGCCGGCGAACAAAGACGTGTCGGTGTCGGCCACGAAGTTCACGGGTGACTCCAGCAGGCCGGTTGCGACCAGCGCCAGACTGACCGGTCCGCCGCCATCGAGGAGCAGAGTGAAGGCCACACCGATGATCGCCCCGGTGGTGACGACCGGCAGGAAGAACAGCGTGCGCAGCAACCCTTTGAACGGTGTCTGCTTCCGGTTCAGCAAGATGGCGAGGAACAGGGCGAGACCGACCCGCAACGGAACGGCGACCACCAGGAACACCAGGGAGTTCCAGAACGAGTTCCAGAACAGGCCGTCGGCGAACAGCAGCTCGAAGTTCTCGATTCCGATGAAGGTGCCCTGATCGGCGAAGCCAGGCCAGTCCAGCAGGGCGAACCACCACGAGGCCACCAGTGGGTAGACCGTGTACGCGCCATACCCGAGTACCGTCGGCAGCAGGAACAGGTAGATCCACCAGTCCTTGCGCAGCCGGCGCAACACACCACCGCTGGCACGGACCGTCGCCCCTGGAGGTTCAACCAGGCGAGTCGGGTCGGCCGTCATCGCGCGTCGTAGTCCTCGATCGCATAGTCGGACTCCGGCTCCCAGTTGGCGAACACCCAGGCATCGAGATCCACGTCGACGCCTTCGGCCTGCACGGCTTCCAGGGCCCGGTCCCGTTCCGCACTGATCGCGTCCCGGTAGGCGGTCAGCTCACTGGCCACGTCGATGTCCTCCCCGCTGAGTGCGGACTGCAGGATGATGCCGAGGTCGCGGTCGATCGGACGCATCTTGGCGATCACCCGCCAGGCCTCCGGGTGCCCGATCGCCGGTGCCGGGGCGATCCGCACGTCCTCGGCGAACCGGGCAACACAGTCCTGGTAGGCCGGGTGCACATCGGCGGTCTCGACCGTCTCCAGCAGCGCCGGCGGCTGGTCCATCGCAGTCGCCAGGGCGGTCTGGAACTCCTCGCCGGTCATCTGCAGGAGGATGTCGGCCGCTACCTCGGGCTGGCTGGAGTCCACCGACACCCAGAACACACCGCCGGCAGGTGCGGCGCGCACGGATCGGCGCTCGGTCTCCGGGCGCGGGATGGACCAACAGGCCACCCGGTCGACGATCTCCGGGGACTCGGTCATCAGGTCACCGATGAACCACGGCCCCCACGGGAAGATCGCGCCTTCACCGGCGGCCCAGCGGGCGAGCGCGTCCCGCGGGATCATCGCGGCCGAGGCGGGGTGGACCAGACCGTCCTGCTGCAGGGCGAGGAGGAACTCCACCGCCTCGATATAGGGGTCGGAGTCCTGGATGTACTCACCGGTGTGCCAGTCGATCTCCCCGGGTGCCCCGGCCGTCATCGCGAGCTGGTTCACCACTGTGCTGAGGTAGTCGGGGTTCTGCGCGGGCAGGAAGATGCCTGAGGCGTCGGTGTTGTCGTTCACCTGGCGTGCCACGGCGCGCAGCTCATCCCAGGTGACCGGTTCAGCCTCCGGATCGAGACCGGCCTGGGTGAGCAGCTCGGTGTTGTACCAGGGAATGGTCTGGTGCTGCCGCGCGGAGAACAGCGGCACCGAGTAGACGTCGCCGTCGAACCGGTGCATACCGTCGAAGATCTGGTCGGCCACCGGACTGGAGTCGATATCGACGAAGTCGCTGATCGGTTGGAACCAGTCCTCGCTGACCAGTGCGGCGGGAGCGGAGTCCAGGCCGACGAGAGTGTGCACGTCGGGGAGCTGGTTGCTGCGCCGCGCCACCTGCAGAGCCTGGCCGAGGTCGGCGGCGGCGAGCTGGCGGCGCTCGATGGTGACGCCGGAGTGTTCAGCCATGTACGGGTCGAACAGTTCCTCCTGGAGCATCTGGGTCAACGGACGGAACTGGTCCCACCATTGGATCGTGCCGTCCCCTCCGCCGGCGCTGTCCTCCTCCTGTGCGCTCTGCCCGCCGCCGGTACAGCTGGCCAGGACCGCGGCCAGAGCGCCGGCTCCGGAGGCGCCGAGGAACCCGCGGCGGTTGACGGAGAGCCAGGCGGGGCTGCCGGATGCGGATGGCTGCTGTGTACTCATGAAGACTCCTTCGTCTCTGGGGGACGCCGGCCGGCGCTCCCCGGTGGTGTCAGGCCCAACGCCAGTTGTGGGCCGGGATGCTCGGGGTGTAGTGCCCTTCGGGCAGGTCGTCGGCGGCGCGCATGAGCCACTGCACGAGCCTGCGGTAGAGAGCCTCACGAACCTCGCGGTAGGCGGGGTCGTCGCTGAGGTCCTCGGTCTCGGCGGGATCGGCGGTGAGGTCGTAGAGCACGTCCTCGCCGCGATCGTCGACGATCAGCTTGTAGCGCCCCTCGACGACCATCCGCAGCTCGCCACTCTGGGTCACGCTGTTCAGCTCGTCGAAGGTGGGGCCCTCGTAGGGGAAGTGCAGCGGAGGGCGGTCCTGCTCGGTGTAGGAGACGCCGCCGTAACCCGATTCGCCCAGGATGCTCCCGAACTCCGCTGCCGGAGCCTCGCCGCCGCGCAGCAGCGGCGCCAGTGAGCGGCCTTGTACGCCGGCGGGGATCGGCTGCTCCAGCCACTCGGCGATCGTCGGGAGCAGGTCCACCATGGACACCAGCTCGGTGCGGTGCTGCGGGGTGATCCCGGGGCCGCTGATCGCAAGCGGGATGCGCATCAGGGCATCCGGCATCCCGGCTCCCTTGCGCTGCAGCCCGTAGTCGCCGAAGTAGTCGCCGTGGTCGCTGAGGAAGAGGAACACGGTGTTCTCGGCTCGCTCGCCGAGATGGTCCAGCAGCCGGCCGATCTGATCGTCGATGAGGCGGAGCATGCCGAGGTAGTTCGCACGGTAGCGGCGCCACACCTGGTCATAACCGGGGCGCTTCTCCTCGATCAGCTGGTGCAGCCAGCGGTAGCGCCAGCCGAGTCGGTCCAGCACCTCCGGACCGGCGAGCCGCTCGGGGACCTCTGCCTCGTCGAACATGCTGAAGTACGGCTCGGGGACCTGGTACGGGTTGTGCGGCTCCGGGAAGGACAGCCAGAGGAAGAACGGCTGGTCCCCCTCGTCCGCCACCGCCTCGATCGCCCCGTCGACGATCCGGTGGGGCAGCTGGCTGGCCACCGGGAACGGCGTGGGCCCCTCCGCCACCGTGTGGTCCAGCTCCCCCAACCACTGATCGAAGGCGACGTGCTGCTCACCGGCCTGCGGACCGCCGTCGTGCAGGAACGGACCGTGGAACGTATCGAAGTCTGCCGGCCCTGCGTGCATGTGCGGCTTCCCGCTGAAGTGCAGCGCATACCCGGCACCGCGGAGTACCTCGAGCAGGTCGGCCGAGTACTGGGCGCAGCTGGCGGTGCTGTTCTGGCGCACGCGGTGCGCGCTCGGGAATCGGCCGGTGAGCAGACTGGTGCGGGCCGGTACACAGGCCGGGGAGCTGGTGTAGGCACGGTCGAACCGGACGCCGTCGGCGAGCAGCGCATCGAGCCGGGGCATCGTGTCCGGGCCACCCTCACCTGCGGTGAGCCCGGCTCGTTGCTGATCGGTCATCAGCAGAACGATGTTCGGCCGCGTACTCGCTGTCATGAACGCCTCTGTTCCTTCATCCGGTGCACAGATCGCACACCGGTTCGGTCCGACCTCGGACCCTGGCTGTCAGGTTCTGGACCGAGACATTACAGCGCTGTAATCCCGTCTGTCCAGACTCTCTGTCGAGAACTTTCTAGCGCTTACCCCGCAGATCGCCGCAGTGACGCAGCCGCGATAGCCATCGGAGGTAAGTCCCGCCATCGGAGGTAAGTCCGGCGATCGGAGGTTGTCCGCGCCTCCCTCCGACCGCCTGCGTTACCTCCGACGCGCCGTCCGCTTCCGCGGAAGCGCCTTGTCACGAAGACGCGAACGAAGCCGACGCGACGCCCGTCTGGTCTGGTCAGGTTGACCAGACCAGAGGTAGGCTCGACCAATGAGGACCGTCGTGAATGTCCAGGACGCGAAGACCCGCCTGTCCGAACTCCTCAAGCGCGTGGAGGCCGGTGAGTCGATCACCATCGCTCGGGCCGGCAAGCCGGTGGCGGAGTTGCGGCCGAGCGAACCCATTCGCCCCATCTTCGGTGGCTTGGCGCCGGGACTGCAGGTCGGTCCGGAGTTCTTCGACGACCTCCCCGAGGACGAGTTGGCCCGGTGGGAGGGCAGCCCAGAGTGAGGTACTTACTCGATACGCACGTCGTACTCTGGCTGGCGGGCGATACAGCGCAGGTCCCGGACGACGTCCGCAGCACGCTCGCCGACGCACCGTCGCGCGTTGTCTCCAGCGCCTCGGCAATGGAGATCGCTCTGAAGACTCGACTGGGGAAGCTGACCGGTGGCCACAGCGTCGTCGCCGGCTGGGAGCGCATCCTGAGCAGCTTCCTCGCCACCGAGCTGCCGCTGTCCGGAGCCCATATGCTGCATGCCGGTGGGATGGATTGGGACCATCGCGACCCATTCGACCGGATGCTCGTGTCGCAGGCGGTGCTGGAGGGTCTCGTCCTGGTCACCCGGGATCAGCGCCTGGTCGCCTACCCCGAGGTCCAAACCCTGT
>DXBY01000197.1 GCA_019116305.1 Candidatus Ruania gallistercoris | reverse complement strand
GACGCAGGAGCAGAGTAGATGACGACCAGCGTGTACGTGGCCTCCGCGGAGGGGCACACCGGGAAGTCCTCAGTAGCCCTCGGGCTGGTGGAGGCGTTCGCGCGCCGGGTACAGCGGGTGGGGGTGTTCCGCCCGGTCAGCCGGGGCGACGCCGGCCAGCCGGACTCAGTGCTCACCCTCCTGACCAGCCACGCCACCGCCCAGATCCCGGATGCGGAGTGCATCGGCGTGGACTACGAGGCGGTGCACGCCGACCCTGATGCCGCACTGGCCACGATCGTCGCCCGCTACCGGGAGGTCGCCGCCCGCTGCGACGCCGTGGTGATCGTCGGCTCGGACTACACCGACGTGGCCGGTCCCACTGAGCTCGCGTTCAACGCCCGCGTCGCCGCGAACCTGGGCTCCGCCGTCGTGCTGGTGGTCTCCGCACGCGAACGCGACGGCGCAGCCGTACGTCAGGTCACCGGCGTCGCCGCCACCGAGCTCGCCACCGCACATGCCTCGCTGGTGGCGGTGGTGGCCAACCGCACCGATGCCGACCGGCTCGCCGAGACCTCCGCCGCCCTCGCCGACCTGCCGGTACCCGCCTGGGTGATGCCGGACCTGCCACTGCTGTCCGCGCCGAGCGTGCGGGAGCTGATGAACGCGGTCGACGGCACACTCACCGCCGGCGACCCCGAACTGCTCGACCGGGAGGCCGAGGCATTGATCGTCGGCGGGATGACGATGGAGCACATCCTCACCCGGCTCGCCGAGGGGGGCGTGGTGATCGTGCCCGGGGACCGCTCCGATGTGATCCTCGCGGTGCTCGCCGCACACGCCGCGGACACGTTCCCCTCGCTGGCCGGACTGATCCTGAACGGCGGGTTCACCCCGGCGGAGCAGGTCACCCGGCTGGTGGAGGGGCTGAGCCAGCGGCTCCCGGTGATCACCACCGAGCATGGCACCTTCGAGACCGCCAGCGCTGCCGCCCGCACCCGCGGTCTGCTCTCCACCGGCTCCCAGCGCAAGCTGGACCTGGCCCGGTCCACGTTCGAGAACGCCGTCGACATCGAGGCGCTGATGGCTGCAGTGGACGTTCCCCCGAGCCAGGTGACCACCCCGCTGATGTTCGCCCACGACCTGCTCGAACGGGCACGGGCCGACCGCAAGCACATCGTGCTCCCCGAAGGCACTGACGACCGTATCCTGCGCGCGGCGAGCACGCTGCTGGCCCGGGAGGTGGTGGACCTGACCCTGCTCGGCGACGCCGCCGCGATCCGCGCCCGCGCCGCCGAGCTCGGCCTGGACGTGGCTGCCGCACAGATCATCGACCCGGCCGCCTCCGAGCTGCACGAGCGGTTCGCCACCCGCTACGCCGAGTTGCGCGCCCACAAGGGGATGACCACTGAGCGGGCGCGGGAGGTGGTCACCGACGTGTCCTACTTCGGCACCATGATGGTGGCCGAGGGCCTGGCCGACGGGATGGTCTCCGGTGCGCAGCACACCACCGCGCACACGATCAAGCCCTCGTTCGAGATCATCAAGACCACGCCGGGAGTCTCCATCGTCTCCTCGGTGTTCTTCATGTGCCTTCAGGACCGCGTGCTGGTCTACGGCGACTGTGCGGTCAACCCGGATCCGGACGCCTCGCAGCTCGCCGACATCGCGATCTCCTCGGCAGCCACTGCAGCCCAGTTCGGGGTGGACCCGCGGGTGGCGATGCTGTCCTACTCCACCGGGGAGTCCGGTTCCGGGGCGGACGTGGACAAGGTGCGCGCAGCCACCGAGCAGGTCCGCGAGCGCGCGGGCACCCTGGTGGTCGAGGGCCCGATCCAGTACGACGCCGCGGTGGACACGGCCGTGGCAGAGGCGAAGATGCCCGACTCCCAGGTGGCCGGGCGGGCGACCGTGCTGATCTTCCCGGACCTGAACACCGGCAACAACACCTACAAGGCGGTGCAGCGCAGCGCCGGCGCGGTGGCGGTGGGCCCGGTGCTGCAAGGTCTGCGCCGCCCGGTGAACGATCTCTCCCGGGGGGCGCTGGTGCAGGACATCGTGAACACGGTGGCGATCACCGCCATCCAGGCCCAGCAGGGAGTCTCATGAGTACGACGGCGCAGCGTGTGTTGGTCATCAATGCCGGCTCGTCCTCGCTCAAGTATCAGGTGGTGGATGCCGCGACCGGCGCGGCGACGGCCACCGGCCTGGTGGAGCGGGTCGGGCAGGCCAGCGGACACCTGACGCACACCACCGATGCCGGTGAGTACGAGCGCGATCTGCAGGTGGGCGATCACACCGTGGCGATGGAGGTGATGAGCGAGGCGTTCGCCGCCCACGGTCCGGACCTGGCCGGTTCGCAGCTGGTGGCGGTGGGGCATCGGGTGGTGCAGGGCGGTGCTCGGTTCGGCCACTCGGTACTGATCGACGACGAGGCCGAACGCATCATCGAGGACCTCTCCGACCTGGCACCGCTGCACAATCCCCCGAACCTGGCCGGGATCCGGGCGGCCCGCGCGCTGTTCGCGGACCTCCCGCATGTGGCCGTGTTCGACACCTCCTTCCACCTGACCATGCCGGACCGGGCAGCCACCTACGCCCTAGACCGAGAGGTCGCCACCCGGTACCGGGTGCGCCGTTACGGGGCGCACGGCACCTCACACCAGTACGTGGCCCGGGAGGCGGCCCACTTCCTCGGCCTGGAACCGGATGCGGCGAACCTGATCGTGCTGCACCTGGGCAACGGCGCCTCGGCGACGGCGGTGGCGGGCGGGAGGTCGGTGGACACCTCGATGGGGCTGACACCGCTGGAAGGGCTGGTGATGGGCACCCGCACCGGGGACATCGACCCGGCGGTGGTGTTCCACCTGGCCCGGCACGCCGGGATGAGCATCGACGAGATCGACGAGCTGATGAACCGCCGCTCCGGGATGTACGGGCTCACCGGGATGATCGACATGCGGGATGTGACCGCCGCGGCCGATGACGGCGACGAGGCAGCAGCGCTGGCGCTGGAGATCTACTGCTATCGGCTGCGCAAGTACATCGGTGCCTACTCCGCGGTGCTCGGCCGGGTGGACGCGATCGCGTTCACCGCGGGCATCGGGGAGAACAGTGCCCCGGTGCGGGCCGGGGTGCTGACCGACCTGGAGCACCTGGGCGTGCAGCTCGATCCCGCGGCGAACAACGCCCGTGCCGATCGGGCGCGCCGCATCTCCACCCCGGACTCCCCGGTGGCGGCCCTGGTGGTGCCCACCAACGAGGAGTGGGAGATCGCCCGGGAGGCGGTGGCGGTGACCGCGGGCTGAGGCCAGCCGGTCACGCCCGCGGCCACCGGGACTACTTGCTCAGATTCTTGAACTGCCGCACCGCCAGCGGCAGGAACACCGCCATGATCAGCGCCGGCCAAATGACCGCACCGGCGATCGCGTGGCCGTCGATCCAGTAGCTGGCCTCCCCCACGCCGGCGCCCGGGGTCTGGAACAGCTCCCGGATCGCGTTCGCCGTCGAGGACACCGGGTTCCAAGCGGCGACGGCGCCGAGCCAGCCGGGCATCATCTCCGGGGGTGCGAACACCGAGGAGATGAAGCCGAGCGGGAACGCGACGACGAACAGTGAGCCCGCCACCTCGGTGTTCTTGACCTTCAGACCCAGGAAGATGCCGACGAAGATCAGCGCGAACCGCAGCCACAGCAACAGGGCGAAGGCCAGCAGCGTGGCCGCGAGGCTGCCCCCGGCCCGCCAGCCGACGATCAGCGCGATCGCGCCGATGACCGCGAGGTCCACGGCGGCCTGGATGATGTCGGCGACACCGCGACCGGTCACCACGGCGGAGGAGGACATCGGCATCGACCGGAACCGGTCCATGAACCCCTTCTCCTTGTTCAAGGTGACCGCGACCGCGGTGTTCATGAACCCGAACGCCATCGTCATCGCGAACAGCCCGGGCATGGCGTAGTCCACGTAGCCCTCACCGGCCCCCTGGCCGGTGACGTCCATCGCCGAACCGAACACGTAGACGAACATCAGCACCATCACCACCGGCATGCCGAGTTGCCAAGCGAAGGTGGAGGGCTGGCGCACCAGGTGGGTGAACTCCTGCATCACGATCGTCCAGCAGTCCTTGATCGCCCAGCGGGCTCGGGTGGCAGGCGAGTCCAGGTCGGACGAGTCTGGCGCCGCAACGTTCTGCTCGGTGGTGGTCATCAGGCGGCCTCCGACATCTCTCGAGACGTGGTCAGGTGCAGGAAAGCTTCGTCCAGGGTGGGCCGGCGCAGGCCGATATCGGCGACCTCCAGGCCACGGGTGCGGATCTCGGCGGCCACCTCGGTGAGCGCGCGGACGCCGTCCGGCACCGGCACGCTGAGAGTGCCGGCAGCCTCGTCCACCGCCACCTCGAGCCCGGTGACCTGTTCGACCACCGCAACAACGCGGCGCAGCACTGCCGGATCCACTGCGGCGACCTCCAGTCGTTCGTCGCCGATCCGCCGCTTCAGACCGGCCGGAGTGTCTTCGACGAAGTTGCGGCCGTGATCGATCACGGTGATCCGGTCGCAGAGCTTGTCCGCCTCGTCCAGGTAGTGCGTGGTGAGCAGCACAGTGGTGCCTCGCGCGGCCAGATCGCGCACCGCCGACCACACCTCCCGCCGCCCGGCCGGATCCAACCCAGTGGTCGGCTCGTCCAGGAACAGCACCTGCGGGGCCAGGATCATGCTGGCCGCGAGGTCGAGCCGGCGGCGCATCCCCCCGGAGAACTTCTTCGGGGCCCGGTTCGCGACATCGGCAAGTCCGAAGAGCTCGAGCAGCTCATCGGCCCGACGGCGGGCGGCTGGCTTGTCCAGCCGGAAGAGCCGGCCGAACGTGGTCAGGTTCTGCCGGGCGCTGAGCAGATCGTCGACGGCGGTCTGCTGACCGGCGAGACCGATGCTCGCTCGGACCTGCCGAGGCTGGGTGTGCACGTCGAACCCGGCGACCGACGCGCTGCCGTGATCTAGCCGGGTGAGCGTGGTCAGGATGCGCACCATCGTGGTTTTCCCGGCGCCGTTCGGACCGAGCAGGCCGTGCACGCTCCCCTTGGGCACGGTGAGGTCGACGCCGTCGAGGGCAAGCTTCTCCTTGTACCGCTTGGTCACGCTGCTGGCCCGTACTGCGAACTCTGGTGGACTCACGACAATCTCCTTACTGGGTGCGGTGTACGCAGAACACTAGCGTACGGTGTGCGCAGAAGGCAACGATGACGGAGGCACGATGGCCGAGGACAACCCGCTCGAACACACTCATCGGCTGCTCTGGGAGGGGCTACCGGAGAACAGGAAGGGGCCCCGGCCGACGTTGACCTTGGAGCAGATCGTCACCGCGGGGATCGCGCTGGCGGACGCCGAGGGAGTAGATGCGCTCTCCATGCGCAAGCTCTCCGCCGAGCTCGGCGTGGGCACGATGTCCCTCTACCGATACGTGCCGAACAAGCACGAGCTCCTCACTCTGATGCTCGACCACGTGCTCGGCAGCCAGATCGGCCGGACCGCACCAGGGGCATCCTGGCGGGAGGCGCTCACCGCGATGGCCGAGCACGGCCGGGCGATGTACCTGCGGCACCCGTGGTTGCTGCAGGTGAACCTGAGCCGCCCGGTGCTCGGCCCGAACGCCGTCGCGCAGATGGAGGAGAACGTCGCCGGGCTGACCGAGCTACCGTTCGGGGACCAGGAGACGATGATGGTCGTCTCGGCGGTCGATGCGTACGTGACCGGATCGGTGCGGGAGGAGATCCTCTACGCCCAGGCCGCGGCCGAAAGCGGCCTGACCGAGGACGAGTTCTGGAACTACCAGCTCCCGGTGCTGGTCCGCGCGATGGAGTCCGGAAAGTTCCCGGCGATGGCGGCGCTGAGCGAGGACGTGTTCGACGCGGGCTTTGAGAGCTCCTTCACCCTCGGTCTTGAGCTCATCCTGGACGGCATCGAGCAGCGGGTGGCACGCAGCGGCGGTACGGGAGAGTAGGCGGCGGCCGCGAGCCGCGCGCACGAGGACGCCGCCGGGACGTCGGCTGGGAAGTGCTCGGCGCGATCACGGCTCGCTCGGCCGTTCCATTCCATGCAGCAGCCGCGCACCGAAGGTATGCAGGTCGTCGGCGAGATCGGTCCCGGACTCGATCCGGAAGTCGGCATCGAGCAGCGCGAGGGTGCGCACGAACCACTGCCAGGAGTCGAGGCGGACGGTCAGCCTGGTC
>DXBY01000196.1 GCA_019116305.1 Candidatus Ruania gallistercoris | reverse complement strand
CGGTGACCGGCTCCGGTGGAGCGGTGCCGGGAGATTTCCAGCTTGAGCATGCTGAGCATGTCCCAAGTCCGGCCGGTCTCGTCTTGGCAGGCGCCCGGCTTGGACTGCTCCTCGGACTCGCCCCAGGCGATCACGTCGGCGTAGGCGGCCGCGGTCAGGTGGACGGGGCAGCGAAAGCCTGCCTCGCGTGCGAGCTGGTCCTCGACGGCCACCAGGACGCCATCGGCGAGGGCCTGGCGGCGGGTGTAGGTGTGGATGACTCCGCCGAAGATCTCGTGCATGCTGCTCACGGTTGGTACCTCCGTTAGGGGTGTTGACGGTATTAGGGGTGTTTGGTGTTTCCCCCTCCACGTTTTTTGCCGTGAAGGCACGAATGTGCCTGGTGGGCGACCCGGGTGGAGTGTCCGGTGAACGTGGAATACCGGAGGGAGCGCAGCGAGTGAGGATATGCCGCGAAAGCACTGGCACGTAGCCCGGGCGCCGGTATCCTGCCGCAGGCTTCACGGCCAAAAAGCGTGCCCCACGGGCACAACAACACAGCCGCCCGCACCGCGGGCGACCCCAGCAGGGGAGGCTTGGCGCTGGACCTAGAGTTCGGCGCGCACTTGCTCGAATCGTTCTTCGGCGTCGGGGCAGAGATGTCTGACCGCGAGAATGGCTTGGTCCTCGAAGCTAACGGCGACACCGCCTAAGGCAACCGAGGAAGTTTCGTCGTGAATGACGCGCCGTTGTCGCAGATCGTCTGCGTCCTCGGTTCTGAGCGCCTCACACACGTCGAGGCCGCCTTGAACGAGGCCGTCCTGTTCGCTGGGACTAAGCGCCTCAAGGAGGAGCTCGGGTGTCGCGCCCTCGTCGACAGTAGTTCCGGAGGCGTCCGCAGCGGCCAGCATTGCTCTGCCGTAGCCAACGACGTAGTTGTCCTTGTCCTCGGCTGTCGGCTGGTACTCGCCTGCGCTGCACGCTGCCAGGAGTAGGAGTCCAGCGCCGAGGAGGTAGCACAGCCGAGAGGAAGTCTTCACGGTCGAATAGTAGCTCTAGCCGGCGCCGGAATCATGCTTAGTACGGCTGTTCTATTATGGGGTCATGACAGGCGAGGGCAGGCATCCGGATCGGGTGCCGATGCGCGATCGGTCAGAGGGCCTGCCGCTGGCGGCGGTGGGGGCTCCGATGACGGCTGCACCCGAGCCGATTGCGGTGCGTGCGTGGGTCAGTCGCCCACGTCAGGGAGTGGTGCAGCTGGAGGGGCGCGCCGTGGCGTGGACGCCTCGCGCTGTGCGGGTGGAGCTCGTCGATGAGCACGCTCGTACTGAGCAAGTGTGGGTGTGGGCGAATGCGGTCGAACGGCTTTAAGCGATGGGGGAGCGGCTGAGGCGTACAGATCGTCGACCAATAGGGGTCAGGGTGAGGCCGGCCACTCGTGCTTCCGCCTCGTAGCGTTCGCGGACGGTGGTGCTGGTCGCGCGTACGAGGATGCTGCCGTGGTCGCGTAGCAGCTGCCGCGCCAGGTGATCGCGGAACGTGGCCCCGTGGCCCGGTCGGGCGAAGTGGTTGAAGGGAGCGGGGCTGCCTTTCCGGCGGCGCACGACCACGAACGCGGTGCGGTCAGCGTTGGTCCACACGTTCCCGCCCTGGAGCCTTGCCAGGAGGACGGCGGCAGGGCCGCCGACTAGCGCGCTGAGTCCCAGGAGCACATAGAGGGCCACTAGACCTAGACCGATGAGGAGGAGTCCGACCCCAGCGGACCCGATGGGAAAGTTCCAGAGGATGAACGCGCTACCTGCGATGCTCACGAGACCGAAGAGAACGTGCAGGCTGAGCACGGTCGTGAGGCTGGCTCGCGCACGGGTGGGGCGCAGCGTGAGGGTGCGTGCCCACGCGAGCCGGTGCAGGAGCATTTGGGTGCGGATATCTATCCACTGCACACGGGTAAGCCTTTGGCTCACCGCCCGCCCCAGCGCTCGTGTGCAGACTGGCGAGCGATGCCAGCTGCTTGGCCGATCTCTGCCCACGTCAGACCCGCAGTTCGTCCGGTCTGAACGGCTTGGTCAAGTGCCCGTGTGGCACGCGCGACCTCTTCGGCGGCCCCGGAGATGGCAGTGCGAGCATTGACCGGCTCAAGGTGGCTGTGCCACAGCTTGAGCATGAGCTCTTCGACGTCCGCTCGGGTGTCCAGGTCGATCGCCGAGTCCGATTCGTAGAACCGGCCCACCTCTGGCTGCTCTTCTTCGGACGTGGCCACGCGATCCCAGGTTGCCAGCCGTTCCGTCGCGGATCGGTATCCGCCGTCGTCGTGGTGCGTGCAGCACACGACCCAACCGGTGACTTCCTTATCGGGGCGGGTGTGCCACTCGTCCGCGGGAAGAGGGCTGCCATCGGGGGAATCCAT
This sequence comes from Candidatus Ruania gallistercoris, assembly GCA_019116305.1. Classification (GTDB taxonomy): domain Bacteria; phylum Actinomycetota; class Actinomycetes; order Actinomycetales; family Beutenbergiaceae; genus Ruania; species Ruania gallistercoris. The sequence goes on along the minus strand of DXBY01000196.1, from coordinate 14,248 downwards.
CACGCGGACGCCGGCGGCATTTGAACCGCTACCGAGGCTGCCGTCTGTGAACGCTGCGGCCAGGTATAGCTCGTGTCTACCATCGTCAGTTGTCCAACTCACCGACACTCCCATCGTCAGGCCCGTCAGGACTTCCTGACAGAGTAGCGATGTCAGGAAGTCCTGACAAGAGATGGTGTGCCAGTTGCTGGGCCCGGTTCTGGGTGCTGGCAAGAGCTCGAGCTGTGGCGAGGGCCGCCTCGGCAGCCTGGCTGCGTTGACGGCTCGGGTGTGCTTTGCGGTGCTGCTCGTGGGCTTCTCTGCGTGCCCGTGCTCGGGCCTTAGCTCCGGCGGCCTCGGCGGTAGAGCGCTGGCTGGGGGAGCGGAGGACGGTTCCATCGTGTCGCCAACTGGCTAGGCGGTGCCGGAGCCAGGCGCCGCAGTTCTCAACGCCATTGGCACCGGAGTGCGGCCAAGTGGACCCATCTGGTCGGTGGTCGAGGGCCTGGTGGAGATCGATGATCGTCCAGCCAGCGAGGAAGAACTCGCGGCAAAGCGAGCGCACATGCTGAGCGCTGATGTGCCGCAGGACTGGGACACGGTTCTGTAGTTCGGCGGCCGCGCGGAGCATGTTGTCCTTGCCGCTTGGCGTGTGCCCGGCCGGCCACGGGGTTAGGTGCCGCCAAGCGGCTCCGCCTGGCGGCCGCGCAGCGGCCTGTGAGACGGTGCCGCGGAGCGGCTCCGCTTGGGATGAGAGGTCTCCCCGCACGCGCGTGCGGGGGTGATTCTTAACCCCTAACGGGGGTGGGGTCTCAGTTTCATCCACACCCCCGTTATCCTCAATCACTGTCAGCGGCGCCAGCTCGCACAGTACGTACAGCGCAGCCTCGTTCTCCGGGTCGCTCGGGTGGTTCTCTTCCGGCACCTCGTACTCGCCGGGCAGCTTGCCTGACAGGGCACCACCGGGAGCGAAGATCCCTCGACGCCCGGGGGCGACGGTGGCGAGGAGGCCTTGCTGGCGTAGCCAGGCCAGGTGACGCGCCACTGTGGCGCGGGAAAGGCCGGTCCGTGCCTGGAGGAAGGCCCAGGTGGGCCGGGAGAGGCGGTCCTTGTCGCTGCGTTCGAGGATCGCCAGCGCCACCGCACGCACCCGGCTCTGGGTGTCGCTGCGCAGCAGAGCGGCTTCGGTAGCTTCCTGGACGTGGCTGATCCATTGGGATGCGCGGCGTATCCGCATCGATCCCGCCGGGATCGCGGCAGCCACGAGGAGCTGTGAGCGCTCTGTGCGCCGGTTGGGACGGCGCCAGCTCTGCGCGACACGCGCAGCCAAATACTGGGCTGGTGGTGGCGTTTGTGCCAGTGCTGCGGTTATGGTGGACTCCAGCGTTAAGACGCACCAAGGTGCGTCGATCTGGGGCTCTCACCTCCCGCCGCCAAGCAAGAAGGGTGAGAACCTTGGTTCTAAAGGCCGGCCCTTCGGGGCCGGCCTTCGCTCTATATCCGGTTAGGCGCTCTTCTTGAGCTGCTTCACCTCCCGAGCGCTCAACAGCGTCTCCTGGTCAGATTCAGGCGTCGGCAGCCAGCTCCCTCGCCCGGCAGCCAAGTCCTGCTCGGCGTGCTCGATCATCGCCTCAATGAGCGCCCATTTCGACGCGCCAGTCGTCGCTGCGAGGTTCTCGAAGCTGTCCTTGATCTCGGGTTGCACCTTGACGAACAGGCCGACCGCGTCCACCGCGGCACCGCGCGCCCGCCGAATCTTCGCTGTCATGCAGGCAACACTAGGGATATAGATATCGCCATCGGGGGACGCACACCCGGCGTGTCGCGCGCTACTCGACGCGAAGGTGGCGGCCGAGATCCTTGTAGAGGTCGCGGATGCGCCCAGAGTTGATCGAGTACCGCGGCCGCTTGCCCCGGCGGTCCCCGTCCGGCTGGTCGACGACGACCAAGCCCAACTCTTCCATCGCCCAGAGGTGGCGCTGGACCGGCCGGAGCGTGAGTCCAAGCGCATCGGCGATCTCCCCGCTGGTCTGACCCTCCTGGATCGTGACCAAGTGAGCGAGGATCGCGATCCGCACCCGGTTGCCGAATGCCTCAATTGCCACGTCAACGCCTTCCGGGAGTGGCGGCTGAACGTAGGTAGGCATGTGGGCCATGATGCCGCAGTCCAGCCACCGGGGTAACTACTCACGAAACCATATAAGCACATTTAATGTGCTCTAGACAGTGTTGAAGAACACGGTTAATGTGTTCTAGATACCTGCGGTGGCACCTCTCGTTGAGATGGTCCACAGGTCCGTACCCGGGGGTCACCGGCGCATGGGAAGGTAAACGCTAGGAGGAGGGTCTCGATGGCTGAGCAGCTCCCGCGAGTGGGGAGAGCGCGGAGGTACATCGTGCTGCCTGTGGCGATGACGGTCCTCCTGCTCGCCGTGTCCGCATGCAGTGACGGTTCTAGTGAGCCTCCGACGTCGTCGGCATCGCCGACGGCCACGACTCCCGTCGTGGATGCCCCGACGGGAGAGCTGTCGGAGGGTAGCGATATCGGTCCCGGCGTGGGGGAGGAGCATGACGCGCCTGAATCCGTCGGTCCGGTGCCCACATGGGATGCGGCTGCCGAAGGGGAGGCGACGGAGGTCGCCGTGGCGGCTGTAGCGGCATGGGCTCGCCCTGATCTGGGATATGAGCAGTGGTGGGCGGACCTTTCACCATTCCTGTCTTGGCAGGCGCAGGAGGCGTTCGCGAGTGTGGACCCAGCGTTGGTGCCGGCCTCGGCAGTCAGCGGGGAGGCGCAGGCTGAGTCCGGCGAGTCGCCGTTCCTCTCGACCGTTGTGGTGCCTACAGACGTGGGCACAGTCGAAGTCCTCCTCAGTCGCCAAAGCGCTGAGGAGACATGGCTGGTGGAGTCCATCCGCGAGGGGGAGTCGTGAACGCCAGCAAGTCGGGAGCCGTAATCGCGGTTGTCGCGATCCCTGCGCTGGTGTTCGGAGGGATGGTCGCGTTCCTCCTGCTGCTCAGTGGCAACGAGGAGGACGCAGGCCAGGGTGCCGCCGCATTGTGTGGCGGCGATGGTGTGAGCATCACGGTCAGCTCGACCGAGCTGCCGGCGGAGGTGGCCGGCTTCTCCGGCCGCCAGTTGGAGAACGCTGCTGTGATCGTCACAGTGGCCGCTGAGCGGGACCTTGACCAGCGCGCGGCGGTCATCGGAGTGATGACGGCGATCGCGGAGTCGCGCTTGCAGAATCTGGCGAACGCCGGTGAGTTTCTCTACCCGCCCGGGTCGCGCGTGATGACGTCGAGTCAATGGGCGGAGGCCCGCGAGGTCGCGATGCTGTCGCTGGAATACCCCAACGACGGTGTTGCACCTGGCGATTGGGACAGTATCGGTCTGTTCCAGAGCCGACCCGCCGCTGGGTGGGGCGGGGACGGCTCCCCTGAGGAACAGGTGCAAAACCTCTTGAACCCGGCCTACACAGCGAGAGAGTTTTTCGCCGCTCTGGTGAGAGTGGACGGGTGGGAGTCGATGGGACTAGGAGCTGCTGCGCAGGAGGTCCAGCGCTCTGCCTTCCCGAGCGCCTACGACGAGAACGAGCCAGCTGCTCGGTTGATCGTGGCTGCCGTGCAGGGTGTTGAGGCAACGGTAGATGGTCTGGATTCGTGCGAGCCTGCCTACGCGGGCACGGTCTCGGCCGACGGGTGGGTGCACCCATCTTCGGGGTACACGCTGCTGACGGGCCGATTCGGGGATGTGCGCGTCGGCTATGAGCACCAGGGGTTGGACTTCGCTGGCCCATTGGACACACCGATCCATGCCGCGGCTGATGGTGTGGTTACGCACGTGTCGTGTGAGCGGTGGGAGGGCCGCTCTCCGTGCAACGTGCGGATTGATCACGGCACCGACACCGAGGGCCGCGTGGTCTCGACGCTGTACGTGCACATGTACGCCAGCGGCGTTCACGTTCAGGTAGGTGATGAGGTCACCGCGGGTGATCACATCGCGGATATGGGCTCCAACGGGAACTCGACCGGGTCGCACCTGCACTTCGAGGTGTGGCTCGATGAACGCCCGGTGGACCCGGAGAGCTTCCTGCCCAGCGTCGGTGTGGCGCTGCGGTGAGCGATGGAAGGTAGGGATGAGATGAGTGAGACGATTCCGGACTGGCCGCGCATCGAAGCGCAGGTGCGCGCCGACGGCTCGGGGGAGGTGATGATCAATGGCACCTCCTACCCGGTTGCCGCCGCCGATGTGCCGGCCGCCCGGTCGGCAGTGTTGAAGATGGCGGCTGAGACAGCGAGCCAGATCGACCGCCCGGTCCGGGTGGCATCGACCGATCCCACGGGCTTCTGGCCACTGATCGTGCACCAGGACGGGCGGGCCGAACCCGACCCTCGCGCGGGTGCCGTCCCGTCTGTAGGGGAACCGGTGGCGGAGACCGGGCCAACGTTTACCCCGGCACCCGCACCCTCACCCTCGGCCGTCGCCGCGCCGGCTTCGGGCCTGAGGGCGGAGGCAGAGCGACCGGTGAGCCGTCGCGAGCTGCGTCAATCCTTTCTGAGGACCGAACAGGTGGAGGCGCCGGCCACGAAAGGGGTGCGTGGGCTGCTGACTCGGGTAGGGCTCCGGACGGCGCCTTCGGCCGCTGAACGCGCCTACCGGGCTGACGTGACGGCCGTCTCGCAGCACTGGCCTGGTGTGCGCACCATTGCGGTCGTCAATGGGAAAGGCGGAGCGTCGAAGACGCCGACGACGGCGTTGCTGTCGGCGGTGTTCGCCCGGCATTCCGGTGTAGCCACGATCGCGTGGGACAACAACGAAACGCGGGGGACGTTGGGGTGGCGGACCGAGCAGGGCGCACACACGGCTACGATTTTCGACCTGTTGCCGAGGGTCGACGATCTGCTCGCACCCAGCGCGAAGGCCGGCGATATCAGCCATTACGTTCATCACCAGGCGGCCGACAAGTATGACGTGCTGCGCTCGAACCCTCAGCTGTTGTCGTCGGAGCAGCGCATCAGTTCTGTCGACGTGGACCGCACCTATGACACGTTGACCCGGTACTACCGGCTGCTCTTTGTTGATTCGGGCAACGATGAATCAGCTGGGCACTGGTTGCGGATGATCGACAAGGCAGACGCGATTGTGGTCTCCACCATTGCCAAGCCAGAGCATGCTGAGGCTGGCGCGCTGCTGCTGGAAGCCCTGGCGGAGCGGAATGAATGGTCCGCCCGCCTGGCACAGCAAGCGGTGGTTATCGTCTCCCAGGCTCGCGAGAAGGACACCGACCCATCGGCGGCCGATATCGCGAAGGGCTTCGAGGGCTGGGTCCGTGAGGTGGTCACGATCCCGTACGACCGTGCGATGGTCGAAAACGTTCTGCACTACGACTCTCTGGCCCCCTCCACACAGCGAGCGTGGCTGCGGGCCGGCGCCGCGTTAGCGAGCGGGCTGTGAGACCCCGCCGCCATAACGTGCCCACCCCGGACATGCGTAACCCGTGGCTGGATGAACCAGAGCCGGTCGAGCTTCCAGAGGCAGCCGCACCGGTGGAGCCGAGGCCGGCCACCGGCCCGGCGCTCCCGCAACGCGGGGTGCCCGTTCCCGATCACGTCGACCGCCTGCGTGTGATCGAACGCAACCTCACGCCCGCTCTGTGGGTCGTGGGTGCTCATGGTGGAGCGGGTGAGTCATCGGTGGCCGCGCTCGATGCTGACTGGGCAGCGGCCGACCACGCTTGGCCGTTGATTCCCAACGGGGCTACCCGCGTGGTACTGACAGCACGCACAAGCGCCGCCGGGCTCAGGGCCGCGCAGAACGCGGCCACTCATTGGGCGGCCGGCCTCGGCGCAGAAGTGCGGCTCATGGGCCTGGTGCTGATTGCTGATGCTCCCGGCCGTCTGCCGCGGCCTCTGCGGGAGTACGCGCAGCTGGTCGCCGGCGGTGTGCCGCGCACCTGGCGCCTTCCCTGGATCGAAGGCTGGCGGCTAGGCGAACCGCCCGATCCTGCTTCCTCGCCGCGCGAGGTGCGCAAACTGCTCGAAGACCTAACGACGCTCACCTTCGGTGCCACTGGCACCACAACCCGAAAGGAACACCCATGAGCATGCTCCTAACCACGGCGGCCGCTGTAGTCGACGTCGCCGCTGGCCTCCCGGACCCCGCTCCGGTCCAACCCCCGAACACCGGGGGCATCGTCGCTGCGATGGGCTGGCTGAAGTGGGTCGCTCTCTCGGTCTGCATCGCGGGCCTGATTGCCGCCGGCGCCATGATGGCATGGCAGTCACGTCGTGGTGAAGGCAGCGAACACGCCGGCAAGATCGCTGCGGCACTTGTTGGGGTCATCGTGATCTCCGCCGCGACATCCCTTGTGGCCTTCCTGGTCGACGCCGCCTGATCGGAGAGCCCAGCATGACAAGCGGGGACGAGGACTCCCAACGGAGAAGTCCATTCACTCGACCAGGCTTCATCGCAGGTGGGCTCGTGGTGGCGCTGATCGTCGTGCTCGGGGTCGTAATCGGCATCGTGAACATGACGAACAACGATCCCGACACCGACCCGACCGCATCCACATCCAGCGACCCCGACACCGACCCGACCTCAGAGGAACCAACCGACGTCGACGTGGAGGCGAGTATCTGTGGCCTGGAAGGCTCGGTCACGGAGGCCGCACAGTTGACCGCTGCGCCCGACGTGGACGAATGGGCGTATCAGAGCACTACGGCCTACCCAGTATCGGGCGAGTTCGGACCTGCTGAGGACGACGCGGACGGCGTTCGCTATTGCTTCCAACGGTCTCCGGAAGGTGCGTTGTTCATGTCCGCGAACGCACTCGTACAGGGCTCTGATCCGTCAGTGAGCGACGAATGGGTTCAGTACGTACTTGCTGACGGCCCGTACCGCGACGAGTTGGTTGGTCAGGTGGCCTCGGCCGCGGGTGCGGGTAGCTCGCGGATGAGCATCGTTGGGTTCCGACTGCTGCACTACGACGGTGAGACCGCCAGGGTCGATCTTGCTGCCCGTGCATCCTCCCAGGGGCAGACTGTGACGGTTTCGGGTGTCTACGAGCTGATCTGGCAGGACGGAGATTGGAAGATCAGTGCTGATGTAGCTGAGCCGTTGAACGTTGCAACCATTCCTGACCTCGCGGGCTATATCCCCTGGGAGGAGTGAGCGAAAATGGACGAAGACTGCGGATTCCTTGATTTCAGTTGCAGAGCTGAGCAGTTCGCCCAGAGCACGATCGGTGGCGCCATTGAGAATATGGCGAACGCGGTGATGGAGGCCTACGGCAAAGCGATCGGCTCGGTGGGCACCGTATGGGTGCATATCGGAACTCCAAACCTGACCGGTGCCGGCAGTGATGAGTCGCCGATCGCGGCGGGGAGTTCGGCGCCGGACTCGGGGAACATCACGGCCGTGGTGGGGAATGTGATGTGGATCAGTTTGGTGGTGGCGATCCTCTCGCTGGTGGCCCTCGGTGCACTTGTCGCCATCCGGCTGCGCGCCGGTGAAGGAATCGCCAGTGTCGGCAAGATCGGCCTGGTCCTTGGCGCTGTAGTGCTGATCTCCGGTGCGAGCGCACTGGTTGCTGGTGTCATGCCAGAGCGCCCGTCTAACGCTGGCGGTGCGGTGTTGTTCCTTCAATCGGGGCTGTGGTGGTACATGGGAGCTGCCGCCATCGTTTCCGTGATCATCGGCGGCGCCCGAATGGCGTGGGAGCAGCGCGCTGAACCGGGGCGCGAGGTGGTTAAGAGCCTCCTGACGTTGATCGTGGTCGCCGGTGCGGGTGTGACGATGGTTGGCCTCCTCGTCGCGGCCGCCGATTCATTCTCGGTGTGGATCATCAACGAATCGCTCGGGTGTGACGTCGAAGCGGCGGGGTCGGCCTGCTTCGGGGAGAACATGATGCTCCTGATCGCCTTGACGTCCAACCCGGCGACGGGTGGCCTTGGCTCGCTGCTGATCATCATCTTGGGGCTGATCGCGATCCTCGCCGCCGCGTTCCAGATCGTGTTGATGGTGGCCCGCGGCGGCATGTTGGTGATTCTGACCGGCGTACTGCCCCTCTCGGCGTCGTTCACGAACACCGAGATGGGCAAGCAGTGGTTCAAGAAGTGCATCGGGTGGCTGATCGCGTTCATCCTCTACAAGCCAGCGGCGGCAATCATCTATGCGGCCGCGTTCCAGCTGGCCGGCACGAATGTGTTCACCGATGACGGCTCCGGCCTCTTGGCGGTGCTGACCGGGCTGATGCTGATGGTCATCGCCCTGTTCGCGATGCCAGCGCTGATGCGGTTCGTGACCCCGATGGTCGGTGCCATGGCTGGCGGTGCTGGCGGCGCCATGGCCGTGGGCGCGATGGCCGCGTTGCCGACGGGGGCAGCCGCGGTGGGACGGCTCGGGAGTGGCAATGGTGGCGGCACGGGTGGCGGTCCTGCCGCGGATGGTGCCGCGGGTGCCTCAGGCGCATTGGGAGACCAGGGCTCGCACGGAGACCAGGGCTCCCACGGGCCTGCGGGTAGCAGCGGGTCAGCTGGCGCGTCGGGTTCACCCTCGCCAGCTCCGGCCCCCAACGCCGATAGCAACGGGGCCCCTGAGGGCGCGCCGGAGGGAACTACGGCCGGGCAGGCGTCCGGCGGGAGTAGCGGCGCCGCCGCTGGGGGCGCTGCGGCGGGCTCGGGTGGTTCTGCCGCCGCCGCGGGCTCAGCGGCGGGAGCGGCGGGTACGGCGGCGGGTGCCGCAGTAGACGCGGCCCGACAGGGTGGGCAAGCCGCCCAACAGTTTGGTCAGCAAGCAACCGGCGAGGATGACGGAGGTGGCCCCGATGGCAACCGTTGAGACGAGTAGGAGTAGACCGCTAACGTACGGGAACTGGCGGCGCCCGACCTCGGCCGGCATCCGCGGGCTCGGCTCGATCGGAACGGCCCTGCTCTTGGGCGGGCTGATCTTCGTAGTCATCGTCGTCATGGTCCGAGGTCTGCTGGAAGCGGCGATCACCGCCGGCGTTCTTGGCCTGGTGTTGCTGGCAGTGCTGACGAAGGACCGCCATGGCAAGAACGTCATCACCCGCACCGGAGCTCGGGTGGGATGGTGGTCAGCCCGCTCGCGAGGCTCACACATTTACCGATCCGGACCACTGGGCCGAGCGCTGTGGGGCACATACCAGCTGCCAGGGCTCGCAGCTCCGACCCGATTGAGCGAGTACACCGACTCCTACGGTCGCCCGTTCGCGTTGCTTTACACACCGGCCACCGGCTCATACTCCATCGTGATCGGAACCGAGCCTGACGGTGCGGCCTTGGTCGATGAGGAGCAGATCACCCTCTGGGTGGCTGACTGGGGCCACTGGCTGGCGAACCTCGCCGATGAACCCGGGATCGAGGCCGCCTCCGTGACCATCGAGACCGCACCGGACACCGGTACACGCCTGCGGCGTGAGGTAGCGACGAATCTCGATGATGGGGCGCCGGCGTTTGCTAAGCAGATGCTCGGAGAAGTGGTGGTCTCCTACCCAGCGGGCTCATCGACGGTGAAGGCGTATGTCGCCATCACTTTCAACGCCTCGCACCGCTCAGGGGCCAAGAAACGTCAGGTGGAGGAGATGGGCCGGGAGCTGGCAGCTCGCATCCCCGGTTTGACCGCCGCCCTACAGGCCACCGGGGCGGGTGCGGCGCACCCGTTGTCTGCCCAAGAGCTGTGCGAGGTGATCCGAGTCGCCTACGACCCGGCGGCGGCGAATCTGCTCGATGATGCCCACGCTGCAGGCGAGGTTCCGGAGATCAGTTGGCCTGACGTCGGTCCCTCGGCCGCGCAGGCCAGCTGGGACGGGTACCGGCATGATTCCGCTTATTCGTGCACCTGGGCGATGACTCAGGCGCCACGAGGAAACGTGCAGTCGGCCGTTCTGGCCCGCCTGTTGGCGCCGCACCGGGATATCGCGCGCAAGCGTGTGACGCTGCTGTACCGGCCCATTGATGCCGCTCGCTCCGCGGCCATCGCTGAGGCGGACCTGCGAGCAGCGGAATTCCGCCTCACCGCCAGGAGCAAGCCTGTCGCGCACGACAGCGTGGCTGTGCGAGCGGCCGCCGCTACGGCCACTGAGGAGGCGAGCGGGGCCGGTCTTGTGGAGTTCGGCATGCTTGTCACGGCCACGGTCTCGGACCTCTCACGCGAGGCCGACGCGCGGGCGGCGATCGACAATCTCGGCGCCACGGCGCGGCTACGCCTGCGGCCCGTGTACGGGTCGCAAGACTCCGCTTTCGCCGCCGCACTTCCACTGGGTTTGGTCCTCCCCAAGCACATCAAGGTGCCCTCTGAGCTGCGGGAGAAGCTGTGAGCACGAAGAAGAGTCAGAAAAAGCAGGGCGCGCGGGTGAGTGTGCCTCGTCCTCAGCGGCCACCCATGCGGGGCTGGTTCGGTCGAGGTCGGGGCCAGTCCCTCTACGTGCAGCAAGCCGACGAGTGGCGCGGTACGACGGTGCAAGTGTGCGGTCTGTGGCCGTTCGCGATCGGGGCCGGGACACCGATGGTGGGTGTGCCCCTTGGTCGGCACATCCATACCGGAGCGACCCTGTGCTGTGACCCGATCAGCTGGTTCCAGCGCGCGAACCTCATCAGCAACCCGTCGGCGTTCGTTCTCGGCAAGCCGGGCCTGGGCAAGTCCACCATCGTGCGGCGAATGGCAACCGGCCTAGCCGGCTATGGCGTCATGCCCTTGGTTCTGGGGGACCTGAAACCCGATTACGTGGACCTGATCGAGGCGATGGGCGGTCAGGTGATCACCCTGGGCCGCGGGCGCGGCTACCTCAACGTCCTGGACCCGGGCGAGGCGTCTACTGCGGCGGCGCGGCTGCGTGAGGCCGGTAAGGCAGACAAGGCAGCGGAGGTGATGGCCGATGCTCACGGGCGTCGGACGACGATGGTCTCAGCTTTGCTGACGATCCTTCGCGCGGCACCTCCGACCGATCGTGAGGAAACGATCATCGACCGGGCGTTGCGGTGGCTCGATGAGCATCACGAAGGCGTGCCGGTCCTCGGGGACCTGCTGACCGTGATCCAAGACGCGCCGCCGGAGGTGCGGGCTGTCGCACTCGACCGGGGCGATGACGCTCGCTACAAGGAGATCACTGAGGGCTTAGAAGCCTCGCTGATCGGTCTGGTCAGTGGTGGCAGGTTGGGTGAGATGTTCTCGCGGCACACCACGCGGCCGATGCGCCGCGATGCGCCTGTGGTTTACGACGTCTCCGCGATCGATGACTCGGAGATGGACCTACAGGCGGCCGCGCTGTTGGCGTGCTGGTCAGCGGGCTTCGGCACGGTCAATGTGGCGAACGCGCTGGCCGATGCCGAGTTAGAGCCGAGGCGGCACTACTTCGTGGTCCTTGACGAGCTGTGGCGTGCGCTGCGCGCCGGCCGCGGCATGGTCGACCGCGTGGACGCGCTCACGCGCCTCAACCGCACACGGGGGGTCGGCATGGCAATGGTGTCCCACACCATGAGCGACCTGGAGGCGCTAGCCAGTCAGGAGGACAGGATGAAGGCCCGCGGCTTTGTTGAACGCTCCGGCATGGTGATCTGCGGCGGCCTGCCGGGCGCGGAGATGCCCCTGCTCACAGCTGCGGTGCCGTTCTCAGCCGCGGAGCAGAACCTTCTGATCGGGTGGCAGGACCCACCAGCCTGGGACCCGTCCGCAGGTCGAGAGGCGGCACCACCGGGAAGGGGCAAGTTCCTCGTGAAGGTCGGCGGTCGGCCGGGCATCCCCGTAAACGTCCAGCTGACCTCGACCGAACTCTCGATCAACGACACGAACAAGCTCTGGCGTGACCAGTCCCGGGTGGGCAGCCAGCCACGGCCCGCGGTTGAGGAGGCAGCATCGTGAGCGTCCCGAACAACCGCCGCCGCGATCCGGGAGGTCTCAGCGCTGAGACAATCCTGATCTTCCTCGCCGTCGCCGCTGTGGTGCTCACCGTCGGTGCCGTCTACGTCACGATGCACCTCGGTCACCAGCTGACCGCAAGCGGCACCGACGTACCGGCGGATCCGTTCGCTGTGTTCTTCGGCCTACTCGGTGGTGACCTCCCCTGGCCGGGCACACCCGGGTGGGTGATTCTCGGTGGACTCCTCGCCCTCATCCTGACCCTTGGCGTACTCGCCGGCCTCGGGTGGCGCCGCATCCGACGTGGCCGTTCCAGGGTGGATCGCGCCGCGTCCTACATGGGCCGTGGCCGTGACGTCCAGGACCTGAGCCGCAAGAGCGCGACTGCCAAGGCCGAACGCCTCGGCGTAGCCGCTGCTCCTGGCGTGCCGATCGGCCGCGTCGTGGCGGGGGGCCAGCTGCTCTACGGGTCTTGGGAGGACATGCAGATCGACATCTGGGGACCGCGTACGGGTAAAACCACTTCCCGTGCCGTTCCAGCGATCCTGGACGCTCCCGGTTCGGTGCTGGTGACCTCGAACAAGCGCGACGTCGTCGACGCGACACGGGATGTGCGCAGCGAGGCTGGCCCGGTGTGGGTGTTCGATCCGCAAGCGATCGCGCTCGAGGAGCCTAGCTGGTGGTGGAATCCGCTGAGCTACGTCACTGACGAGGTGCGCGCCGCGAAACTCGCCGAGCACTTCGCGTCTGGCTCGCGCGAGGCGGGTGCCAGGACCGATGCCTTCTTTGATTCGGCCGGGCAGGATCTGCTGGCAGGGCTCCTGCTTGCTGCGGCGCTCGATCGCCGCAGCATCACTGATGTCTATACCTGGCTTACGCGCCCCACCGACGACAGGGCAGTCGACATTCTGCGCGACCACGATTTCACCCTTACTGCTGATCAGGTCGCTGGTGTCATTGACGCTCCGGAGAAGCAGCGGGGAGGGGTCTACGGGACGGCGATGCAGATGGCTTCCTGCTTGACCAATCGACAGGTTGCGCGCTGGGTGACGCCGCAAGGTGGCACTGATTCTCGGCCACAGTTTCACCCAGAGGACTTCGTGCGCGCTGATGGCGGCACGCTGTACTCGCTTTCCAAGGAGGGTCGAGGCACCGCAGGTCCGCTCGTCACGGCCCTTACCGTGGCCGTGGTCGAGGCTGCAGAGGAGCTGGCTGCCCACTCGCCCGGTGGCCGGCTGGCCACCCCGCTCCTTGGCGTGCTGGATGAGGCGGCAAATGTCTGTCGGTGGCGCGAACTCCCCAACCTCTACAGTCACTACGGTTCGCGGGGCATCGTTCTGATGACGATCCTGCAGTCCTGGTCTCAGGGCGTCGACGTCTGGGGGGAATCGGGAATGAAGAAGTTGTGGTCCGCCTCGAACATCAAGGTCTACGGCGGCGGCGTCAGCGAGGCCGCCTTCTTGGAAGACCTCTCGCGGATCGTGGGCGACTACGATCGGCTGTCGTCCTCGACGTCCTACGGCCGTGGCCATCGCACCGTGTCCCAGCAGCTCCATCGTGAGCGCATCCTCGACGTCGCCGAACTCGCTGCGATGCCCAAGGGCCGCGCGCTCGTGCTCGCCTCCGGCTCTCGCCCCACACTGATCCGAACCGTGCCGTGGATGGCCGGGCCTCACGCCGAGGCCGTTAAGGACTCCATCGCCGCCCACGACCCACAGGCCGAGCGCACCATCGACCAGGCGCACACGGAACTGGCTGCGGTCGATGCCACCGCCGTCGCTGAGGGGACCTCGTGAGCGAAGACTGGGGCGATGACGAGCTACAGGAACCTGACCAGCCGGAGACTGACGTAGCCAAGGCGGAGCCGGAGACGTTCGGTGTCGACGTCGGCGTGCTCGCTGGTCAGCTTGTGGTCGACTCCGTGCAAGCTGCGGTTGCTGCGGAGGTCTCGAAGGCATCGCAGGCTGCCGTCAAGGAGTTGATGACACCAGCCGTGCGTGATGCGATCCGTGCCCGGGCCGATGAGGCGGCCTCGGCAGCGATCGCAGAACAAGTCGACGGCCCCTCCGGGCTCGATGCTGAGCCCGAGCTGCACTACGGATCGGTCGATGAGTTCGTGCGCGAGTATCTGCGTCACGTCTACCGTCGGCAGATCAACGGTCAGCACCGGTGCTGGGCCGGGCGCTGGTGGGAGTATGACGAGGCGGTGATTCGGCTAGAAGCTCTCTGGCGCTCCTGGGAACATCTGCGCCAGGATCCCGCTACTGGGATGAGCGTGTGGTGGCGCGACCACGCCGACCACCACATGGCAATGCTCATGGACCCTGCAGGGCCGTTCTCAACCGCCACAGAGGGCGCCGAGAACACCGCCAGGAAGGGCGAACCGCTCCCCTATGT
>DXBY01000195.1 GCA_019116305.1 Candidatus Ruania gallistercoris | reverse complement strand
CCGCCGGTGTTGTCGTAGGAGGACGCGAGCAGCTGCGGGTCGGGATCGGCCGGCACGTGGTTCCACTCCTTGCAGGCCACCTCGCAGGCCTTGCAGCCGATGCAGATCGAGGTGTCGGTGAAGAACCCCTTGCGCGGATGGGCGTGCTGCCACCCGGCATCGGCTGCCGGGTCGCGGGGTCCGAACAGCTGGCCCATCAGCTCCTCCTCTCCTGGTCGGCGGTCACGGTTGCCACCCTTCCTTATCCGGGTCGTCCTCGTCCGGTGAGGGGGTGACCTGCTCCTGCTGCGGGCGGGTGAGGTGGGTGTTGCCCGTTTCCTCGTCGACCCTTGCCCGTTGCTGGTAGCCGGCCACCAGACCCAGCAACGCCCGGCCGCGGGGACGGCGCCCGGCGCGAATGTCGCAGGAGCCGGCCTTGGACTCCTGGATCAGCACGTTCGGGTCCAGGGTGACGCCGAGCAGGTCGTTCGCGGCGTCCCCGGTGACCCCGGCATCAGATCCCACTCCCCAGTGGTACGGCAGCCCGATCTGGTGCACGGTGCGTCCGCCCAGGTCCAGCGGTCGCACCCGTTCGGTCACCAGGACTCGCGCCTCGATCGCGGCGCGGGCGGAGATGATCGTGGCCCAGCCGTAGTTGCTCAGGCCCCGCTCGGCGGCGAGCTCGGGGGAGATCTCGCAGAACATCTCCGGCTGCAGCTCGGACAGGTATGGCAGCCATCGGCTCATCCCGCCGGCGGTGTGGTGCTCGGTGAGCCGGTAGGTGGTGAAGATGTACGGGTACACCTCGCTGCCCGCGCTGTCGGCACTGGGCGCGGACAGGTTGTCCGGATGGGGGTAGACCAGGCGGGCCGGGCTGGCCTGCTGCGGGTAGAGCGGGTTGGCGACCGGCGACTCCTGCGGTTCGTAGTGTGTGGGCAGCGGCCCGTCCACCAGCCCGCGCGGCGCATACAGCCAGCCCTTCCCGTCCGCCTGCATCACGAACGGGTCGTCCCCGGCGAGTGCATCGGGGCCACCGGTCTCGGGTCCTGGCCGGGCGTCCGGGGCGCGGTCCGCCACGAAGTCCGGCACGTCCAGACCGGTCCAGGCGCCGTTCTCGGCATCCCACCAGATGTGCTTCTTCCGCTCGCTCCACGGCTTGCCCTGCGGGTCGGCGGAGGCTCGGTTGTACAAGATCCGCCGATTCGCCGGCCAGGCCCAGCCCCACTCCAGTGCGGTCTGGTTCTGCTCGTCGCCTGGCTTGCGGCGAGCCGTCTGGTTCACCCCGTCGGCGTAGACGCCGGTGTAGATCCAGCAGCCGGCAGCAGTGGACCCGTCGGCGCGCAGCTGAGTGTAGGAGGACAGTGGCTGCCCGGCCTCGTCCCCGGTGAGGACGGACCCGTTGATCTCCGCCAGCACCGCTTTCGGATCGGGCTCCCCGTCCTCCAGCTCCGGGTAGTCCCAGGTCAGGTCGAGCAGCGGGCGGTCCCGTTCGTCGGTGGAGCCGGCCAGGCGGGTGCGGATCCGTTTGCCCAGCTCGTAGAAGAACTGCAGCTCGCTCATCGCCTCACCCGGTGGCGCCACCGCCTGGTGCCGCCACTGCAGCAACCGCTGGGTCTGGGTGAACGACCCAGCCTTCTCCACGTGCCCGGCCGCCGGCAGGAAGAACACCTCGGTCTCGATCTCCTCCGGGGTCAGCTCACCGGTGGCGATCTCCGGCCCGTCCTTCCAGAACGTGGCCGATTCGATCATCTGCAGGTCTCGGACCACCAGCCACTTCAGGTGCGCCATCCCCAGGCGCTGCATCCGCCCGTTGGCTGATCCGACGGCCGGGTTCTGCCCGAGCAGGAAGTAGCCCTCCACCTCGTCCTCAAGCATCGAGAGCACGGTCTGGTAGGTGCCGTGCGGACCGGTGAGCTTGGGCAGGTAGTCGAACGCCCAGTCGTTCGCCTCGGTGGCGGCGTCGCCCCACCACGACTTCAGCAGGCTGATCGTGTACGCATCCGCGTTCGCCCAGAAGCCCTTCTGCTGCTTGGACGCGATTGAACCCAGATAGGTCTCCAGGTCCTCGTGCTGGTCCACTGTGGGCATCGGCAGGTAGCCCGGGAGCAGGTTGAACAGTGTCGGGATGTCCGTGGAGCCCTGGATGCTCGCGTGCCCACGCAGCGCCATGATCCCGCCGCCGGGCCGACCCACGTTGCCGAGCAGGAGCTGAAGGATCGCCGCGGCGCGGATGAACTGGGCGCCGAGGGTGTGCTGAGTCCAGCCAACGGCGTAGACGAATGACGTGGTCCGTTCCCGACCAGAGTTCTCGGTCACTGCCCGGGCCAGGTACTCGAAGTCCTCGGCGGAGATGCCGCAGGTGCGCTGCACCATCTCCGGGGTGTACCGGGCATAGTGCCGCTTGAGGATCTGGAACACCGTGCGGGGGTGTTGCAGCGTCTCGTCCCGGTCCACATCGGCAGTGTCCAGCGGCGGACCGCCGCTGCCGTGGGTGTCTCCGGCGGCGCGTGCGGCAGCGGACTCGCCGTGCTCGGTGCCCCGCTTCGCCGACTCCCCGCCCCCGTCGGGCTCGGCATAGGCCCAGGTGGTCGGGTCGTACTGACCGGTCTCCGGATCGAAACCGGAGAACAGCCCACCGGTGTCCTCAGTGTCCTGGAAGTCCTCATTCACCAGCGTGGCGGCGTTGGTGTAGGCCACCACGTAGTCGTGGAAGTGCAGCTCGCGGCTGAGTACGTAGTTGATCAGCGCGCCGAGCAGCACCACATCGGACCCGGCCCGGATCGGCAGGTGCCGGTCCGCCACCGCGGTGGTGCGGGTGAACCGCGGGTCCACATGGATCACCTTCGCCCCGCGCGCCCGCGCTTCGGTCACCCACTGGAAGCCCACCGGATGGCACTCGGCCATGTTCGAACCCTGTATCACGATGCAGTCCGAGTT
>DXBY01000194.1 GCA_019116305.1 Candidatus Ruania gallistercoris | reverse complement strand
AGTTGAATCGATGCACTCGTTACTTCGGGTGCTCACTCGTGCGCACGGGTATCGAGCCAACGGGCCGGGTAACGAAGCAGCCGAGCGCGAGGGCGCGGGTCAGGCGATGAACAGCCCGGTGGTGCGCTCGTCCAGCCGCCGGAGCACCTCGGCGATGAACTCACCCGGCCGGTAGAGGTCGGCCCACACCACCCGGATGATCACCCAGCCCTCGCGCTCCAGATGGTCCTGTCGGCGCTTCTCCCGGAAGACGACCTCGGCCGGGTCGCCCGCAGCCATTCGGGTGTACTTGACCTTGCCGTCGAACTCGATCCCGATCTTCAGGTCCGGCCAGCCCAGGTCGATGCGGTACTTCCCATGACGGGTGTGCACGGGGATCTGCAGCGCCGGCACCCGCAGACCGTGGCGTAGCAGGGTGAAACGCGTGGCCGTCTCGCCCGGTGACTCTGCGCGAGCATCGGCACGCTCCAGGCACCAACGTGCACGGGCGCTACCGGTGGTGCCGTGCAGCTTCGCCAGCTCCTCCTCGAGATCTTCGGCAAGTCCTGGAGCGGCCAGAGCGCGGTCGAGCACGGTCAGAGCGTCGAGGTCAGGCATCGTCATCGCGCAGTCGAGAGTGGTGCGGGCCAGGGAGGTGACCGGCAGTGCATCGACCACAGCGGTGTCACCGCTGCCTATGGTGCGGGTGTGACGGGTGATCGTGGGGTCGGCGCGCCCGGACGGGCGTTGGATCTGCGTCAGGTGCGTGCTGGTCAGCGGCCGGATGAGCGGGAGATCGTGCAGCACTGCCGCGCTGGAGTGGCTGAACCAGAACGGACCTGCGAGCTGGCGAGCCAGTGCATTCATGTGCTGGCGCGCTCGGATGCGCTCACGGGTGTATCGGTCCTCAGCGTCGATCCGTCGCCCGTACGCTCCGCGGCGAAGCCGCTCGAGGGACCCGTCGCGGACTGCGCGGTTCAGGCTGGCACGATCCAGGTCGCGGCTCAGGAAGACCATGGCTCCGGCTGCTCGTTCGTCCATGCGCTCCAGCCTGGTGCGGGTCGACGGGCAGAGTGCCGACGGCGTCGGGGTGTTGTGGACAACGTGTCACCGGGTGCGGCTGTTGACGCGGAAGTCGGGTGGGCTGCGACGAGACACTCGGGGGCCGTGGACTGACAGGCCAGCTCGTCGGCTGCCAGCCCGGCTCGGTCGTTACCACTCGCAGGGGCTCGTTACCCAAGTGCACGAGCCAGCGCACGAGGTAACGAGTGAATGGATTCAACGCCGGAGAGGGGGCCGGTGCTGGGACCCGAGCCTAGGGTGGGGCTATGAGCGTGCGACGGATCATGGGTATCGAGACCGAGTACGGGATCCTCGGTGTCGGGCTGCCGAACGCGAACCCGATGCTGATGTCGGCGCAGCTGGTCACCGCCTATGCCACCGAAGGGCTCGGCAACGCCTCCCGGGCGAAGTGGGACTACCAGGACGAGGACCCGCTCTGTGACGCTCGCGGGTGGCGTCTGGACCGCTCCGCGGCGGACCCGAGTCTGCTCACGGACAACCCGCTCGCCCCCGCGCCCGAGGGCGACCCGCACCGGATCACCACCCGGCGCCGACCCGCACCACAGCCCGAGCCGACCACGGTGGCGAACGTGATCCTGCCCAACGGCGCCCGCTACTACGTGGACCACGCTCACCCGGAGTACTCCGGACCGGAGGTGACCAACCCGCTGGACGGAGTGCTCTGGGACCGGGCCGGGGACGAGGTGCTGCTGCGCTCCTCGCGGCTGCTCGCCCAGCTGCCCGGGATGCCCGAGGTAGCGGTGTACAAGAACAACACCGACGGCAAGGGCGCCAGCTACGGGATGCACGAGAACTACCTGGTGGACCGGGACGTCCACTTCGACGAGATCATCAGCGTGCTCACGCCGTTCCTGGTGACCCGGCCGATCTTCTGCGGCGCCGGCCGGGTGGGGCTGGGCCAGCGCGGTGACCTGCCCGGCTACCAGATCTCCCAACGAGCAGACTTCATCGAGGCGGAGGTGGGCCTGGAGACCACGCTGCGCCGACCGATCATCAACACCCGGGACGAACCCCATGCGGAGTCCGCCCGGTACCGGCGCCTGCACGTGATCGTGGGCGATGCGAACCTCGCCCAGGTTTCGACCTACCTCAAGCTCGGCACCACGGCAGCGTTGCTCTGGCTCCTCGAACAGGGCCGGGTGGGGCTGGAGCTGAGCGCGCTGCGCCTCGCGGACCCGGTGGACGCTGCGCGCCAGGTGAGCCGGGACCTGAGCCTGACCACGCCGCTGGACCTGGAGGATGGTCGCACCATGACCGCCCTGGACATCCAGCGCGTCTACTGTGACGTGATCACCCGTGAGGTGGCCGCCAGCGAGGGGTCGGACCAGGCCACCGCGGACCTGCTCCGCCGCTGGGCCGCAGTGCTCGACCGGCTCGGAGAGGACGTCCAGTCGGCGGCGCGGGAGGTGGAGTGGGTCGCCAAGCACCGCGTGCTCGAGGGGATGCGCCGCCGGCACGGGCTGGACTGGGACTCGCCACGGTTGGCAGCCCTGGACCTGCAGTGGGCCGACCTGCGCCCGGAACGCAGCATCTACGTCCGCCTGGAAGCCGCCGAGGCCGTGGAGACCCTCGTCCGGCCCACAGAGGTGGAGGCTGCACTCGCTCAGGCACCGACCGACACCCGTGCCTACTTCCGCGGCGAGGCGATCCGGCGGTACGGCCCGCAGGTGGCCGCGGCGAACTGGGACGCCGTCGTCTTCGACGTCGCCGAGTCGGAAAGCCTGCAGCGGGTGCCCACCCCGGACCCGTGGCGGGGCACCCGGACACATGTGGGGGACCTGCTGGAGCGCAGTGCGGACGCCGGCGCCCTGCTCGCAGAGCTCACTGCGGCCCCGGTGCCAGCCGGGCCGGAGACGCCGGTGCCATCCCCGGACGTACCGGGATCACCCTCGGCCGCATCGGGGGAGACGACACCGTAGGATCGGACGAAGAACCCCAGTGCGTGAGGAGGACCGATGTCGCCCCGACAGTTCGAGCAGCGCCAGCCCGATCCGCGACCGGACGACGAGCCGGCGCCGCCGCCGGCCGCCGCACCGCAGAGCCAGGACGCCGAGGTGGACTCGTTGCTGGATGAGATCGACGACGTGCTGGAGACCAACGCCGAGAGCTTCGTGCGTGGTTTCGTGCAGAAGGGTGGCCAGTGACCGTGACCGGTGCGCGCTTCCCGGACCGGCTCCCGGCGGCGTTCACCAGTCCGGGCAGCTCCTCGTTCGTGGACTTCCTGCGGTCCTACGCCCCGGAGCTGTTGCCCGGCGCCGGACCCGCACCGCAGGGCCCGGTGAGCGCACCGCACGGCACCACGATCGTCACGCTCACCTATGCCGGCGGGATGGTGATGGCCGGGGACCGGCGCGCCACGATGGGCTCCAGCATCGCCCACCGGCAGATGGAGAAAGTCTTCTCCGCTGATGAGTTCTCCGTGATCGGTATCGCCGGGACCGCCGGGCTGGCGCTCGAGCTGGTCCGGCTCTTCCAGCTGGAGCTGGAGCACTACGAGAAGATCGAGGGCACGCTGCTCTCCCTGGAGGGCAAGGCCAACCGGCTGGGCGCCATGGTGCGCGGCAATCTGCCGATGGCGCTGCAGGGGTTGGTGGCGATGCCGATCTTCGGCGGCTACGACCTGCGGGAGGAGGTGGGCAGGATCTTCTCCTACGACGTCGTCGGGGGCCGCTACGACGAGCACGACCATCACAGCATCGGGTCCGGATCCGTCTACGCCCGGGGCTCGTTGAAGAAGCTGTGGCGCCCGGACCTGGACGCCGAGGAGGCGGTGCGGGTGGTGCTGCATGCCCTGATGGACGCCGCCGACGACGACTCCGCCACCGGCGGACCGGATGCCCGCCGGGGGATCTACCCGATCGTGGTGCAGGTGGACGCCACCGGCCAACAACGCATCCCCGACGACCGGCTGGCAGCACTGGTGGCCGAGATCGACGCCCTGCCGGAGAGGAGCCGCGAGGCATGACCCAGCCGTTCTACGTCTCCCCCGAGCAGCTGATGAAGGACCGGGCGGACTTCGCCCGCAAGGGCATCGCCCGGGGCCGGTCGGTCGTGGTGCTCGGTTACGACGACGGGATCGCGTTCATCACCGAGAACCCCTCCGGAGCGCTGCACAAGATCAGCGAGATCTACGACCGGATCGGTTTCGCCGCCGTGGGCAAGTACAACGAGTTCGAGAACCTGCGGGTAGCGGGCGTGCGCTATGCCGACCTGCGCGGCTTCTCCTACGACCGCGACGATGTGAACGCCCGCGGGCTGGCGAACGCCTACGCGCAGACCCTGGGGGCGGTGTTCACCACCGAGGCGAAACCGTTGGAGGTGGAGCTCGCGGTCGCCGAGGTGGGCACCGAGCAGGACACCGACCAGCTCTACCGGTTGGCCTACGACGGGTCCGTGACCGACGAGCCGGGATTCGTGGTGATGGGCGGTGCCGCCGACCAGCTCTCCGCACGGGTGCGCACCGAGTGGGACGTGGGGATGAGCCTGCCGCAGGTACTTGCCCTGGCGGTCCGGGTGCTCGCCGGCAGCGGCGAGAACGCCCGGACAATCAGCACGGCCAGTCTGGAGGCCGCGGTGCTGGACCGCACCCGGCACCGGCGCACGTTCCGGAGGTTGACGGCGCAGCGCCTCACCCAGCTGCTCGCCGAGGCCCCGCCTGCGGCGGAGCCGACGGACGCCACAGCGCCGGAGGGCACGTCGGCGGACGGTACAGCGGCGGACGGCGCTTCGGACCCTGCTGCCGGCTCACCGAACCCGGCGGACAGTCCACCGGACCCGCCCACCAGCCCGGACAGCCCGTGATCCGCAGGATCTTCGGCCTGGAGACCGAGTTCGGCCTCACCTGCGCAGCCGATGAGGGCCGCGGACTCACCCCGGAGGAGGCCGCCCGCTACCTGTTCCGCAAGGTGGTGGCCTGGGGGCGGTCCTCGAACGTGTTCCTCGGCAACGGCGCCCGGCTCTACCTCGACGTCGGCTCCCACCCGGAGTACGCCACGGCCGAGTGCGACGACCTCGCCCAGCTGGTCGCCCACGACCAGGCCGGGATGCGCATCCTGGAGAACCTGGTCACCGACGCCCAGGAGCGTCTGGACGCTGATGGCGTGGCCGGGCGCATCCACCTGTTCAAGAACAACCTGGACTCGGCCGGGAACTCCTACGGCTGCCACGAGAACTACCTGATCCGCCGGCGCGGGGAGTTCAGCCGGGTCTCGGACGTGCTCGTCCCGTTCCTGATCACCCGGCAGGTGCTCACCGGTGCCGGGCACGTGCTGCTCACCTCCCGGGGCCCGGTGTACTGCTTCAGCCAACGTGCCGACCACCTCTGGGAGGCGACCAGCTCGGCCACCACCCGCTCCCGGCCGATCATCAACACCCGGGACGAGCCGCACGCGGATGCGGACCTGTACCGGCGGCTGCACGTGATCTCCGGGGACTCCTCGATGTCGGAGACCACCACGCTGCTCAAGGTCGGGATGACCGACATCATCCTGCGGATGCTCGAGGCCGGACACATCTTCCCGGAGCTGACCCTGGAGAACCCGGTCCGGGCGATCCGGGAGATCTCCCACGACATCACCGGCACCACCCCGGTGGCGATGGCCAGCGGAACGCGGCGCACCGCCGTGGAGATCCAGCAGATCTACCTGGACCGCGCCCGCGACTTCCTCGCCGGCGCCGGCGAGGGCGGCCGGCACGACGACCGGGTGCTCGAGCTCTGGGACCGCGGCCTGCGGGCGGTGCGAACCGGAGAGCACACCCTGGTCGAACGAGACCTGGACTGGGCGATCAAGAAGCGCCTGCTGGACCGGTACACCGCCGCGCACGACCTGCCGCTGGGCGATCCCCGGGTGCTCCGCCTGGATCTGGCCTATCACGACATCTCCACCCGGCACGGGCTGATCTCCAAGCTCACCGCCCGCGGTCTGGCCACCCGGGTGGTCACCGATGAGCAGGTCGAGACGGCCACCAGCACCCCGCCGCAGAGCACCCGGGCGAAGCTGCGCGGGGAGTTCGTGCAGGCCGCCACCGCCCGCCGCCGGGACTATACGGTGGACTGGGTGCACCTGAAGCTGAACGACAACGCGGGCCGGACCGTGCTGTGCAAGGACCCGTTCCGCTCCGAGGACGAACGTGTGGATGCCCTGATCGCCTCGATGGGCGGGCCGGCGGACCCGGCGCTGGCCCACCTCAGCAGCTGAGTGGCGCCCTCGGCAAGGTCGGCAACGTAGGATCACTGCCCGTGCACCCCACCATCCGTTCCCTTCGTCCGCTACCGGGCCTGGTTCTCGTCCTCGCTCTGCTGCTCGGGCTGGGTGCGTGCTCCGAGGACGAGGAGCCCACCGCGATCGAGCAGGTCACCGTGGGTGGAGAGTTCGGCGCGCTGCCGCAGGTCACCTTCCCGACCCCGCTGGAGGTCACCGAGACCAGCACCACGACCGTGCTCGAGGGGGAGGGGGCCACCCTGGCCGAGGGGGAGGTGGCGTTGCTCTCCTACCTGGCCGTGAACGCCGAGACCGGTGAGGTGATCGAAGACAACTTCGGCTCCCAGCCGCAGA
Organism: Candidatus Ruania gallistercoris; assembly: GCA_019116305.1. Taxonomy (GTDB): domain Bacteria; phylum Actinomycetota; class Actinomycetes; order Actinomycetales; family Beutenbergiaceae; genus Ruania; species Ruania gallistercoris. Next base: position 1,112 of record DXBY01000194.1, on the reverse strand, counting down.
CCACCCGGATCACCGAGGAGGATGCCGGACCGCTGTATGCGGATCTGCTCGGCAGCGCCGAGGGCACCCGGTTGCTCCGGGTGGAGCTGGGCACCGCGGAGCGGCCGGAACCGGTGGTGCTGGTCTACGACATCATGCACACCCGCGCCTGGGGCGAACCGGTCAGCCCACCCGATGACGCCCCGCAGGTCAGCCTGGCCGACTCCGGGGAGCCATCGGTGACCATCCCGGACCACGACCCGCCCAGCGACCTGGAGATCATCCCGTTGCGGCAGGGCGATGGTGCACAGGTGCGTTCCGGGATGGCCGTCACCGTGCGCTACACCGCAGTGGGGTGGTCCGACGGCGAGGTGGTGGACTCCACCTGGACCCCTGGGCAGGCACCGACCACGATCGCCTTCACCGGCCTGATCGAAGGCTGGCAGAACGGTTTGGTAGACACCCGGGTCGGCTCCCAGATCATGCTGGTGGTCCCGCCGGAGCAGGCGTTCGGGGACGATACCCTCGTGTACGTGATCGACGTGCTCGCCGTCTCTGCAATGGACGGCACGGAGGGAGCCGGATGAGCGTGGCCCTACGGGTGATCCCGTGCCTGGACGTGGACGCCGGCCGAGTGGTCAAGGGCGTGAACTTCGAGAACCTGCGCGATGCGGGAGACCCGGTCGAGTTGGCCCGCCGCTACGACACCGCCGGCGCCGACGAGGTCACCTTCTTGGACGTGAGCGCCTCCAGCGAGGGCCGGGCGACCACGATCGACGTGGTCTCGAGCACGGCTGAGCAGGTGTTCGTCCCGCTGACCGTGGGCGGGGGAGTGCGCTCGGCGGCCGATGTGGACGCGTTGCTGCGCGCCGGTGCGGACAAGGTGGGGGTGAACACGGCCGCGATCGCCCGCCCGGAGCTGATCGCCGAGATCGCCGGGCGGTTCGGATCCCAGGTGCTGGTGCTGTCGGTGGACGCCCGCCGCACGCGCGACGGCGCATCCACGGCCTCCGGGTACGAGGTCACCACCCACGGTGGTCGCAGGGGCACGGGGATCGACGCGGTGGAGTGGGTCCGCCGCGCCGAGGACCTCGGGGTGGGCGAGATCCTGCTCAACTCCATCGACGCCGACG
>DXBY01000193.1 GCA_019116305.1 Candidatus Ruania gallistercoris | reverse complement strand
TCACCATCAGCGGGCTGGGTGAGGGAGGCCCGGCCGGCCTTGGCGGAGGCGTACACCACCGGCACGTCCAGCACCGCGTCCAGGTCCAGGTCGGCGGCTTCCTCGGACAGGTCGGAGGCGAGGGAGAGGAGAAGGTCCTGCGCCTCGGAGACCACCTCGGAGATACGCGCATCGGCGCGGTCGACCTTGTTCACCACCAGGATCACCGGCAGGCCGGCGGCCAGGGCCTTGCGGAGCACGAACCGGGTCTGTGGCAGCGGCCCCTCGGAGGCGTCCACCAGCAGCACCACACCGTCCACCATGGACAGTCCGCGCTCCACCTCACCGCCGAAGTCCGCGTGCCCGGGGGTGTCGATCACGTTGATCGTCACGCCCTCGGGATGACCGGCAGCCTCGGCGGACGGTCCGGCGTAGGCCACGGCGGTGTTCTTGGCGAGGATGGTGATGCCCTTCTCCCGCTCCAGGTCACCGGAGTCCATCGCCCGCTCGTCCACGTGGTCATGGTCGCCGAACGCACCCGACTGCCACAGCATCGCGTCCACCAGTGTGGTCTTCCCGTGGTCGACGTGGGCGACGATCGCCACGTTGCGCAGGTCAGTGCGCAGCGCGGCCGGCAGGGTGGGCACGCTCATCCGGGTTCTCTCTCTTCGCGTGGGAGGAAGGCGGCGCCACCGATCGCACTCGACGCGCTACCGATCGTGGATCGTTCGGGTAGCGGGAGACACAGGCGCCAGAGGGCAATCTTACCGGCTGCCGGGTCGATCCGGTGAGGGCCAGCTCACATCTCAGGCCGTGTCTTGCGTCACCACGCGGCCATGCGTACACCGCCCTGGCCGAAGCCGGCTGGTCAGACCCCGGCGCCCGGCCCGCGCTGGGTGTCCATCTGGTCCAGCCGGTCGCCGCCGCCGTGCGTGGCGGCATACTCCTCGTCCTCGGCGAGTGCCGCAGCATTGGCAGCGAGCAGCTCGTCCCGGCGCTCCCGGCGGACCTTCTGCTCCGCCGGGTCCGGCACCGGCACCGCGGCGATCAGCCGCTGGGTGTAGGCGTCCTGCGGGTCGTTCACGATCTGCGCGGTGGGTCCGACCTCGACCAGCTTGCCGTGGTGCATCACCGCGATCCGGGTGGCGAGCATCTCCACCACCGCGAGGTCGTGGCTGATGAACAGGCAGGCGAAGCCGTGCTCACGCTGCAGCTCGGTGAACAGCTCGAGCACGTTCGCCTGCACGGAGACGTCCAGGGCCGAGGTGGGCTCATCGGCCACCAGGATCTTCGGCTCCAGGCTGAGCGCCCGGGCGATGCCCACCCGCTGGCGCTGACCGCCGGAGAGCTCGTGCGGGTACCGGTTGCGCATCGCGCGGGGCAGCTCCACCTGGTCCAGCAGCACATCGATGCGCTTGGTCAGCTCGGCGCCCTTGATCCCGGTGTGCAGGTACAGCGGCTCCCCGATCGACTCCCCGATCGGCAGCCGCGGGTTCAGCGAGGAGCCCGGGTCCTGGAACACGATGCCGACCTGTTTGCGCAGCGCGCGCAGCGCCTTCGGCTTGATCCCGACCATGTCCTGGCCGGCGATCTCCAGCTTCCCCTCCTTCACCGGCAGCAGGCCCACCACGGCCCGGCCGATCGTGGTCTTCCCGGAGCCCGACTCCCCCACCAGGCCCACCACCTCACCGGCGGCGATGCTCAGATTCACCTCGTCCACGGCCCGGAAGGCGGGCACACGACCGCGCTTGGGGTACTCGATCACCATGTCCTCGGCCACCAGCGCCTGGTCACCGCCCAGGTCGGCGACCTTCTGGTCGTCCACCCCCGGGGTGGGTGCCGCATCCGGTGCCGGTTCTGCGACCTCGGTCGCCGACTTCCCACCCAGGTGCGGTACCGAACCCAGGAGCTCCCGCGTGTAGGGGTGCTGCGGGTTGGTGAAGATCTCCTCCGCGGTGCCCCGTTCGACCACCTTCCCCCGGCGCATCACCACGATCGAGTCGGCCATATCGGCCACCACACCCATGTCGTGGGTGATCAGGATGATGCCGGAGTCGATCCGCGAGCGCAGGTCCCGCATCAGCTTGAGGATCTCCGCCTGCACGGTGACGTCGAGCGCAGTGGTCGGTTCGTCGGCGATCAGCAGCTTCGGGTCACAGGCCAGCGACTGGGCGATCATCGCGCGCTGGCGCTGGCCACCGGAGAGCTGGTGCGGGTAGGAGTGGAACCGGACCTGCGGGTTCGGCATCTCCACCAGCTCGAGCAGCTCCAGCGCACGTTCCTTCGCCTTGGACGGACCCATGTCGAAGTGCGTGCGCAGCGTCTCCACGATCTGGAACCCGACCGGGTAGACCGGGTTCAACGCCGTCATCGGCTCCTGGAAGATCACCGCGATCTCATTGCCACGGATCCGGCGCAGCGCCGGGCCGGTCAGCCCGACGAGCTCGGTCTCGCCCATCGTCGCACTGCCGGTGGTCCGTCCGTTCGGCGGCAGCAGCCCGAGCAACGACATCGAGGACTGGGATTTCCCGGACCCGGACTCGCCGACGATGGCAAGCACTTCACCGGACTTGACCTCGTAGGAGATCTTGTCCGCAGCGGTGAACCACTCCCCCTCGACGTAGAACTCGACGCTCAGGTCGCGGACCTGCAGGAGCACCTCACCGTTGCTGGTGGCTGAGTCCGTGGTGGTCGGTGTGCTCACGCGTGGTCACCGTTCCTTCCTACCGGGCCCGCCGTGTGCGCCGTGCGCGCGCGGCAGAAGTTGTTTGGGAGCATAGGGCCATGGGCGAAACTCTCACGTTCCGCACGCCGATGGCCCGGGTGCTGACGATCGGGGTGGCGGTGGTCGCCGTGGTGGCGCTGGTCTACTTCGTCAGCGACGGCGGCATCCGCGAGGCCTGGCGCTCCGGACCCACAGTGCTGTGCATCGTTGTGGTCACCTGGGCGCTGTTCTGGCGCCCGCAGGTGCAGGTCTCCGACGGCGGAGTCACCGTGGCGAACATCCTGCGCACCGTGCACGTGCCCTGGCCGGTGCTGCGCAGTGTGGACAGCAAGTGGTCCCTGACCGTGACCGGCGAGGACGTGACGGTGAGCGCCTGGGCGGTCCCGGCCAGCAGCGGGATGGCCGCTCGCACCCGCCGACCGGGCGCCCGGGGCAGCCAGGATGCACCGAGCCCGCTGCGCAGCACCGGGAACGCCGATGCCGCGGCGCTGGCGATCGCCGAGCGGCGTACCGCCCTCGCCGATGCCGGGCATCTGAAGGCCGCCCCGATCGGCACTGTGCACAGCAGGAAGAGCTGGAACGTACCGGAGGCCGCTGCGATCGCCGGTTCGCTGCTGCTCGCCGTCGCCTCCTACCTGATCGGCTAAGTCCACGAGCCCGGTCGTTCGGCCGACGGCGGCACGTCGCCGGGGCGGGCACACGGTCACCTTCGCGGTGGTCACGATGCCGATGCCTCGCGGGTCTGCTGCTGCGCGATCCGGTCGGCGCGCTTCATCGAGCGTGCCGAGGGCAGCTTCTTCTGCCGCGGGTCGAACGCGTCCCGCAGGCCGTCACCGATGAAGTTCACGCTCAGCACCACAGCGATGATGAACAGCCCGGGCCACCAGAACAGCCACGGCCGGGTGCTGAACGAGCTCTGGTAGTCGCTGATCATCCGGCCCAGGGACACACTCGGCGCCTGGATCCCGAAGCCGAGATAGCTCAGCGCCGTCTCCAGCAGGATCGCCGCGCTCATCATCAGCGTGACGGACACGATGATCACGCCCATCGCATTCGGCAGGATGTGCTTGAAGATGATCCTGGAGTTGCTGGCCCCGGCCACCCGGGCGGCGTCGACGAACTCTCGCTCCCGCAGGGAGAGGAAGTCCCCGCGGACCAGCCGGGCGATCGTGGTCCAGGAGATGAAGCCCAGGGCCAGCGCCAGCGGTAGTGCACTGGCGCTACCGACCAGCTTGCCGAGCACCGCACCGACCACCAGCGTGGGCATGGTGATGAACAGGTCGGTCAGGCGCATCAGGCCGGTGTCCGTCCAGCCGCGGTAGAAGCCGGCGAGCGCCCCGATCAGCACACCGACCACGGTGACGACCACACCGACCACCACCATGATCACCAGGGAGGTCTGCACTCCCTTCATGGTCCGGGCGAAGATGTCCCGGCCGAGCGTGTCCTGACCGAACGGGTGCGACCCGATCGCAAAACCTGCGTCGCTCCAGGGCATGGTCAGTGTCGGTGCGCCGCCCGGGTTCACCAGCGCGGGCGTCTCCACCGGATTCCACTGCCACCAGCCGCCGACGTACCAGCCGAACACCGGGAAGCCGATCGAGGACAGCGCGAGCACCGCGATCAGCAGCAGCGCGACCAGGCCGATGATGGCGCCCCGGTGGCTGAAGAACCGTTCCCGGACGATCTGCCCCTGAGACTTGCCCTCGACGGCGCGCAGCTCGATCGCGTTCTCCGCCTCGCCGGCGCGGCCCTCCCCCTCCGGAGGCTGGGGAGTGTTCATATCACTGGTCATGCTTCCACCCGGATCCGTGGGTCGAGGACGGCGTAGATCAGGTCGGCCACGATGTTCGCCACGATCGCCAGGAACGCGACGATCAGCAGGTAGGCCATCACGGGTTCGATGTCACTTTCGTTCAGATGTCGCACGAACATCTGGCCCATCCCCGGTCTGCCGAAGATGTTCTCGGTGATGATCGCACCACCGATCAGGGTGATGATGTCGATCGGCACGATGGTGGCCATCGGGATCAGCGAGTTGCGGAACCCGTGCCGCATGATCACCGTGCGCTCGGTCAGGCCCTTCGCGCGTGCAGTGCGGATGTAGTCCTGGCTCATCACCTCGAGCATGCTGCCGCGGGCGTACCGGGTGTAGCTGGCGAAGGAGATCAGCATCAGCGAGATGGTCGGCAGGATCAGGTGGGTGTACTGGTCCAGGGTGACCACCCAGAAGTTCCCGCCCAGGTTCGGAGTGGTGTCCCCGATCGTGGGGATCGGGCGGCCGCCGATGGCGTTCGCGTTCGTGTACGGGCCCCAGACCTGCATCACCTGGTCCACGAAGATCAGCGCCGCCACGGGCACAGCTGTCAGCGCCCCGGTGCGCACCGACTGGCGCCAGTCCGGGCCGCGGTAGAGCGCTCCGACCACACCGCCGACCACGCCGGCCAGCACACCGAGTCCAAGCACGACGGCCCAGTTCATCATCGGGGTGAGGTAGTAGAACACCCACTGCATCGGGTAGTACAGCGCGATGCCGAGCGCGGCGACAGTGAGCGCGGTGAGCAGAGAACGCCGGTTCTTCAGCCCGGTGGACAGCGTGGTCACGCCGAGGGCGATACCGAGGGAGGTGATGGTCAGCAGCACCGGGCCGATGTTCGGTGTGGTCCACCAGTCGGTGAGCTGGATGTAGAGCAGCACGGCGAGGGTCACCCCGCCGGCCGCAGCGCCGTTGATCAGCCGCCGGCGCGCGGGACCACCGAGGGCGAGCGACCAAAGCAGGCCGAACACGGCCGCGATCGCGATCATCACCGGGATGGCGATCACCGGGTCGCGGAGGAAGTCGTTGTACCCGATCGCCGCCCACTGCTTCAGCAGCACCGCCACCCAGAACGAGGGCAGCGAGAACATCAGGAAGGAGACGAAGGTGATCAGGTAGTCGAAGGAGGAGTACTGCCGCAGCGCGGAGACGATCCCCACCCCGATGCCGAGCACGATCGCCAGCATCGTGGAGGCGGTGACGAGCTGGAGCGTGGAGACCATCGCACCGGCGAGGATGTCCACCACCTCACGGTTCGTGGTCCAGGCAGTGCCCAGATCGCCGGTGACGAAGTTGCCCAGCCACATGAAGTAGCGGCTGATCACCGGTTGGTCCAGGTGTAGCAGCTCGATGCGCTGCTGCATCAACAGCTCTTTGGTGGCGTTCGAGTCCGGGCGCATCCGGATGTCCTCGAGCGGGTCGATCGCCAGATCGACCATCAGATACATCAGCAGTGATGACAGGATCAGGATGCCGACGCCGATCAGGACTCGGCGGACGATGAATCTCAGCATAGGTGGGGAACCTCGCGGGGCAGCACGGGCGTAGCTACGGTCAGCTCACGAGGCTGACCGCCGGCTGTGCACCGGACAGTGGTGGCAAAAGCCTGGCGCGGCACTCGTGGGGGGCGCCGGTGAAGGCGCCCCCCACGAGCTTGTTTGCCGCTGGCGGCTGGAGCCTGGATCAGGCGTCGGACTCCTCGCCTCCGCCGTCATCGGTCAGCGTGGTGCTCCACTCCCAGAAGTTCCAGAAGATGGTCGGCGCCAGTGCGATCGGGTCCACACCCTGCAGCTCGGAGTTGTAGCCGGTGATCAGCGGGTGCTGGTAGAGGGTGTTGCCGAAGCCGTCCTCCACCAGGATCGTCTCGACCTGAGAGAGGATCTCGATCTGCGCGTCGGGGTCGGTCTCGGTCTGCAGCTGGTCGAAGAGGCCGTTGACCTCCTCGTTGCTGTAGTCACCCATGTTGTTGATGCTGCCGCTGCGGTAGTTCGCATCCGGTGCGGTGACCGCAGTCGAGGTGGACTGCCAGCCGAACATCGAGGCGTCGTAGAGACTGTTGTCGGACAGCTCCGAGCCCCAGTCGCCACTGGAGACGTCCACGATCTCGAACAGCTCACTGTCGCCCATCGCCTGGGTGATCAGGGTCAGCTGGTCCTGGCGGCGCACGTTGTCTGCCGCGGTGAGGAACCGCACCTCGACCGGGGTCTCCACCCCAGCATCCTCGAGCAGCTGTGCCGCACCCTCGAGGTCACCTTCGGCCGGGTAGGCCTCGGCCATCCCGTTCGCCTCGGTGACCGGACCGTAGCCGGGTGAGCCGGGGACCTGGGTGTAGGACTCGCGCACCTCGGCCTCCGGGTTCAGTGGCGAGATGATCCGGTCGACGATCTCCTGCCGCGGGACCAGCTTCAGGAACGCCTGGCGCACCGCTAGGGCAGTGTCCTCGTCGCCGCCGTAGGTCTCCGGGTCGAATGGTCCGCCGTTGGTGAAGACCAGGTCGACGTGCTCATAGGTCGGGCCGATGCCGGTGAGTACCTCGAAGCCGTC
>DXBY01000192.1 GCA_019116305.1 Candidatus Ruania gallistercoris | reverse complement strand
GCCCGCGCCAGCAGCGTCTCGTTCAGCTGCAGCTGAGCGGCGAGGTTCACCGCGACCACCGCGTCCCACTTGTCTTCGGTCATGTTCGCGAGCAGCTTGTCCCGGGTGATCCCCGCGTTGTGCACCACCGCATCCAGCCGGCCGTACCGGGCGATCGCCAGGTCCAGGATCCGGTCCGCTGCGCCGGAGCCGGTGATGTCCAGCTGCAGCGCGGTGCCGCGAACTTCGTTCATCACCGTCGCGAGCTGCTCCCCGGCGGCCGGTACGTCCACCCCGATCACCTGGGCACCGTCCCGGTGCAGCGTGCGGGCGATCGCCGCACCGATGCCGCGGGCGGCGCCGGTGACCACGACGACCCGCTCCGCCAGGGGACGTGCCCAGTCCCCGGGAGCTGCGCCGTCGGTGCTGGTCACGTGCAGGAACTGCCCGGCCACGAACGCCGAGCGGGCCGACAGCAGGAACCGCAACGCACCACCGGCGCTGATCGCCTCGGCACCCACCCCGTCGGTCAGCACGATGCCGTTCCCGGTTGCCCCAGCGCGCAGCTCCTTCGCCAGGGAGCGCAACAGCGCATCCACCCCCTGGCGGGCAGCCGCCACTGCGGGCTCGTCGCTCTCGGCCGCCGGTCGGGAGACAGTGATCACCCGGCCACTCGGCGCGAGCGAGCGGAGCACCCCGCCGACCTCGCGCACCTGCTCGGAGAGCTGCTCGGGTGCGCTCACCTCGGTCAGGTCCACCACCACGGCACCGACCTTCCCGCTTGCGGGGGCGGTGCGCCGCACGTCCAGGTCCCAGGAGAGCAGCCACTCGGCGAGTGCGTCAGCGGTGGCGCCGCGGCCGAACAGCAGCACCGGTCCAGGGACCAGGGGCTGATCCACGCTGTCGGCGCGGGTGCGCCGCAACGGGGCGGGCCGCGGCAGGCCCAGCTTCTTCGCGAGCTGACCGGTGATCCCGGAGTTCACCAGGTTCAGGTAGGTGTCGCTCACCGGTCACCACCCTCGCGTGCCGGCGCCTCGAGGACCATCGCCACTGCCTGACCGCCGGCTGCGCACACCGAGATCAGCCCTCGGGCCGGCTTGTCCGGCTCGGCGTCCTTGGCCCGCCGCAGCAGCGTGGCAAGCGTGGCCACGATCCGCGCGCCGGTGGCGGCGAACGGGTGCCCGGCGGCCAACGAGGACCCGGCCACGTTCAGCCGGGACCGGTCGATCTCGCCGAGAGCCGGTAGCCCCACCTTGTCCTGCATGAACTCCTCGTCCGCCCAGGCCGCGGCGGTGGTCAGCACAGTGGAGGCGAACGCCTCGTGGATCTCGATGAACGCGAAGTCGTCCAGGCCGAGGTTCTGCCGGGCGAGCAGCCGCGGCACCGCGTAGGCGCCACCCATCAGCAGCCCCTCGGCGCCGTGGGCGAAGTCCACTGCGGCCGCCTCGGCATCCACCACGTGCGCGAGCACCGGCAGCCCGCGTTCGGCGGCCCACTCGTCGGTGCCGAGCAGCACGGCCGCTGCGCCGTCGGAGAGTGGGGTGGAGTTCCCGGCGGTCATCGTCGCCCCCGGAGTGGCCTTGCCGAAGACAGGAGCCAGCTTCGAGAGTTTGTCGATCGAGGTGTCCGCGCGCAGCGACTGGTCCCGGGTGAGCCCGCGGTAGGGGGTGATCAGATCGTCGAAGAGCCCGTCCTCGTAGGCGCGGGCGAGGTTCTGGTGCGAGGCCAGGGCGATCTCGTCCTGCGCCTCGCGAGTGATGCCCCACCGGCGGGTGGTGATCGCCTGGTGCTCACCCATGGACATTCCGGTGCGCGGCTCGTTCACGCTCGGCGCCACCGGGGCGAGGTCGCCGGGGCGCAGGCTGCCGACCAGCTTCACCCGCTGGCCGAGAGTCTTCGCCCGGGACAGCTTGATCAGCGTGCGGCGGAGCCGGTCGCTGACCACGATCGGTGCGTCGGAGGTGGAGTCGGTGCCGGCGGCGATGCCGGTCTCGATCTGCCCGAGGGCGATCTTGTTCGCGATCGCGGTGACCGTCTCCACGCTGGTGCCGCAGGCGCGCTGGATGTCGAAGGCGGAGGTGTGGGAGTCCAGTCCGGAGCCGAGTACCGCCTCGCGGGTGAGGTTGAAGTCCCGGGAGTGCTTCAGCACGGCGCCGCCGGAGACGTCACCGATCCGCTCGCCCTGCAGGTTGTACCGGGCCACCAGCCCGGTCAGCGCTGCGGTGAGCATGTCCAAGTTCGTGGCGCTGGCGTAGGCTCCGCCCGCCTTGCCGAACGGAATCCGGTTCCCACCGATGACGGCGGCCCTCCGGATGGTCTGCGTGCTTTGCCGGGCAGAGGCGGGGTTGCGTGCCATGAGTTCCTCACGTTGGGGTCGGGCCGCGATGTGTCTAGGACCAACAGTACCTGATACTCTGAGTTCGTGAACAGGGTGAGGACGGCACGCACCGGAGAGCTTGGTGGGGCACCGACCAACGGCGCCGACGAGAGTGATGTCGACGGGCGTTCCCGGCGCTGGCAGACGCACCGCACTGAACGCAGACGCGAGCTCAGCCGACAGGCCCGGCGGGCGGTGCACCACAGCGGTCCGGACCTGTCGATGGACGAGTTCGCCGCAGCGATGAGCACCTCGAAGTCGATCGTGTACCGCTACTTCACGGACAAGGCCGGCTTGCAGGCCGCGGTCAGCGAGCTGGTGCTGGCGGAGATGGCTGAGGCGTTCGAGGCCGCAGCCCACTCCCAGGGCGATCCGCGCCACCGCCTCCGGGAGATGGTCGGCATCTACGTGAACATGCTGGACTCCTCCCCGAACGTGTACCGGTTCGTCACCCGTGCCGACGGCGGAGCGGACCTGTCCGCGTTCCTCACCGCGATCTCCAGGTACGTGCAGATCCCGCTCGCCGACGCGCTGGCTGCGGCCGGGGACGACGCCGAGCTGGCCAGTGTCTGGGCCGCCGGCATGGTCGGCTTCGTGCGCGGGGTGGGCGAGTCCTGGCTCGCCGCCGCGCCGCAGGAGCACACCACCGCCGAGGTGATGGCGGACCTGATCGTCCACTGGCTCTGGACCGGTGCCGATGCCGGCGCTCCCACTTCGACCACCCACGAGAGGTAGACCTTCGATGACCAGCACCCCGCACCAGGCAACGCCCGTACACATCGATACTGCCGCCGTCGCCACCCTGGTGGACGGCCGCTGGGCCGACTACCGGCGGCAGACGCGCGACCTGCTGCTCGATCCCGATCTGCGCAAGCAGGAGGGGCTCAGCCTGACCGACTACCGCGAACGCGTCCTGGCCCAGGCGAAGAAGCTCGTGGAGATGGGCGTGGTGCAGCGCGCGTTCCCCGAGCGCCTCGGCGGCTCGGACGATCCGGGTGGCAACCTCGCCGGGTTCGAGGAGATGGCGATCGCCGATCCGTCCCTGCAGATCAAGGGCGGGGTGCAGTGGGGGCTGTTCGGCGCCGCCATCCTGCACCTGGGCACCGAGGCGCACCACGACGAGCTGCTCCCCGGTGCGATGGACCTGACCGTGCCCGGCTGCTTCGCGATGACCGAGATCGGGCACGGGTCCGACGTCGCTGCCCTGGGCACCACGGCGACCTATGACCCGCAGGCCGAGGAGTTCGAGATCCACACCCCGTTCCGCGGGGCGTGGAAGGAGTACATCGGCAACGCCGGTCAGCACGGCGTGGCGGCCGTGGTGTTCGCCCAGCTGATCACCGGTGGCGTGAACCACGGCGTGCACGCCTTCTACGTACCGATCCGGGAGAATGACGGCGGGGTGGCCGGGGCGTGGCTGCCCGGCGTCACGGGCGAGGATGACGGGCACAAGGGCGGCCTGAACGGCGTGGACAACGGGCGGCTCGCCTTCGACCACGTGCGCATCCCGCGGACCAACCTGCTGAACCGGTACGGGGACGTGGCCCCCGACGGCAGCTACAGCTCGCCGATCGACAGCCCCGGACGGCGGTTCTTCACCATGCTCGGCACACTGGTGCAGGGCCGGGTGTCCTTGGGCGGATCGGCTGTGGTGGTGGCCAAGATGGCGCTGGCCACCGCGATCCGGTACGGCAACGAGCGGCGCCAGTTCACCGGCGGGGACGAGAACACCGAGACCGTGCTTCTCGACTACCAGCAGCACCAGCGGCGGCTGCTGCCGCTGCTCGCCCGCACCTATGCCGCCCAGTTCATGCACAACCAGCTGGGGCAGCGGTTCCACGAGGTGTTCTCCGGTGAGCACGATGACGACGCCGGCCGGGAGGATCTGGAGACCCTGGCCGCAGCGTCCAAGCCGATGAGCACCTGGCTCGCCCTGGAGGTCATCCAGATGGCCCGGGAGGCCTGTGGCGGTGCCGGGTACATGGCGGAGAACAAGTTCGTCGGCTGGCACCAGGACATGGACGTGTACGTCACCTTCGAAGGTGACAACAACGTGCTGCTGCAGCTGGTGGGCAAACGCCTGCTCACCGACTACGGCCGGGAGATGGCCCGGATGGACGTGGCCGGTACCGCCCGCTGGGTGGCGGACCGTGCCGTGGACATGACCCTGCACCGCACTCCGCTGCGCCGGACCGCCCAGTCGATCCAGGACTGGGGGTCCCGGGCCCGCTCCGCCGGGGAGATCCGCGATCCCGAGGCGCAGCGCGAGCTGCTCGAGGACCGGGTGGAGTCGATGGTGGAGGAGATCGCCCTCGCGCTCCGCGCCGCGAAGGGGGCGCCGCCGGAGGCTGCCGCCGAGCTGTTCAACGCCCACCAGCACGACCTGATCGAGGCGGCCCGGGCACATGCCGAGCTGCTGCAGTGGGAGGCGTTCACCGAAGCGCTGGAACGGATCACCGACCCGGGTACGCGCACGGTGATGACCTGGCTGCGCGACCTGTTCGGCCTCGTGACGATCGAGAAGAACCTCGCCTGGTACCTGATCAACGGCCGGCTGAGCAGCCAGCGAGCCCGCACCGTGACCAGCTACATCAACCGCCTGCTGCCCCGGCTGCGCGCGCACGCCGTGGACCTGGTGGACGCGTTCGGGTACTCCGACAAGCACATCGGAGCCACGATCGGCACCGGGGTGGAGGCCGAGCGCCAGACCGAGGCCCGGGAGTACTACCGCCGGCAGCGGGCCTCCGGGGATGCGCCGGTGAGTGAGAAGGACCTGCGGAAGAAGGAGAAGGCGAAGGCGAAAGCCGGCCGCTGAGCCGTGGGCCGGGGCACCCGGCGATCAGGTGCCGGTCTCCGCGGCGATCTGTGCCCCGGCGGCGCCGGCAGCCAGCAGATAGTGGCCGGCGTGCTGGGCGACGGTCAGGTTCGGCGCCGAGAGCTGGTCGAGCAGGATCCCGTCGATGACGGCGCAGACGAACCGGGCGGCGGCCTCGGAGCCGGGTCCCGGCAGCGATTCGGCGATCGTGTCCGCGAACCGGTCCCGGGCGGCGGCGACCATCGCCTGCAGCCGCGGCCTGCCGCTGGCGTACAGGTAGATCTGGAACCGGGCCCGAGCCTCGTCGGAGCGGGACAGCATCACTGCAGCGATCTGCTCGGCGCGCTGCTGCAGTCCGTCGAGGTGACCGTCGGCGGCGGCCGCGCGCTCGGCCGGTGAGACCTCCAGCACCAACGGCAGGTCGCGAGCGGACAGGTGGTCCAGCACCGCTTCGATCAGCGCTTCGGAGGACCCGAAGTAGTACTTCGCGGATCCCTGCGCCAACCCTGCGCGCTGCTCCACCCGGCGGTGGGTCAGCCCGCGCATCCCCTCGGCGGCGAGCTGGGAGACCGCGGCGTCCAGCAGGCGCTGCTGGGCGTCCTGGCGCTGCTGTGCCCGCTGGACTCGACCGGTACCTGTTCGTGCGATATCTTCCACAGTTATGGAAGATATCGCACTGCGCCGGTCCCGGATGGGTGATTGGCTCCTGAATCGTGCAGTCCGTGGTGAGCGGGTGGTGCGGCTGCGGTTCGGGCGGCTACGGCTGGTCTACCTGCTCGGCCCGGAGGCGAACGCTCTGGTGTTCGGCAACGACGAGTGGTTCCGCACCCGGGAGGCGTTCGCGGCCCTGGAGATCGTGGACGGACCGACCTCCGTGGTGCTCTCCGACGGACCGGAGCATGCCCGGCGTCGCCGGCTGATCCGGCCGACCGTCGCTCCCCGCCGGATCGACGGCTATCTGGAGACCATGGTCGAGGCGGCCGACGAAGGGCTCGCACAGATCCGTCCCGATCGGTCCTTCGACGCCTACTCCCTGTTCCGGGATGCGATTCGGCACTCGACCCTGCGGATGCTGTTCGGTGGTGCGATCGCACGCAACGCCGTCGAGCTGGGCGAGATGCTGCAACCGCTGCTGGACCTGACCGAGAAGCTTCCGCCCGTGCTGGACTGGCACCGGCGAGTCCGCAGCCGCGCCTGGCGGCGGGCCGAAGCAGCGCGCACCGCCGTCGACGAGTTCGTGAACGACCAGATCGCGCGTGAGCGAGGACGGGTGCCGGTACCGGCTGCACCGGGGGCCGAGCCGTCGTCGGAGCCCCAGGAGTCTGCGGAGTCCCCGCCAGAGAGCGTGCTGCCGCTGCTGGTGCACGGTCGGGACGGGACCGGGTCGGGCCTGGATGACCAGGAGGTCCGGGACCAGGTGGTGACGATGATCGCAGCCGGCTACGAGACCACGAGTGCGGCGATGGGTTGGATCGTCTACCTGCTCGGGGCGCATCCGCACTGGCAGCGCCGGTGCCGGGACGAGATCGCCGCGGTACTCGAGGGCCGGCCGCCCGGACCCGGCGACCTGGATGCTCTGCCGCTGGTGCAGGCGGTGGTCACGGAGGCGCTACGGCTGTATCCACCGGCGATCATCTCGGCCCGGCACGCTGTGCAGGCCTTCAGCTACGGCGGTGAGCAGGTCAAGCCCGGCGACCTGGTGATCTTCAGCCCGTACGTCACCCACCGGGACCCGAACCTGTATGACGACCCGTCGCGGTTCGACCCCGGCCGCTGGATCGAGACCCCGCGCCGGCCCCCGGAGGAGTTCCTGCCTTTCGGTGGCGGCAAGCACCGGTGCCTCGGCAACGGGCTGGCGATGGCGGAGCTGACGGTGATGACCTGCCGGTTGCTGGCTCGCGGCGAGTTCGCCCTCGATCGCGCTCCGGCGCGTGCGCGCGGGTTCGCGGCGATGCGGCCCGATCCCGGGGTGCTGGTGCGGATGTCCGGTGCGAGCGGGTGAGCGCGTGGCCGGGATGAGGCCGGGGCCGTGCGCGGGTCAGGCGACGTGCTGCGCCTCCTCCGCGGCCACTTCCGCGTTCCACTGCTTCTTCGCGGCCCGCCACTGTTCGTCGTTGTTGCCGCGGCGCCAGTAGCCGGAGGCCGACAGGTCCTCCTTCGGCACCTGCTTGGTGAACCGCAGCCAGGAGCGGAGCTCCTTGACCGTGAGGGCATCACCGTGCACGAACGCATGCACCCGACCGGGTGGGAAGTCGAGCTCGGTGACGGCGCGGATGAGGTCCTCGCCCGGGCCGGACTCACTGGCGCTGCGGTGGATCCAGCGCACCTGGGCGCTGGCCTCGGTGAGCAGGGTCTGCTCCTCGGCGGGGTCGGCCACCTCGATGAAGGCATGCACCCGGGCCCCCGCCGGCATCGCCTCCAGCGCGGTGGCGATCGCCGGGAGTGCGGACTCATCGCCTACCAGCAGGTGCCAGTCCGCCTCCGGATTCGGCGCGTAGCCGCCGCCCGGGCCGCGGAACTGTACCTGGTCGCCGGGCTGGACGCGGTCCGCCCAGGGGCCGGCGATGCCTTCGTCGCCGTGCACCACGAAGTCCAGCGCGGCCTGTCCGGTCGCAGGATCGAACCAACGGATCGTGTAAGTGCGCATCACCGGCCAGTCCTCGGCCGGGATGCGAGCCTTGACCTCCTCCAGGTCGAACGGTTCGACGACGCCGCTCCCGGGGCGGGGGAGCAGCACCTTGACGTAGGCGTCGGTCTGCCCGGCCGGGTCGGCGGCAAGCGGTGCACCATCGGGGCCGGCGAGCACCACCCGCACCATGTGCGGGGTGATCCGCTCAGTACTGACCACTTCGGCTCGCTGGGACACGCCTCGGGGCACGAACAACCTCCTTGATTAGGTAAGTCGAGCCTAACAAAATTATCGGGTGAGGGGTCGGCGGGGGAGGAGGGCGGCGAGCAGGAGAGCCGGGGCGCCGACCACGGACCACAGGCCCGGGCCGACCGGGGAGAGGATGAGCTCCGGGTGCAGCCGGAGCACCGTGACGACGTTGTAGCCGCACACCAGGCCCGCCAGTCCCACGAGCACTCGAGCCCAGGTGCCGCCGTGGAGCCGGTCGGCATCGCGCCAGGTGACCATGGCGAGGCCCGCGGCCAGCAGGCTGATCCCGATCCCGAAGACCGCGAACAGCGGCCAGTCGGCACCCGGCTCCCGGGCGAAACCGATGCTGTTGATCACCAGGTGCGCGATGCCCAGGCCCGCCAGGGCCAGGCTCCCGACCCGGCCGGACCAGCGGCGCAGTGGTGTGGCCTCGGTGGGGCGTGGAGTGTGCGACCGTGTGTTCACCATGACGTCTACACTCGGGCTCCCGATCCCGGCGCACCATCCGCCGAAGGTGCCGCTAGGGTCCTCCGCCGGAACGAATCCGGAGTGCCCTGATGCAGAGGGTTGCCGCGGCCTGGAGGCCGGCGATCAGCTGTCGCCGGGGCCGGTGGAGGTCGCTCCCGATGTGCTGGTGTTCACCTCGCGCACGATGAGCACCACTTCCACTGTGGTGTACGACGGCGGCCATGCGCTGCTGGTGGATCCCGCCTGGACCGCCGAGGAGCTGGAGGCGATCGCCGACGAGCTTGCGGCACGCAACCTGAAGGTGGAGCTCGGCTGGGCCACCCACGCCCACCACGACCACCTGCTCTGGCACCCCCGGTTCGGGCCCGCGCCACGGTGGGCGACCTCGCGTGCGGCCGACGTCGCGGCCGAGCACCTCAACCAGCTCCGTGCGGCCCTGGAACCGACCCTGCCGGCCGGGCTGCGGTCGCTCGCCGGAGCGGTCCAGGCGTACGACGGCGCCCGGTTGCCGTGGCGGGGTACGGTCGCCGAGGTGGTCGCCCACCAGGCACACGCACCCGGTCATGGCGCACTGTGGTTGCCCGGCCCCGGCGTACTGCTGGCCGGCGACATGCTCTCGGAGCAGGAGATTCCGCTGTGCGCAGAGACCGGGATCGAGGCGTATCGCGACGGCCTCGACCAGCTGGCGCCCTACGTAGCGCGGGCGCGGGTGCTCATTCCGGGTCACGGCACCCCGGCACTCGCCAGCACCCCCGACAGTCCCATAGCGCGCCTGAGCGCGGACCGTGCCTACCTGGATGCGCTCGCTGCGCCCGCTACCGCCGGCGACCCGCGGCTGGGAGACGCGCCGGACTGGTTGCTCGCCGAGCACGAGGCGAATGTGGCGGCCGCTCGCGACGCCCAGGCGTGATTGCCAGGGCTCCGCTCAGGGCCGGTCGGCCGCACGCCGGCCGAACTCCCCGGCGGTGAGCGTCGCGTAGGACCGGGTGACCATTCGGTCCAGCACCGCCAGGTCCACGCGGTCCAGGTTCGTCAGGTACAGGCAGCCGACCCCGGTGCGGTGCGGGCCGAGCGCTGCCAGGTCCGCGGCGTGGGCATCCAGGCCGTCGGCGAAGTAGAGCACGCTGGCACTCTTCCGTGGGGCGAACCCGGCGGCGGGCGCGTGCCCGGAGTGGCCACTGTCGTAGGTGTAGGAGTACTCCCCGAACCCAATGATCGAGGCGCCGAACATCCGCGGCTGCTCGCCGGTGACACGCTCCATCAACGCCAGTAGCGTGCGGGCATCCCGGCGGCGTCGCTCCGGCTGCACCGACTCGACGAACGCCCACGGGTCGGCATCGGTCCAGGTGGTCATAGCTCGGCTCGCCATGGCGTCATCATCCCAGGATCACTCTGCTGCCGGAGGTACCAGCGCAGCATGTGCCGGTCGGCACCACCCCTTGCGCCCCGGAGCCGCGCTGACGACCCTGGAACCGTGACCACCAGTAGAGACCCCGAGCACAAGCCCCACGAGCAGGATGAGGGGACCGTCCAGCCCGCCACGCACGCCCACCGGCACGAACCGGCGGATGCCAGTACGGGCCCGGCCGAGTACTGGGAGCAGCGCTACTCCGGCGCCGAACCCATCTGGTCCGGCCGGGTGAACACCCAGCTCGCCGTGATCGCCGCCGACCTCCCGCCGGGCCGCGCTCTCGACCTGGGCTGCGGGGAAGGTGCCGATGCGATCTGGCTGGCCGAACGTGGCTGGCAGACCACCGGGGTGGATATCGCCGCCACGGCCCTGCAGCGGGCGGCTCGTGCGGCCTCCGAACGTGGCCTCGACCCGGACTTGGTCCGGTGGCAGCAGGCAGACCTTGCCACCTGGACCCCGGACGGGCGCTACGACCTGGTCACCGCCTCGTTCATGCAGTCTCCGCTCGAGTTCCCCCGGGCCGAGGTGCTGCGTCGCGCCGCCGGGGCGGTCGCGGCCGGCGGGCACCTGCTCGTGGTCTCCCATGCCGCACCGCCGCCGTGGGCGCAGGGCCTGGACCCGGAGACGCACCACTTCCTCAGCCCCGCCCAGGAGGTCGAGAGCCTGGCCCTGGAACAGGACTTCTCCGTGGTGGTCGCGGAGGAGCGCACCCGCCCGGCTACCGGTCCGGATGGTGAGGAGGCCGAGCTGACCGACACGGTGGTGCTGGTCCGCCGCCGCTGAGACACGAACTGCGGTCGGTGCCCCGCAGCGGCGCCAGCGGCGGCCCGGACGTCGTACTGTACAGAGGCACTGGCGAATCGGGAGATAGGGAAACGGCATGATCATCTTCGGCCTGGTGGTGCTCACCTTCGGCCAGATCGGCACCGGAGTGTTCTTCTGCCCGCAGTGCGGAGCCGATCGGGAGTACGTGCACTCTCACCGGCGCAGGTTCTTCAGCCTCTTCTTCATCCCGATCATCCCGCTGAACCGGGTGGGTGAAGTGGTGAAGTGCCAGACCTGCAAGACCAAGTTCGTCCCCGAGGTGCTCCGCACCCCCACTGAAGGGGACAGCAAGCAGGCGCTCGTCAGTGGCATGCGGGCCGCCGCGGCAGTGATGCTGGCAGCCAGCCGGACCCCGGAGCCGGGGATCCCCGCTGCGCTGCGCGCGTTGGAATGGGTCGGTGCCAGCGACGTAGGGGCTGACGGCCTGCGCAGCGACATGCGCATCCCGCAGCAGCAGGCCGCTGTACCGCTGCAACAGGCGGGACCGGTGCTGGGCACCGAAGGCGCCGAGGGGTACCTGACCGCGGCGGTGAAGATCGGCATGCACACCGGCGAGTTCACCCAGCAGCAGGTGGATGCGGGCACCTTCATCGGCGCCAACCTCGGGCTCAGCGAGGCGCACACCCGGGGTGTGATCGGCCAGGTGCTGGAGCAGGGCCGCGGTCAGCAAGCGTCGATTCCCGACGGCGGAGCGCAGTTGGGCGGGCCGCCGTCGCCCTGAGCTGTGGGTCGCTGGGGCGAGTGAGCCTGGCCGGCTGACCCGACCGGCGTCGGGCAGCATTGGTGGGCCCGGGCGGGGTGGCTCCGTCCAGCCTTGTCGCCTCGACATTGAATCGAACGCATGTTTGAATTGAAGCATGCGATGGGAAGCGCAGAAGCTGACGGAGGGCACCGGCCCGGCGTTGCTGCCGCTCAAGGGGTTGGTGCGCAGCGTGCGTACTCCCGAGTTCGACGGCGTCACGTTCCACGAGGTGCTCTGCAAGAGCGCGTTGAACCGGGTGCCGAAGAACTCCTCGATGCCGTTCGCGTGGACGGTCAACCCGACCCGTGGCTGTCTCCACCAGTGTGTCTACTGCCTGAGCCCGGACACGCTGGTGCTGATGGCGGATGGGCGACAGAAGCCGATCGGCGAGCTCACGGTGGGCGAGCGCATCGTCGGCACGCGCCTGGAAGGCAAATACCGCAGATATGTCGAGACCACAGTGCAGGCGACCTGGCGCACCCGGAAACGCGCCTACCGGCTAACGCTCCGGGATGGAACCGCGATCGTCGCCAGTGGAGACCACCGCTTTCTCACCCCGCGCGGTTGGAAGCATGTTGTCCCGATTCCGCGGAGTGAGGGCCAACGTCCCTACCTGACGGCAAACAACTCGCTCATGGGCTTCGGGCTCGGTAGCAAGACCATGGATTGCACTGAGCCTCGTGGCGGCCTCGCGTACAGGCGTGGTTATCTTGCGGGGATGATTCGTGGTGACGGGATGATGATTGACAGGACCTATTTGCGCAAACAGTCGTCCAAACCGTATCGGGTGACACATTTTAGGCTGGCGCTCACTGATTTCGAGGCGCTGCGTCGGAGCGAACGGTATCTCGAGCAAGAGGGGGTGACGACGCGCCGACGGCCATACGGTGGCGTCGTTCCAGGTCGGCGGCCGGTGGAAGCGCTCTACACGTCGCGACGAACGGACTACGTGACGATCTGTCGGACCATCAGGTGGCCCGAGCGTCCCAGTGAAGAATGGCACCGCGGATTTCTGGCTGGCATTTTCGACGCGGAGGGTTCGTACTCCGGTGGGGTATTGAGGATCTCAAACAGTGACGATGAGATCCTTTCTCGGATTGTGCAGGCTTTGGCTTCTTTGGAATTGCCGCACGTTAGAGAGCCCGCCAGGGCGTCAGGTGTAGTCACCGTCCGCATCCCCGGTGGCCGGGCGGTGCATCGGCGATTTTTCCACCAGGTCGCTCCCGCGATCACGCGCAAGGTCGGCATCGTCGGTCAGGCGGTGAAGACGTCAACGGACCTTGGCGTGGCGACGATCGAAGACCTCGGTACTGATGACCGGATGGTAGATATCACAACCGGTACGGGCGACTTCATCGCCAACGGCGTCGTCAGCCACAACTGCTTTGCGCGCAAGACGCACGAGTACCTCGATCTGGACTCCGGTGCCGACTTCGACTCCCAGATCGTGGTGAAGACGAACGTGGCGGAGGTGCTGCGGGCTGAGCTCGCCAGGCCCTCCTGGGCGCGGGAGCATGTGGCGCTGGGTACCAACTCCGACCCCTACATGCGGGCCGAGGGCCGCTACCAGCTGATGCCCGGGATCATCGAGGCGCTGACCGATGCGCGTACACCGTTCTCCATCCTGACCAAGGGCCCGTTGCTGCGCCGGGACCTCCCGCTGCTGGAGCGGGCCGCCGAGCAGGTGAACGTGGATGTGGGGGTCTCGCTGGCGTTCATGGACGATGGGCTCCAGCAGCGGGTGGAGCCGGGTACGCCGAGGCCGGCGGCGCGGCTCGGTCTGATCCGG
Organism: Candidatus Ruania gallistercoris; assembly: GCA_019116305.1. Classification (GTDB taxonomy): domain Bacteria; phylum Actinomycetota; class Actinomycetes; order Actinomycetales; family Beutenbergiaceae; genus Ruania; species Ruania gallistercoris. The sequence continues at coordinate 16,804 of DXBY01000192.1, read as the reverse complement.
GCGCTCGCCGGTGCGGGGTTGGCGCCCACGGTGATGGCGATGCCGGTGCTTCCCTGGCTCACCGACTCCGAAGAGCACCTGGACGCCTTGATGGGTGCGGTGGCAGAGGCCGGTGGGGCCTGGGTGACCGTCGGTGCGCTGCACCTGCGGCCCGGTGCCCGCGAGTGGTTCCTCGCCTGGCTGGAGCGGGAGTTCCCGGAGCTGGTGCCGAAGTACCAGGTGCTGTACGGGCGCGGGTCCTATGCCTCGGCCGAGTACCGGGACTGGCTCGCCGGGCGGGTACGGCGGCTGCGCCGGCGGCACGGGTTCACCAAGCAGGCGGCGCGGGATCGAGCGCCCGGTGATGGCCGCGACGCTGGGGCCGGCGCGCGGTGGGCGCTGCGGAACGACCCGGCCGAGGTGACTGGTGCGCGCGCGGGCGAGGCGGAGCCGGCGGGGCCCGGGTTGGCCGGGCTGGGGATGCAGCCGGCGTTGTTCTGAATCAGGGCTGCTGCTGGCCCACCGGAGCGGGTGAGTGTTCGACCTGCCGCAATCCGCCCGGAAGGACGCAGACGGCCACCGATGTGGCGATAGCGACGGCCTCTGCCACTGAGGCGGCGAGCTGACCGGCATTAAGCGCTGGAACCGTCCGTGTGGCCGCCGGTCATTCACTCGCCCCGATCGCACGAAGCAGACCAGTGGTGGTGTGAGGCTGATGCTGGAGGCCCCATGCTCGCTGCCCGTGGGCAGTCGCCATGGGGACGGTCGTGTGCGGAGTCAGTACGCGTCGGCTTCAGTCAGTAGAGCGGCGGCTTGGCGCACCATGGCCTTGGCCGCGTCGATGGTGATGAGGTTCGGGGAGTAGTGCGCCGCGTCCTTGTCTGCGAGCAGGCGCCTGAGCTTGGCTGGCAGTGTGGTGTCACGCAACGCGACTTCCCCGAGGAGATGCGCTGCCTGGTTGTGGTCCTGGCCGCGGCTCCACTTACCCAGGCTGAACCCGCAGATGGCATCGGTGGCCGCGATTCCAGCCAGGACGGCGAGCGCGGCTGCGACGTGAGCCTCACGACGGTCTTCGCTCAGGACGAGTTCGGCAACCTCGAGAAACGCGCGCGCTTGGTCCCGGCGCGAGCGACATTCCGCGGTGGTGCACGCGATGACGCGACCGGAGCGGCGGGAGCTCATCACAGTCTCCGGAGCAGGTCACGTAGGTTCTCGCCGTGGACGTGTACGCCTTCGGCGCGCCACGAAGCTACCAGGGGGTCGGCCTCGCGCGCCATCAGGCCCAGGGTGGTGGGGGTGAGATCGACGATCTGTGCGGCATTGCCGGTCCAGGCTCGGATGCGACGATCGAGGCGATCAAGTTGTTCGAGCCAAGCGTCCTCGTCTAGCTCGCCTGGCGGATCCATGCGCACGAGAAGGACGTCGATGTCACTGTCGCTATCGGCCTCCCCCCTCGCGAATGACCCAAACAGGCCGGCGTGAGTCGGCCCTACGTCCCAGCTGGCCACCTCCGTGCGGATGTTGGCCACGATCTCGTCTCTGATGCGGGTCAGCGCCTCGATATGGGGCACGGCCAGATGGTCACGGTTGAGCCGATAGGCCGGGTACCGGGCGGGCGTCTCGGTCAGCACCACTCCCTGCCGCACCAGGCGGGCCAACACCTTGCGCACTCCCTCATCGCTACCGTGACCCAGACGACGGTGAACCTCCGCAGCCGTGCACCCTGAGGTCGTGGCGGCAAGCACCTGGAGCACACCGGCATCGAGTGTCGGTGTGATGGTCGCGAGCGGGAAGGATGGATCCACCCTACCATGATCCAACTATAATTGGCCTGGGTCAACTATAGTTGGCAATTCGGTGGGATGAAAGACAAGAACCGCAGCACGAGCCTCGCTTCGACCGCCGGAGCCTTGGTGATCTCACGATGGCTACTTCTTTCCGTAGCCTGCGATCAACGCGGCCGCGCCACCGCGAGGCCTGCCACAGGCAACATGGCGCGGTCGCTGGACTCCCTTTGGTTTCCCGGGGTCTGGGCGGGAAGTGCCTGTGGAAAACTTCCATGCGTTCGCTCGCGACGCACTACCGTCGAGGCGCATGGACCCCCCGAAGAAGAAGCCAGACGCGTTGGCCGCCCTCGGTCTCGCGCTGATCTGCCTCAGCCTGCTGGCTGGGTTGATCTTCACGCCGATGGAGACCTTCTTCGCGATCGACCACACCTCCGAGGCGTCCCAGCAAACATTGGATGAGGTCTCGCTGTTCGCTGGCGCGGCCTTCGTCCTCGGTGTGCTGTGCCTGCTGGCTGCCCTGATCCGGGCAGTGGTTCGCCACTATGCGACGCGTCGTGCAGTGCGCACGCAGAACGAGGTGCAGGAGCCGGGCGACTGACGCCGTTGGCGTCGTGATGGATCAGTCAAGTCCCTCCCTCGAGACGGTGTCCCACTCGCGATCCTCCGCGCGTGCTCCCGTGCGCTTCGCGTCCCGCGGCGGCTCGCCGAACCCGGCCGCCCCGAGCAGCCCCGTACCCTGGTGAGACCACCGACCCAGCCCACGACCGCCGTCGGGCAGGGGATACCTGGCCACAGGAAGGGGACCGCGTGAAGGTCGCTGCACGAGCCGCCGTCCCACCGTTCCAGGTGATGAGCATCCTGGACCGGGTAGCCCAGCTCCGCGCCCAGGGCCGGGACGTGATCTCCCTCTGTGCCGGTGAACCGGAGGGCGGTGCCCCGCCCGATGTGGTCGCCGCGGCACTGGAGGTGCACCGCGGAAACGATCTCGGCTACTCCAGCGCGCTCGGCCCACGCCCGGTGCGCGTCGCCGTCGCCGACCATTACCAGCGCTGGTACGGCCTCGAGGTGACCGGGGACGACGTTGCCCTCACCACCGGCTCCTCCGGTGCCTTCCAGCTCGCCTTCCTCGCCGCCTTCGAACCCGGCGACCGAGTAGCCCTGGCCAGTCCCGGCTACCCCGCCTACCGCAACATCCTCACCGCACTCGGCTGCGAGGTGGTGGACATCGCCTGCGGGCCCGAGCACCGGTTCCAACCCACACCGGACCTGCTCGCCGCCGCTCACGCGCAGGCACCGCTCGCCGGACTGGTGCTCGCCTCTCCCGCCAACCCGACCGGCACGATGATCCCTCGTGAGGACCTCGCCGACCTCACCAGCTGGTGCGATGCCCACGACGTTCGCCTGATCAGCGACGAGATCTACCACGGCATCACCTACCCCGCCGACCCGCAGTCCGCCGATGCCCGCGGGGTGAGCGCCTGGGAGACCAGCCGGACCGGCGTGGTGGTGTCCTCCTTCTCCAAGTACTGGGGGATGACCGGGTGGCGGCTCGGCTGGATGCTGATGCCCACGGACCTGCGCGAGGCGATCGACGCACTCGCCGGCAACCTCGCCCTGTGCCCACCGGTACCCGCCGCCCGCGCGGCCCTGGCCGCATTCACGGACGACTCCTACGTCACCGCCGACGCCCGGGTGGCCGAGTTCGCCCGCACCCGCGCCCTGCTGCTGGACCTCGTCCCGTCCCTCGGTTGGGGGCCGATCGCCCCCGCCGACGGTGCCTTCTACCTCTACGCCGACCTCGGCCCGGCGCTCGGCCAGTGCCCCGACTCGGTGGCCTGGTGCCAGGCACTGCTGGAGGAGCAGGGTGTCGCCGTGGTGCCCGGCGTCGACTTCGACCCGGCGGGCGGGTCGCGGTTCGTGCGCCTGTCCTTCGGAGCAGGCGCTGCCGCCGTACGCGCCGCTATCGAGCGCATCCAAGCGTTCCAGGCCGGCGACGGCGCAGCTCACCGGGCGTAGGTGAGTTCGGTGGGTCGCCGATCATCAGTACGCTGCTGGCCGTGAGCGACGCAGCACTCGAAGCGAGAGAAACCCTCCGGATCGACCCCGCCGACGACTCGCCCTACTGGCGTGGTGCCCTCACCTGGGTGGCCGACGGTGAGGTGAAGCGCCCCTGGCGGCTGCCACCCGAGCGCGCCCGCCGGGCACACGCACCCGGCCTGATCCTGGTGGCGCAGATGGCCGCCGGGGTGCGGCTCGAGCTGGTCACCGACGCCACCGCGCTGCGCCTGCCGCTCACGTTCGACTACGAGACTGCCGGCACCCTGGACATCCTCGTGGACGGGCAGCTGGCCGAGCGGGTCGAATTCACCCCCGGCTCCCACACTCTCAGCCATGACCTCCCGGCCGGCGGGCACGAGGTGCAGATCTGGTTGCCCCAGGTCGGGCGGACCGGGGTGGGCACGCTGGCGCTGGACGGGGCCAGCCACGCCGACCCGCTGCCGACACGCCCGCGCTGGATCACCTACGGCTCCTCGATCAGCCAGTGCAGCGCCGCCGCCGGGCCGAGCGAAACCTGGCCGGCGATCGTGGCGCGGCGGCTCGGCTGGGACCTGGTCTGCCTGGGCATGTCCGGCCAGTGCCACCTCGATCCGATCGTGCTGCGCACCATCGCCGCGCTCCCGGCGGACGTGATCTCCCTGTGCCTGGGTATCAACATGCACAACGCGGGCAGCTTCAACGAACGCTCCTTCGCTCCGCAGGCCTCCGGGTTCATCGAGGCGGTCCGGGACGCACACCCGGGGATCCCGATGGCGGTGATCACCCCGATCGCCTCACCGGAGCGGGAGACCACGGCCAGCACCGCGGGCCTCGACCTGACCTGGATGCGCGCCGCCCTGCAGGAGGTGGTCGATGTCCTCGCCGAGGATGACTCCGCCCTGCACCTCATCAACGGGCCGGCCGTGCTCGGCCCGGACCAGGCGCACCTGCTCCCGGACGGACTGCACCCAGATGCCGAGGGCTACCACCTGATGGGGGAGCGACTGACCGAGCGGCTCAGCGCACTGGTCTGAGGCCCCGCGCGGCTGGTCCCGACCACCACGGCTGCGCGGGGTGAACGCCGCCACGAAGGAAAGTGAGAGCATGCATGGCTGAGCTAGCCCTCGAACGCCTGGGCGCGGAGCGCTACGCGGAAGTGAATCGACGTCTCCAGGCGTTCGCTGCTTCTCAGCGACCGTTGATCGTGGTCCACCGGGGGAGCGGCACCGGCTCGATCGCGGAGAACACCGCACTCGCGTTCATCGCCGCGATCCGGCACGGGGCAGACATCATCGAGACCGATGTGATCGCCTCGACCGATGGTGAGTACTTCCTCTTCCACAACGGATACGAGCGCCTGCACTTCGGCATGGAGGAGGACATCCGCAACCTGAGCGCTGCGGATCTGCGCGCGCAGCAATACGAATGGTGCCGCCGTGCCGGAACAGAACCGTACGGTCTGGAGCCGCTGGAGACGATCCTCACGGGATTCACCGGCACCATCTTCAACGTCGACCGGTCCTGGCGGTACTGGCCGGAGCTGCTCGATCACATGACGCGCTACGACGTCACCGATCGGATACTCCTGAAGAGCCCCGTGCAGGACGATGCCCTGGAACGCCTCGCCCGCTGCGCCGAACCGTATCCCTTCATGCCGATCGTGAAGACGGCCACCGAGCTGGAGACCGTGCTCAGGCACGCGGACATCAACACAGTGGTGGTCGAGCTGATCGCCAGGGAGGCCGACTCCGAGCTAGCCGATCCCGCAGTGATCAGGGAGCTGCACGAGCGCGGAATCCTGGTGATGTTGAACGCGATCAACCTCAGTGACCGGCAGCCGCTGTTCCTCGGTTGGGACGACGAGACCTCGCTGACCGACGGTCCGGAGCATGGCTGGGGCCGGCTCATCTCTCATGGTGCCGATCTGGTGCAGACTGACTGGCCGGCGCCCTTGCGCGACTACCGCGCGCTGCTCGCGGGCGCGCCTTCGTCGTAGCTGCCCACCGCCGAGCGGGCGTGGCACGTCATGGCCGCCTGCGAGAAGGCCGGCGTGATCACCGCGGCCCGGTGGCTCAGCCCCGGAGCGCCCGGCCGAACACCAGCTCCCGCGCCCGCAGCTTCGCGCGCGAGCGGGCCGTGCATGCGGCCGCCACGGCGATGATCCCGGCGAGTACCTGGCCGCCGAGGATCGCCAGGTTCAGGTCCAGGGCCGGCTTCCAGGTGACCTCACCGTCGCGGATCACGAACACCCCGGCAGGTTGGGCGCACACGCCGAAACCGCCACCGCCGCCGGTTCCCTCGGCATTCGGACCACCGGTCTCCGACTTCGGGTCCCGACCCATCCCCGAGCCGTAGCCCATCCCGGCACCACCGACCACCCGGGCCACCGGGATCACCGTGGCGCCGTCGGCCTCGTACGATTCGCCGAAGACTCGGCGCACCGTCAGCGCGTCGTGTGCGGCATCGATCGGCTTGCTGGCCTGTTCGTTCGGGTCAGCCATCTCCTGCTCCTTCGCTCGTGTGTCCTGCGGCCGCCGGGGGTTCGGCCAGCCGCACCGTCCGGCACGCCTTCGTGGTCAGCCGTGCCGAGCGGGCAGCGGCACCACGAGTACCGGGATGTCCTGGGTGTGCGCCAGGTGCCCGCCCACGGAGCCGCCGATCAGCTCGTTCATCCACCCGGCGAAACCCGGGCGGCGGCTGCCGACCACCATCATCGGAGCCTGGTACTCGCGGGCCACCCGCGACAACCCCCGGGCCACCTCTCCGGCGGTGTACACGAACCGCCACGACACCGCACGTCCGGTTAGCTGGCGGTGCACGTGCTCGATCAGGGTGCTCTCCACCTCGGTGGTGTCCGCTTCGGCCCGGTCGGGGGCGACCGGTACCGTCCCGGCTCCGGCCATCTCTGCAGCGGCGACCACATGGCCGGGGTCCACCCAGACGCACAGCATCCCGGTGTCCAGCTTCTCGGCGAGCTCACGGGCGCGGTCCAGCACGCGGGGATCCTGGTCCGCCTCGATCCCCACCACCAGCGGGTTCTCCTGCGGCTCGCCCACCCAGGGGTGGTCACGCGTGATCGTCATGACCACCACCTCCGAATGCGATGCCGTACACGGGGGACGAAGCCGGACTGCTGCATAAGAGCACGGTACGCTCCTCGCCACCTCGATGCAGACACGCCCATCGCCGCTGACAGGTCGGGCGCGCCCGGTCACCGGTGACCGATGGTGCGCGACCTTCGCGTTCCGGTGCTCACCGCCGGCGCAGCAGCAGGGACTGTTGAGCGGTCCCCACCGGACCGCTCACGTCGTGCAGCACGCTACTGGTCAGCGCCTGCCCGGCCGGGCCGAAGCTCACGGTCGTGTCCAGCCCCAGCCACCGATCCACGGGCTGCCGGAACAGGTGCACGGTCAGGTCCACGTTCGGGAACAACCAGGCGGTGGGATCCTCGCGCACCGCCACCCCGTTCGCGCTGTCCACCAGGGCGAGGAACGCGGCCAGCGGGCTCACCTGCTCCCCGGCCACCAGAGCGACGTCGGTGCTCACCCAGACCTGCGCCCGGCCCGGGGTTGGTGGGCCGGCCGCGCGGGTGGTGAGGCTGCCGACGAACCCGCCGGGCCAGGTCTCGGACATCGCGAACGGTTCGAACGCGTCCGGTTCCGGCAACGGCGCCAGGTCGTGGCCGGCCACCGGCTCCGAGTCCGAGCCAAGCAGGTACCAGCCCCGCGCCGTCACCGTCGGCCGGCCGGCGATGGTCGCCGTGGTCTGCACCAGCTCCACCGACCGCCCCGGTCGAAGCACGGTGGTCTGCAGCGCGATCTCCTCCCGGGCGATCGGGCCGAGGATGTCGACCGTGACCCGGCTGAGGGCCTTGGCTCGTGAGGCTTCGGGGCGGTGGGCCTCCATGTGGTGCACCAGCAGCCCGACCAGCGGACTGACGTGCTGCTCGCGGTCGCTCCACGCCCCCTCGACATGCTCGGTGGGCGTGTACCGGTTGGGCCCGGCGGGCAGGAAGTAGCTGGGTTCTCCGGTGCTGCTCACCGGGCCATTGTCGCCCAGGCCGGTGCGTGCCCCGCAGCGGTACCGCGGCCACGGTGACCGGCGCGGCTATTGGTGACTGGCGAGACCAGGGGGAGCTGCGCCGTCCAAGGGGAGCTGCGCCGTCCAAGGGGAGCTGCGCCGTCGTGAGGGAGCTCTGCCACGGCGAGTGGCGAGACCGAGGCGAGCTGCGCCGTCGTGCTGGACCTCATGAGGAGGGAGTGTGCCCACGCCGGTCCGCACGCTGAACCGGCGCCGGACCGGCGGCCGCGGACGGGTACCCTGTGGGCCGTGCCCACTCGCCGCCAGCCCTGGGGTCCGTAATGTCTGACGTCCACCAGCCCGACACTGTGGCGGCCGCCGCCGCCAGCCCTGAGTTGGAGCTGCCGTACGCCGAGCTCGGTCTCACCGAGGCCGAGTACACCCGGATCACCGACATCCTCGGCCGCCGGCCCACGGCCGCCGAGCTGGCGATGTACTCGGTGATGTGGTCCGAGCACTGCTCGTACAAGTCCTCCAAACGCCACCTCGGCCAATTCGGTGAGAAGACGACCGAGGAGATGTGCGCCCACCTGCTGGTGGGTATCGGGCAGAACGCCGGTGTGGTGGACATCGGCGACGGCTGGGCGGTGACGTTCAAGGTCGAGTCGCACAACCACCCCTCGTTCGTGGAGCCCTACCAGGGCGCTGCCACCGGGGTGGGTGGCATCGTGCGGGACATCATCTCGATGGGCGCCCGGCCGGTGGCGGTGATGGACCAGCTCCGGTTCGGCGCCGTCGACCACCCGGACACCGCCCGCGTGGTGCACGGGGTTGTCGCCGGGGTGGGCGGCTACGGCAACAGCCTCGGCCTGCCGAACATCGGCGGTGAGCTGGAGTTCGACGCCTCCTACCAGCGCAACCCGCTGGTGAACGCCCTCTGTCTGGGGGTGCTCCGGCACGAGGACATCCACCTGGCCAACGCCGAGGGGGTGGGCAACAAGGTGGTGCTCTTCGGGGCCCGCACCGGTGGGGACGGTATCGGCGGCGCCTCCATCCTGGCGAGTGAGACCTTCGACGCGGACAAGCCGTCCAAGCGGCCCAGTGTGCAGGTCGGCGACCCGTTCATGGAGAAGGTGCTGATCGAGTGTTGCCTGGAGCTGTTCGCGGCCCGCACGGTGGAGGCGATCCAGGACCTCGGTGCCGCCGGCATCTCCTGCGCCACCAGCGAGCTCGCCTCCAACGGGGAGGGCGGGATGCACGTGGACCTGGAGACCGTGCTGCTGCGCGACCCCACGCTGACCGCCGGCGAGATCCTGATGAGCGAGTCGCAGGAGCGGATGATGGCGGTGGTCTCCCCGGAGCGGCTGGAGGAGTTCCTCGCGATCACCGCCAAGTGGGAGGTGGAGACCGCGGTGATCGGTGAGGTCACCGACACCGGCCGGCTGACCATCGACCACCACGGGCACCGGATCGTGGACGTGGACCCGCGCACCGTCGCCCACGAGGGGCCGGTCTACGACCGCCCGTACGCCCAGCCGGCCTGGCAAGAAGCCCTCAACGCCGACGACGCAGCGCGCCTGCCTCGGCCCACCTCGCCGGAGCAGGTGCGCGAGCAGGCGCTGGCGCTGCTCGCCAGCCCGAACCTCGCCTCGAAGGCCTGGGTCACCGACCAGTACGACCGGTACGTGCAGGGCAACACCGCGATGGCCCAGCCCGACGACGCGGGCGTGATCCGGGTGGACGAGACCTCCGGGCTCGGGGTGGCGCTGGCCACCGACGCCAACGGCCGGTTCACCAAGCTCGATCCCTATGTCGGCGCCCAGCTGGCGCTCGCCGAGGCCTACCGGAACGTGGCCACCGTGGGCGCCCGGCCGCTGGCGGTGACCGACTGCCTGAACTTCGGCTCGCCCGAGGACCCGGACGCCATGTGGCAGCTGGTGCAGGCGATCACCGGGCTGGCCGATGGCTGCGCCGAGCTCGGGGTGCCGGTGACCGGCGGGAACGTGTCCCTGTACAACTCCACCCTGGCCGGGGAGGTGGGGGTCGGGCACATCGACGCCTCGATCAACCCGACCCCGGTGGTGGGTGTGCTCGGTGTGCTCGACGACGTCGCGCGCGTGACGCCGTCGGCCTGGTCCGAGGAGGGGCTCGAGGTGTACCTGCTCGGGAGCACCCGTGCGGACCTGTCCGGCTCGGTGTGGGCGCAGGTGCTGCACTCGCACCTGGGCGGGCGGCCGCCGGCTGCGGACCTGGGCGCTGAGCGGAACCTTGCCGAGGTGCTCATCGGCGCCGGCCGCGCCGGTCTCGCGCGGGCGGCGCACGACCTGTCCGACGGCGGGCTGCTGCAGTCCCTTGCCGATGCCGTTCTCCGGTACGGGGTCGGGGCGCGCGTGGATCTGGGCGGCATGCTGGAGCGCGATGGTGTGGACCTCGCGACGGCGCTGTTCGCCGAGACCGGCGCCCGGGCGCTGGTGGCGGTGGACGCCGGCCGTGCTGGGGAGCTGGCCGAGCTGGCCGCGCGGCACGAGGTGCCGGTGCTGCGGCTGGGGACCACAGGCGGCGACGGGCTCGAGCTGGCCGGGGAGCTGACGATCGGGCTGGCCGAGCTGCGCACCGCGCACGAGGGCACCCTGCCGACGCTCTTCGGCTGACCCACCCTTGCGCTGAAACGAATCAAGCGATCCTTCCCTCGGTGAGGAGTGCTCTGCGGTATCGCCGCGGCGGCGGAGGTGCGGCGTAGCCTGGTGCGATGACCGAGTCTGCACTGCCCGGAGCGGGCGAACGCACCCTTGCCCGCGGCGACCAGAAGGCGATCATCGTCGAGACCGGTGCCGGGGTGCGCAACTACACCGTCGAGGGCGTGCACGTACTCGCCGGGTACCGGCCCGAACGGGTCTGCCCCAGCGCCCGGGGCCAGTGGCTGGTGCCGTGGCCGAACCGGATTCGCGACGGGAAGTACTCCGTGGACGGTGAGGAGCATGTGCTGCCGATCCAGGACCCGGAACCAGACTCGGCGATCCACGGGTTGGCCCGGTGGGTGCCGTTCCAGGTGCTCGATCAGGACGCCTCCCGGGTGGAGCTCGGTGCCGTGCTGCCGGCGCGGCCCGGCTACCCCTGGCCGCTGGAGATGCGGGTCACCTGGGAGCTCTCCGTGGATGGGCTCAGCTCGCGCTTGACGGTGCGCAACCTCGCCTCCGAGCCAGTGCCGTTCGGTGCCGGCGCCCACCCCTATCTCAGTGCCGGCGGGTCGTTGCGTGAGCTGATCAACGCCGGCGATGTCACCATCCCCGGCGCCACCCGCCTCACCGGCGAGAACGCCTTCCTCACCGAGCGCAAGGCCGTCGACGCCGAGGACGACTTCCGCACCGCCCGCCGGATCGGCAACCACCGGCTGGGCCTGTACACCGACCTCGAGCGCGACTCCGACGGTCGGGCGAGAGTGGTCTTCGACCGTGAGGACGGCTGGCAGGTGAGCGTCTGGCAGGACGAGTCCTGGCCCTTCGTGCTGCTCTACACCGCGGACCAGGTCAGTGACTCCGAGGGACGGCGCACCTCCGTGGCGGTGGAGCCGATGACCTGCGCCGTCGATGCTTTCAACTCCGGTGACGGACTGATCACCCTGCAGCCGGGGGAGGAGTTCACCGGACGCTGGGGGATCAGCGTGCGTCAGCAGGGCTGACCAGTCCGGTCGTCGCGAACGCTTTCCGGCGCGGCTCCCTGCGCGGTGGACTCCAGCGCTGATTGTGTCGCGCGAGCGAGCGTTGGCAGGGCTCCGCGGATCCGGCCCCGCGGATGAGACGTCCTCGGTGACACACCCCTTCGCTCCGGTCACCAGCAGCCGCAGCAAGGTCTACCATGGCACGTACCGGGCTGATCGGGTACGACAGGGTACGTGATCTGGGGAGCCCGGCTGGCACCGGCCGCGATGGGGCCGCCGGAAACACAGTGAAGGTAGGCGATGAGCTCTCCCAGCGTTAGTTACTCGATCACAATCCGCCTGGAGATGCCGGCGCAGCCGTCCGCGGTGAGCACGATCACCACCACGGTCGAGCATGCCGGCGGTGTGGTGACCGCAGTGGACGTCTCCGCCTCCGGTGTGGACCGCCAGCAGGTGGACGTCACCTGCGCGACCGGCGGCGAGGACGACGCCAAGCGCGTGGTCGACGCACTCGGCACGATCGCCGGAGTGGTGATCGGCCGGGTCTCCGACCGCACCTTCCTCGCCCACCTCGGCGGCAAGATCGAGATCCAGCCGAAGATGCAGATCCGGCACCGCGACGACCTCTCCCTGATCTACACCCCCGGCGTGGGGCGGGTCAGCCAGCAGCTCGCCGCCCACCCCGAGGATGCGGTGCGGCTGACCATCAAACGGAACACGATCGCCGTCGTCACCGATGGCTCTGCCGTGCTGGGACTGGGCAACATTGGCGCGACCGCAGCACTGCCGGTGATGGAGGGGAAGGCCGCGCTGTTCAAGCGGTTCGCCGGCATCGACGCGTTCCCGATCTGCCTGGACACCCAGGATGTGGACGAGATCGTCCGGACGGTGAAGATCATCGCGCCGGTGTTCGCCGGCATCAATCTCGAGGACATCTCCGCACCGCGCTGCTTCGAGGTGGAGGACCGGCTCCGTGCCGAGCTGGACGTGCCGGTGTTCCACGACGACCAGCACGGCACCGCCATCGTCGCTCTCGCTGCCCTGACCAACGCTCTGAAAGTCGTGGGCAAGGACATCGAGAACGTTCGGATCGTGCAGTCCGGCGCCGGCGCCGCCGGGTCGGCGATCCTGCGCCTGCTCCTGGCTGCCGGTGCCCGGGACGTGGTGGTCGCGGACGTGCAGGGGGTGATCCGCCGGGACCGGCCGGACCTCGACCCGAGCCTGGCCTGGATCGCCGAAGGAACCAACGGTGATGCCCATGCGGGCACGCTGCACGAGGTGATCCGGGGTGCGGACGTGTTCGTCGGCGTCTCGGCCCCGAACTTGCTCACCGAGACCGATGTCGCCTCGATGGCCTCGGACGCGATCGTGTTCGCCCTGGCGAACCCCCTGCCGGAGATCGACCCGGTGATCGCCACCCGGCACGCGGCGGTGGTGGCCACCGGACGCAGCGACTTCGCGAACCAGATCAACAATGTGCTCGCCTTCCCCGGCGTGTTCCGCGGCCTGCTGGACGGGCGGTCCACCCGGATCACCGACAAGATGCTCCTCGCGGCCGCACAAGCGCTGGCCGACGTGGTCTCCCCGGAGGAGCTGAACGCCACCTACATCGTGCCGAGCGTGTTCAACCCGAACCTGCACACCATGATCGCCCAAGCGGTGCAGGCGACTGCCGAACAGGACGCCGAGTCCCGGCCACCGGTCACGCAGGTCTGACCCAGCCGTACCCGAGCCGCCCCGTTAACGACGCGTGCCGGCGACCCCCGGAGGGACCACCGGCACGCGTGGCTCAGGCGAGCTGGCTCAGAGAGCGTGGATGTTCGAGGCCTGCGGACCCTTCGGGCCCTGCGTCACCTCGAACTCCACCCGCTGGTTCTCCTCCAGCGAACGGTAGCCATCGGCCACGATGGCCGAGTAGTGCGCGAACACGTCGGCGCTACCGTCCTCGGGGGCGATGAAGCCGAAGCCCTTCTCGGCGTTGAACCACTTCACGGTACCTACGGTCATGCGATGTCCTTCACAGAAAATCCAGCCCGATTCTCGCGCTGGGAAGCCACGGTGTCCGCCGACTTCATCCGGTGAAGAAAAACGCCCCAGCCTTCAGGTCTGGGGCGTTCGACGTTCGTTCACTGCAACCTGATGACGAGTGTACACGGGCGGGCCGGGCTCCCGTCGCGGCGGTGTGGATGGGCCATTCACCCCGTCGTCCGGACGGCGGCAGCCCACTGTGGCCGGACGCGGTACCTTCGGCGGTATGGCACGACGGCGGATTGACCCTGGCGAGGGTGAGCGCACCGTGGCGCAGTGGCAGGCCGACCGGGCGTCGCCCGCCGAGGTGCGCACCGCCGTCCGGTACACGCTGGAGGAGCTCGCCGAGCGAGTGCCCGGCACCTCGGTGGAGGTGCGAGTGCCGCCGGCCGGGGTGGTGCAGGTGATCGAGGGGCCGCGGCACACCCGGGGAACTCCGCCGAATGTGGTGGAGACCGATCAGCAGACCTGGCTCCGGCTGGTCACCGGTCAGCTCACCTGGGCGCAGGCCCTGGCCACCGGCGCAGTCAGTGCCTCCGGTCAGCGGGCCGACCTTGATGCGGTCCTGCCGCTGTTCGTCCGCTAGCGTCGAACTATGAGCACCCAGCACGGCGGAGCCGAGGCCTCCGGCGCATCCCCGGCAGAGCCAACGGCCGCCACCGAGCCCGTGGAACCCGCAGTGGGCGCCGAGACGGCGGAAGGTGCAGTGGAGACCGAGCCCGGCTCGGGCGCTGAGCCGCCGTCGGCGTCAGACGCTTACGATGCCCAGATCGCTGCGGCAGGCGGCAGCGTGCTCGGCGAGTCGCCGATTGCCGCGATGGCTGACCGGACCCGGGTGCGCCGCGCCCCCCGGTACAAGCGGTTCGCCGTGCTCGGTGGTCTGCTCGGCGCGCTCATTGCCGCAATCGCGACCCCGTTGGCCAGCTACGACAGTTCGCCCGCGGAGGTGGCGCCGGTCAGCCCGACCGGCCTCTTCGTCCTGTTGCTCACCATCCTGGTGCCGGTCGGAATCCTGGTGAGTTGCGCCGTCGCCATGTTCAGCGACCGTGCAGCGCGGGTGCCACCGCGGACGAAGCGGACGAAGAAGGCGCGCCGATGAACGACGTGACCCCGCAACGCCACCTGCGGCTGGTCAATGCCGCGGCGACGGTTGCCGGGCCGATGCTCGAAGAGCTGCGCACCGAGCTGGATGTCCCCGGTGACTTCCCACCCGAGGCGCTGGCCGAGGCCGAGCGAGCGGCGGCCCGGCCGGTGCCGACCGGTGCGGATGCCACGGAGCTGCCCCTGGTCACCATCGACCCGCCGGGCGCCAAGGACCTGGACCAGGCGATGTACCTCGAACGCGACGGCGACGGGTACCTGGTGCACTACGCGATCGCGGACCCAGCCTCGTTCGTGCAGCCCGGTGGTGCGCTCGATGCCGCACTCGCCGATCGCGGGGTCACGTTCTACGGTCCGGACACCTCGATCACCCTGCACCCGGCGGTGCTCTCCGAAGGCGCCGCCAGCCTGCTGCCCGAGCAGACCCGGCCCGCATGCCTGTGGACCATCCGACTGGACGCCGCCGGGGAGATCCGCGAGACCGGGGTGCGGCGGGCGCTTGTGCGCAGCCGGGAGCAGCTCACCTATGCGCAGGTGCAGCAGCGTCTGGACGACGGCACTGCTGGGGACTCGCTCGCGCTGCTGCCGGAGATCGGCACGTTGCGCGCCCAGCTGGAGATCGCCCGTGGCGGCGCCTCGCTGGAGATTCCGGAGCAGGAGGTCGCCTCCGACGACGACGGGTACCGGTTGGTCTACCGGGCGAACCTGCCAGTGGAGGACTGGAACGCGCAGATCTCGCTGCTCACCGGGATCGCAGCGGCTGGGCTGATGCGCACGGCGCGGATCGGCGTGCTGCGCACCCTCCAACCGGCGCAGCAGCGGGACATCAACCGGGTCCGGCGCGCGGCGCACGGGCTCGACATCGACTGGCCCGCCGAGGCCAGTTACGGCGAGGTGCTCGCCGGGCTGGATGCGACGGTCCCGGAGCATGCCGCGTTCTTCCACGAGGCGACGGCGCTGTTCCGCGGCTCCGGCTACTTGACCTTCGACGGGGACCTGCCCCCGGCGTCGCCACACTCGGCGATCGCCGCGGAATATGCCCACGTGACCGCGCCCCTGCGCCGGCTGGTGGACCGGTACGGGCTGGAGATCTGCCTGGCCGCGACCGCCGGCGCGGACGTGCCGGACTGGGTGCGCACCGCGCTGGCAGACCTGCCCGGAATCATGGACCGCGCCCGGCGGCGGTCCGCCGAGTACGAGCGAAACTGTGTGGACCTGCTCGAGGCGATCATGCTCCGGGGTCGGATCGGGCAGCAGTTCTCCGGTGTGGTGGTGGACGTGGATGAGCCGCGCGGCGGCGGGGACGCCCGCGGTGCAGGCGAGGCGGACGAGGAGATCCGGGGCACCATCCTGATCGCGGAACCGGCGATCCGCGCCCGGGTCAGCGGTGCCGGCCTGCCGCTCGGGGAGAAGGTCACCGTGCGGCTGGCGCGGGCGGACGTGGCCGAGCGCCGCGTCGAGTTCGCCTACTGACCCGCTGCACCATCCCGCCGCGTGCCCGTACCCACCCGGGGGTACGTGCGGCGGTCTGAGGCACGCACGGCGATCGGAGGTACGCGCGGCGGTTTGAGGTGAGCGCGGACAACCTCCGACGGCCGCAGGTACCTCCGATCGCCGGACTTACCTCAGTCCGAGGAGGACGCGCCGCGGGGGCCGCACCCGCGGGACGCCGAGCTCCTCCAACTTGCGCTCCAGTGGCCGCACCGCCCACACGTCGCGCCAATCCCATCGCCGCAGCTTCTCCACCTGCGTCCGCAGCTCATCCTCGCGCTGCTTCTCCGCGACGACCCGCTGTGCGGCGGCGCGGCGTTCACCCCCATCGAGGTACTTTCCGTGACCGTCTGCCTCTGCCGCAACGTTCAGTTCTGGCCAGTAGAAGTCGACCCACACGTAGCGGTGCAGGCCGGGCAGCCAGAAGCGGGTCTGCAGTTCGGGTGCGGCAAACCCGAGCTCGTCGATCACGAAGCGGCTCAGCGTCTCCAACGGTCCATCAGCCGACGACGTCGCTCGCGCCAGTACAGCGGCAGCTCGCCGCGACCCGTGATAGGGGAGAAGTCGGGCGTGCTCGGATTGAAGCTGGTCCACTGTGAGAGTTGGCTCCTCGTCCTCCTTCCAGGGGCGGCGCAGGAGCGTGGCATCCGTCGCGACCAGGGCGGCAGGCAGGCTGGCATGCCGAGCGAGCTGGAGGAGAGTG
>DXBY01000191.1 GCA_019116305.1 Candidatus Ruania gallistercoris | reverse complement strand
CGGTGACGAGATCCTGCCCGGGATCACGGCGATGGCCAGCCCCGGCCACACCCCTGGGCACCTCTGCTACGCCGTCGATACCGACACCGGTCCGGTGCTGTTCGCCGGCGACGCTGTGAAGAACCTCTACGAGCTGACGACCTCGAACGTGGACTCCACGTTGGACGCGCAAGCGAGCCGAGCCACGATCACCCGGCTCCGGAACCACATGCAGGACACCGGCGCACTCCTGGTTCCCGGCCACGATGTGCCGCTGCGGCTCCGGGGCGACACCGCTATACGGATCATCGAGCAGCGGGCGCAGATCAGTTTCTTCCCGACAGCCACGGGAGGCGAGGAGGACCGAACTATCAGCGACGGGTCCGGTTAGCTGCGTGACTCCCGCCCGGACACCGCCGCACTCGGACCTACACCACGAAGCAGGAGTACCTATGGCAGACCGCCGCGTACTGATCACCACCAGCTACCTCGAACCCGGTGACGAGATACACACCATGCTCACCGACGCGGGCTGCGAGGTCAGCTACTCACGTCCACAGGACCGGGACGGCGCGAACGGCCTCGCCGGCGCCCTCGCCGAGGTCGACGCCGTGATCGCGGGAACCGAACCGTTCAGCGCCGAGCTGATGGACACCGCCGGGGCGCTGCGGATCATTGCGCGCACCGGCGTCGGTTACGACAGCGTCGACCTGAGTGCCGCTGCTCGGAACGGTGTCACGGTCTGCAACACCCCCGGCGCCAACCGGCAGTCGGTCGCTGAGCTGGCGATCGGCCTGATGCTCAGCAACGCGCGCCACCTGGTGCCCGCCGCCGCCGACGTCGAGGCAGGGAACTGGGTCCAGCGCAGCGGGCGCGAGCTCTCCGGCGCCACACTCGGGGTGATCGGGTTCGGCGCCATCGGCAAGGAGGTGGCCAGCATCGCGACGGCGTTCGGTATGCGGATACTCGTGTCTGACCCGGCTCTGGACGAGACGTTCGCGGCCGCCATCGGTGCCCAGGCCCGTCCCCTGTCGGAGCTGCTGGCCGAGTCCGACTTCGTCACCGTGCACATCGCCCTGACCCCGCAGACCCACCACCTGATCGACGGCGCTGCGCTCGCCGTGATGAAGCCGAGCGCCTACCTGGTCAACACCTCTCGCGGCGGAGTCGTCGATGAGCGGGCTCTCGCTGGAGCCTTGCGTGAGGAGAGGCTGGCCGGTGCCGCCCTCGATGTGTTGGAGCAGGAGCCGCTGGCGGCCGATGACCCCCTCCGGGAGGCGCCGAACCTTGTGATCACCCCGCACATCGCCGGCGCCACTGCCGAGGCCCGGTCCCGATCGGGCCATCTCGCCGCCACCCAGGTGATCGACTTCCTCGACGGACGTCCCGTCGCGCACCCGGTCGCCATCCCCTCCACCAGCGGTGCCGAGCGATGACCGAGCAGAACGACCTCCCGCTGGCCGCCAACCTGAAGTGGCTGTTCACCGACCTGCCGTTCGACCAACGCTTCGAGGCCGCTGCCCAGGCCGGTTTCCAGGCGGTGGAGATCCCGGTCCCGTACTCCACCAGCCCCACCGAGCTGCGGACGCTGTTGGCTGACAACGGCCTGGAGGCGGCCCTGCTGAACACCCCCCAGGGCGAAGCCGGATCAGCCACAGCCGGCGGCCTAGCGTGCCTGCCCGACCACGTCGCCGAGTTCCAAGCCGGCGTGGAGCAGGGCCTGGAGTACGCGACTGAGCTCGGCTGCGGATTGCTGCACGTCGTCGGTGGCCGGCGCCCCGCGGGACTCGGTCGGGACGAGGCGTTCGCCCAGTACGTCCGCAACATCACCTGGGCCGCCGAGCGTGCCCAGGGCACCCCGGTGCGGCTGGTACTGGAGATGCAGAACCCGTGCAGCGCACCCGGGTTCGTGCTCGAATCCCAGGCGATGGCCGCCGCGGTGGCGCGGGCCGTGGGCGACCCCGTCGGTCTGCTCTTCGACGTGTTCCACACCCAGGTCGCCGAAGGCGATGTGGTGCGCACGTTCGACGGCGTAGCCCCCTTGGTCGCGCACGTCCAGATCGGAGATGGTCCCGACCGCAGCGAACCCGGCACCGGGGAGCTCGCCTGGCCCTTCGTCATCGAGCACATCCGCGCCTCCGGCTACACCGGCTGGTTCGGCTGCGAATTCAAACCCGACGGCAGTTCCGGCGGCGTACCGCGGCGGCTGCGAGAGGTGATGTGAATGACTGACGACGACCACCTCATTGCCCTGATCAGCGCCACCTCGGTGGCAATCCCGCCGGCGACCGAGGCCCTCGCCGGGCAGCTCCCCGGCACTCGGGTGTGGAACCTGCTCGATGACCGGCTGCTCCAGGACGCTGCGGATGCCGGCGGGCTCACCGAGCCCCTGGCGGACAGGATGCGCCGCCTGATCGGCCACGCCGTGGACGCAGGCGCCGACGGCATCCTGCTCACCTGCTCGATGTACGGACCGGTGGCGCAGGAGACCAGCGCCCCGATCCCCGTGCTGGCGCCCGACGAAGCCGCGTTCGCCGAGGCCGGCAGCGGTGCCTACCGCACAGTCCTGGTGGTCGCCTCGCTCGAGTCCGCCCTGGCCGACTCGGTGCAGCGGTTCGGCCAGGCCGTTGCCACCACGGGTCAGCAGGTGGAGGTCCGTGGTCTCGCCGTGCCGGCAGCGAAGGACGCAGCTGGTGCGAATGACCCGACAGCACTGGCCGACATCCTGATCGACGCCTGCCGCCCACAGCTCGCGGGCGTGGATGCCATCCTGCTCGCGCAGTACTCGTTGGCCCCCGCGCAGACCGAGCTCCAGACCGCACTCGACGTCCCGGTCATCTCCGGACCACGCAGCGCCGCCGTCGCGTTGGGGGAGAGGCTGCGCTCGCAGCCGACTGCCGCTCCGCTGGGAGCGATCGCCGACGACTACACCGGTGGCACCGACATCGCGCTCGCCTTCCGCCAGGCGGGGCTGCGCACCCTGCTGTTCTTCGGCCCACCGGAGGCGACGGCCGAGCTGCCGCCGCACGATGCCATCGTGATCGCCCTCAAGTCCCGCACCACACCACCGGAGCAGGCAGTGGACGAGTCGCTCGCAGCGTGGGACTGGCTCTCCAGCGTGGGAGTCGGGCAGCTGTACTTCAAGTACTGCTCCACGTTCGACTCCACCCCGCAGGGAAACATCGGCCCGGTCACGGACGCCCTCGCGGAGGCCATCGGCGCCACCACCGTGGTCACCACCCCCAGCTCGCCGGCGCACCGGCGCACGGTGTACGCGGGCCAGCTTTTCGTGGACGGCGTTCCCCTCGCCGAGACGCATATGGCCACCCATCCGCTCACCCCGATGACCGACTCCTCACTGCCACGAGTGCTGGCCGCCCAGACCGACCGTCCGGTCGAGGCGTTGCCGCTGGCCACCTTGCGCCAGGGCGTGAACGCGGTACGCGGCGCTCTGACTGAAAGCGGGCAAGCTGGGGTGCGGCACCTGGTGGCCGACGCCGTTGAGGACGGCGACCTCCAGGTGCTGGCACGTGCTGTGGCGGACCAGCCACTGGTCGCAGGAGCAGCAGGTTTGGCCGGTGCGCTCGCAGAGCTGAGGGCACCGGCCCGTCCGGAACTCGCGACGGCAGCCGACCCTGTCGGCCCCGGCCCAGCGGCCGTGCTCGCCGGAAGCTGTTCGGCGCGCACGCTGGAGCAGATCGCCGACTTCGAAGCACGCGGCGGGCCGAGCTATCGGGTGGATGCGCTCAGTGTTCCCGATGCCGGCACACTCGCCGAGCGCGCTCTGACCTGGGTCGAGGACCTGCCCGACGGCTCCACCCCACTCCTGTACACCTCACTCCCGGCCGAGCAGCTCCAGCAGGTCCAGGACCAGCTCGGCACCGTTGCGTCCGCAGCCCTGCTCGAGAACACCCTGGCCCAGATCGCCACCGGGCTCGTCCAGCGCGGGGTCCGGCGCCTGGTCTCCGCCGGCGGCGAGACCTCCGGAGCCATCGTGCACGGCCTGGGGGTCCAGGGCGCCGCCGTGGGTGGCGACGTGTCGCCCGGTGTGCCGTGGATCTACACCCTCGGTGGCGAGGCGCTGGCGCTGCTGCTCAAGTCCGGCAACTTCGGGGACGTGGCGATGTTCTCCCGAGCCGTCGACGGCGACCAGGACTGGGGCGTGAGCTCATGAGTGCCGAAGAGGTACTTCGGCAGGAGCTGGTGGCCGCCGCGCGTGCGGTGGCCAGCCGAGGGCTGAGCCACGGCACCACCGGCAACGTCTCCGTGCGCACCGGTGACCAGATCCTGGTCACCCCCACCCGCAGCAGCTTGGCGACCGTGGCGCCGGAGGAGCTGGCGCTGCTCGATCTGGACGGCAACGCGCTCACCGATGCTGCGCCGTCGAAAGAAGCATTTCTGCACGCGGCGATCTACCGC
>DXBY01000190.1 GCA_019116305.1 Candidatus Ruania gallistercoris | reverse complement strand
GGCCCGCTGGTCGAGGCCGGCCAGACCATCGAGGTGAACTACTACGGCGAGGTCTGGGGCGGGTCGATGTTCGACAACTCCTACGACCGCGGCTCCTCGATCGAGTTCCCGATCGGCGTCGGCACGGTCATCGCCGGCTGGGACAACAGCCTGGTCGGCCAGCCGATCGGCTCCCGCGTGCTGGTGGCCATCCCGCCGCACGAGGGTTACGGGCCCCGCGGTGTGCCGCAGGCCGGGATCGGCGGCGAGGACACGCTGGTGTTCGTCGTCGACATCCTGAACGCTCGCTGAGCACCCCGTACCGCGCTTGAACGGATGTCTGAGGTTACCGAGGCGGTCTGAGGTCCGCGCGGACAACCTCAGACCGCCGCGCGTACCTCGGACCGCAGAGGGTGCCTCAGACCGCCGCGCGTACCTCCGATGGATGGTGGCGCGGTACGTGGGTGGGCGTCCTCGCGGGCGATGCCCCTCGCGGGCGTCGCTACCCGCGCAGCCGCTGCTCCCAGGCCGCGTGATCGTCCCAGGTGTCGATATCGCCCACATGTGCGGCGCCGTCGCTGATCTCGACCATCCGCAGACCGTCGGCCACTCGCGCCACCGGGACACCGTGCCCGCTGCCCAGGCCGGCCAGCACGTCCCGCAGGGCGGCGGTCCGGTAGGCGCCGAGCAGCCACTGCGGGTGCCCGGTGGCGTCCCGCTGGCAGAGCAGATCGGCCTCCGGATCATCGGCGAGGGCGGCCACCAGGGCCGGTGTGGCCCGGCCGGCGTCCGGTTGGTCCACTGCTAGTACCAGCACCCAGGGCTTGTGTACCTGCGCCAGGCCGGCCACGATCCCGGCCACCGGCCCGCCGCCGGGCGGGTCCTCCTGCACCCGCGTGACGCCGTCGGGAGCCGGACCTGGACCAACCAGCACCACCTGCTGCGCTTCCGCACACGCTGCCAGCACCCGGTCCAGCAACGGACGGCCGGCCACCGGCAACGCGGCCTTGTCCCGGCCGCCCAGACGCCGACCCTGCCCGCCGGCGAGGATCAGGGCGTCGAAGGCGGACCCAGTGCCTTCGCGGTCCGATCCGGTCGTGTTCCGCCGGTGACCGGTCACGGCACCTTCTCCCAGCCGCGCTTCGGGGCGCGGGTGCCGGTCCCGGTCCCGGGCCGACCGTCCCGGCTGCGGTAGACGATGTACGGCCGGGTCAGGTACCCGATCGGCGCGCTGAACACGTGCACCAGTCGGGTGAATGGCCAGATCGCGAACAGCAGGAAGGCGGCGAGGGCGTGCGCCTGGAAGCCGAACGGCGCGATCTCCATCAGTGTCGCGTCCGGCTGCAGGTAGAAGATCTCCCGGAAGTAGATGGACACGCCTTCGCGGTAGTTGTACTCCCCGCCGAGGTTGAACACGCCGCCGGCGATCGTGTTCCAGATCCCGAGCACCATCACCAGGGCGAGCATCGCGTACATGACCTTGTCATTGAGCGTGGTGGCGCGGAAGACCGGGCCGACCGTACGCCGTCGATAGATCAACAGCACCAGGCCGACCAGCGAGGCCACCCCGGCAGGGATACCGCCGGCCATCGCGATCGCATGGTAGGCGGTGTGGCTCATGCCGATACTGTCCGTCCAGGTCTGCGGGATCACCAGGCCGAGGAAGTGACCGGCAGCCACGCCGAGCATCCCGAAGTGGAACAGCGGGCTGGCGATCCGCAACAGCTTGCGCTCGTACAGCTGCGAGGACCGGGTGGTCCAGCCGAACTTGTCGTACTGGTAGCGCCAGATGTGTCCGCCGATGAACACAGCCAGGCACACGTACGGGAAGACGATCCACAGCGCGATACTCATCGCCAGGCTCCGATCCGGCTTGGTCCGCTGGTGGTCATCGCGGCGCTCCGACGTCGATCGTGGGACCGAGGTGCGCCACCGTGCCCGGGCCGGCCGCCTGTCCTGGAGGGGCGCTGCCGTGCGGCTGCGCCAGCGGGTGCCGCTGGCCCGGGTCGTCCAGGGCTGGGTCGAAGGCGGCGTAGGGGGAGGAGTCCAGGCCCACCTGTTCACTGGGCGGCCCCTCGGCGATCAGCCGGAGCAGAGCGTCCTCGTCGTCCCCGCCGAGCTGAGGCAGCGTGGTCCGCAACCCGGCCGTCGCATACCGCCAGAGGGAGGTGCGTTGCGTCAGTGCCCGGTGCAGCAGCTCGATGCCCACCCGGTGGTCGTTCAGCAACCTCCAGGCGATCTCCGGATCGTGCACCGCCCCGAACTCCAGCAGCACGCACAGGTGGTCCGGCAGCTCGGCCTGCTCGTCGCTCAGGTGCACACCGGCCCGCCGGTAGGCCTGCTTGAACTGCACCAGCGAGACCCCGCGCTTGCGGGTGTCGCCGTCAGTGAAGTAGGTCAGGTGCAGGCTGCACTTGCGGGTCACATCGAAGGTGTCCACATACTCCATCTGCAGCTCACGCAGCCCTCGGCCCTGCATCTTGGCCACCAGCGCCCCGATCGGTTCACCGGCCGCTGGGGGCAGCTCCGCGGCCACCTGGGCGAGCAGGTCCAGCCGCTCCATCAGCGCCTGCTCCGGGTACTCCAGCAGCAGCGACACGCACTGCCACGCGGCCGCCTGGTGGCGGGCGTCCATCGCCGGGCGGGTGCGCCGGTGCCGGCGCCAGGTGCGCATCATGACTGGTCCGAGGACTCGCGTTCGCCCTCGCGGTCGGGGAACAGGCCCGGCGGCATCCCTTTGCCGTCCCAGTTCAGCAGGTTCACCCGGCCGGCCTTGGAGCCGCCGCCGGCCAGCTGGTCCGAGGTCTGCCGGTTCTGCAGCATCTGGAAGTTCTCCACGGCCACGGTGGAGTACCCGCCCGATCCCTCACCGAACGGCCCGGACCCGCGGGTGAGCTCCTCGTCGAAACCACTCACCGGGCAGTCGGTGGCCAGCTCCTCCAGCGCGTGCGCCTCCTCGCCGTGCGCGGTGGGGATCACGTACCGCTCGTCGTACTTCGCCAGGGCGAGCAGCCGGTACATCGCGTGCATCTCGTCCTCGGCCATGCCCACCGAGGCGGGGATGGCCGGCTGGGTGTCGTTGCCGAGGTTGATATCGCGCATGTAGGAGCGCATCGCTGCCATCCGGCGCAGCACCCGCTCGATCGGTGCGGTGTCCCCAGCGGTGAAAAGGTTCGCCAGGTACTCCATCGGGATGCGCATCTTCTCGATCGCCGCGAACAGCGTGGGTGCGTCCTCAGCGTCCGCACCGGTCTCGGAGACGGCGTCCACCACGGGCGACAGCGGCGGGATGTACCAGACCATCGGCATGGTGCGGTACTCCGGGTGCAGCGGCAACGCCACCTTGTAGGTGTTGATCAGGGTGTAGATCGGGGAGCGCTGCGCGGCCTCGATCCAGTCCAGCGGAATCCCCTCGGCCTCTGCGGCGCGTTGCACGGCCGGGTCGTGGGGGTCCAGGAACACCTCTCGCTGGGCGTCGTACAGCTCGTGCTCATCCTCGACGGACGCGGCCTTGAGCACCTTGTCGGCGTCGTAGAGCACCAGGCCGATGTAGCGCAGCCGGCCCACGCAGGTCTCCGCGCACACGGTGGGGATGCCCACCTCGATGCGCGGGTAGCAGAACGTGCACTTCTCCGCCTTACCGGTCTTGTGGTTGAAGTACACCTTCTTGTATGGACAGCCGGTCACACACATCCGCCAGCCGCGGCACTTGTCCTGGTCCACCAGCACGATGCCGTCCTCGGAGCGCTTGTAGATCGCCCCGGACGGGCAGGAGGCTGCGCAGCTCGGGTTCAGGCAGTGCTCGCAGATGCGCGGTAGGTAGAACATGAAGGTCTGCTCGAACTCCATCTTCACCTTGTCCTCGAGACCCTGGAGCATCGGGTCGTTCGCGGCGTGCTCGTGGCTGCCGCCGAGGTCGTCGTCCCAGTTCGCCGACCAGGTGATCTGGTGCTTCTTCCCGGAGATCAGCGAGTACGGCTGGGCTACCGGCACCTGGTCCTGGGCGGGGGCGTTCAGCAGCGTCTCGTAGTCGTAGGTCCACGGTTCGTAGTAGTCCTGGATGGAGGGCATCTTCGGGTTGGAGAAGATGGTCAGGAGCTTCTTCAGCCGCCCGCCGGCGCGCAGCTGCAGCCGGCCGTTCTTGCCGCGCACCCAGCCGCCCTGCCAGGTCTCCTGGTCCTCGTATCCGCGGGGGTAGCCGAGACCGGGCCGGGTCTCCACGTTGTTGAACCAGACGTACTCCATCCCGGACCGGTTGGTCCACGCCTGCTTGCAGGTCACCGAGCAGGTGTGGCAGCCGATGCACTTGTCCAGGTTCATCACCATGGCCATCTGCGCCATGACCTTCATGCCGACCTCCTCTCGCTGGGCGCGGCCACCTCAGTACTCCACCGGTGCGGTGCGCTTGCGGATCATCGTGACCTCGTCCCGGTTGTTCCCGGTCGGTCCGATGTAGTTGAACTGGTAGGCGAGCTGGGCGTAGCCGCCGATGATGTGGCTGGGTTTGACCATGATCCGGGTCATCGAGTTGTGGATCCCGCCACGTTTGCGGTCCCGCTCGGTCAGCGGCACGTCGATCAACCGGTCCTGGGCGTGGTGCATGTACACGGTGCCCTCCGGCATCCGGTGGCTGACCACTGCCCGAGCGGCCACCACCCCGTTGCGGTTGGTCAGCTCGATCCAGTCGTTGTCCGCGATCCCCACCTTGGCTGCGTCCCGGTCGGACATCCAGACCGTCTGGCCACCGCGGGAGAGGCTGAGCATGAACAGGTTGTCCTGGTACTCGGAGTGGATGGACCACTTGTTGTGCGGGGTGAGGTAACGCACCGAGACGCCGAGCTCGTTCTGGTCCCCGATTCGCGCCTCGCCGAACAGCTCGGTCATGTTCAGCGGTGGCCGGTACACCGGCAGCGCCTCGCCCATTGCCTGCAGCCAGTCGTGGTCCAGGTAGAAGTGCTGGCGCCCGGTGAGGGTGTGGAACGGCTTCAGGTGCTCGATGTTGATCGTGAACGGGCTGTACCGGCGCCCGCCGGCCTCCGAGCCGGACCATTCCGGGGAGGTGATCACCGGTACGGGGGCGGCCTGGGTGTCGGCGAAGGTGATCCGCTTGCCCTCGTTCTCTGCCGCGAGGTGGTGCAGATCGTCCCGGCCGACCCGCCGCTCCAGGGTCTTGAACCCTTCGGTGGCCAGTCGTCCGTTCGTGGTGCCGGAGAGGGACATCATCAGTTCGGCCACCTGCACGTCGGTGTCCAGCGCCGGGCGCCCGTCGGCCGCACCGCCACGACGGCGTCCGTTCCGCTGGCCGATTCGCTCCACCTCGGGCCGGACGTCGTAGGTGATGCCCTTGGTGGTGGTGCCGAGCCGGTCCAGCAGCGGTCCGACGGAGGTCATCTTCTCGTAGACGGCGGTGTAGTCGCGTTCCACCGGCACCAGCACCGGCAGGGTCCGGCCGGGCACCGGTTCGCACTCACCCGCGCGCCAGTCCTTCACTTCGCCACGGGGGGTGGCCATCGCCTCCGGGGTGTCGTGCCAGAGCGGCTTGGCCACCAGGTCGGTGCGGGTGCCCAGGTGGGTCGCCGCCAGCTCGGAGAACTCCTTCGCGATCGCCTTCCAGGCGTCCCAGTCGGTCTTGGACTGCCACGGTGGGGCGATCGCGGGGTTGAAGGAGTGGATGAACGGATGCATGTCCGTGGTGTTGATGTCGTGCTTCTCGTACCAGGTGGCCGCCGGCAGCACCACATCGGAGAGGATCGTGGAACTGGTCATCCGGAAGTCGATCGTCATCAGCAGGTCGAGCTTGCCCTGCGGGGCGTCCTCCGGCCACTCGATCCCGCCCGGGCGCTGCCCCGCCGGTGCCTCGGTGGCACTGACCGCATGGTCGGTGCCGAGCAGGTGCTTGAGGAAGTACTCGCTGCCCTTGGCGCTGGAGCCGAACAGGTTCGAGCGCCACAGGGTGAGCACCCGGGGCCAGTTCTCCTCGGCCTCCGGATTCTCGACGGCGAAGCGCATCCGCCCGCTCGCGAGCTCACCGACGGCGTAGCTCACCGGGTCCTGACCCGCTTCGGCCGCCTCGTCGGCGATGGTCAGGGGGCTCCGGTCGAACGTGGGGTAGCTGGGCGTCCAGCCCAGCCGGACGGACAGGGCCAGCAGGTCCATCACCGACTGTCCGGCGAAGGCGCCGGTGCCGGCGCCGACGGTGTCCGCATCGTAGGTGTCGTACCGGTACTGGCTGGTGTTGACGTACCAGTAGGCGGTCTGGTTCATGTGCCGGGGTGGACGGCTCCAGTCCAGGGCGAAGGCGGTGTGCTGGAACCCGGTCAGCGGGCGCACCTTCTCCTGTCCCACGTAGTGTGCCCAGCCGCCACCGTTGCGGCCCTGGCAACCGGTGATCGTGGTGAGCATCAGCATCGCCCGGTAGATCAGGTCCGAGTGGTACCAGTGGTTCGTGCCCGCGCCCATGAGGATCATCGAGCGGCCCTGGGAGTCCTCGGAGTTCTGCGCGAACTCCCGGCCCAGCCGGATGATCTTCTCCGCCGGCACCGAGGTGATCTCCGCCGCCCAGGCGGGCGTGGCAGCCGTGGTCGGGTCGTCGTAGCCGGTGGGCCAGGTGCCGCCCAGGCCGGGCCGAGACACTCCGTACTGGGCCAG
>DXBY01000189.1 GCA_019116305.1 Candidatus Ruania gallistercoris | reverse complement strand
CTTCTTCGCCGACCTGCTCGAGGACGCCGCCGAGCTGGGCCTGCAGCGACTGATGGTGACTGCCGACGGGCACCCGGATATGACCCAGATGCCCCAGGCTCTCCAGGTCACCGAAGCCCTCTCGGCGCACTCGCCGGCGGTGGCTCTCGGCATCGCCGGGACCAGGCTGTCCTGCTACCTGCTCGGCAAGTACGCGCCCGAGCAGCTGCGGAAGCAATGGCTCGAGCCAACGCTGAGCGCCAGGACGTTCGGCTCCTTTGCGATCACCGAACCGGAGGCGGGAACCGATGTGCGGGGGATGACCACGGTGGCCGTCCCCGACGGTGAGGACTACCTGCTCACCGGCAGCAAGTGCTGGGTCGGGTTCGCTCCGATTGCCGACTTCGCCATCGTTCTGGCCAAGGAGGGCAGCACCGATCGCGATGCCCCGATGGTGGCCCTGGTGGTGGACATGGCCAGCCCGGGCGCGAGCGGGAACGCGGGGCCGGAGCTGTCCGGCTTCCGCGGGATGCCCAACGGCGAGCTGCACTTCTCTGGTGTCCGGGTGCCGCGGGCGCACCAGCTGCAGACCGAGGGCTTCCTCGGCATGATGGACGGGCTGAACATGGCCCGCATCGATGTGGCCGGTTACGCCAGCGGTCTGCTCCGGTCCGCGCTCCTGGCCAGCCTGGAGCGGGCGAATGCGCGCTCCGCATTCGGCAAGACGCTCGCGCATCTGCCGATCATCCAGCGCAAGATCGGGCGGATAGCCGCCGACTACCACGCCGCCCGCGCGCTCGGGAAGCGGGCGGCGGACTCATTCACCCACGGCAGCGGGGGAGACCAGGACCTGATCTCGATGGCGAAGATGTTCGCCTCGGACGCTGCCCGCCGGGCCACCGACGAGGCGATGCAGATCCACGGAGCGCTGGGGATCGTCGCCGATGAGGCGGTCAACCGGATGCACCGGGATGCCAAGGTCACCCAGATCTTCGACGGCACCAGCGAGATCCACGAGACGATGCTCGGCCGCCGCGCCCTGCGCGCGCACGCCGCCGGATCGCTGGCACCCTTCGTCGACTCCCTACCCGTCACACTCTCAGGAGCAGAACACCGATGAGCGAATCCGATCCGTCTTTCTCCACGACGGCGCAGGGCCAGCTCCCGTTGTCCGGCACGACCGCTCTGGTCACCGGGTCGGTGGGTGCACTCGGCACCGAGATCTGCCGAAGCCTGGTACGGGACGGGGCGAACGTCGTCGTCCATCACCTGAACCAGCACGAGCAGGCGGCACAGCTCTGCCACGAGCTGGAACAGACCGGCGCGAGGACTGCGGCGATCTCCGCCGACGTCTCCGACTGGGCCCAGATGGAGGAGAGCATCGAGCAGGCGCGGACCGCGTTGGGGCCGATCGACATCCTGGTGAACAACGCCGGCTGGATGGAGTCCCGCCGGATGCTGGATACCGACCTGGACAGCTGGCGCCAGACCATGTCTGTGGACCTGGACGGGGTGTTCGTCCTCTCCCGGCTGCTGCTGCCGGAGCTGATCGAGCGCCGGGGCAGCATCGTCAACGTCAGCTCCCAGCTCGCCTACAAGGGGGCGCGGGACTTCGTGGCGTACTGCACGGCGAAGGCCGGAGTCCTCGGCTTCACCCGGGCACTGGCCCGTGAGGTGGGACCCACGGTCCGGGTGAACGCGATCGCTCCCGGGCCGATCGACACGCCCATGGTCACCCCGCACGCCACGGAGGAGTGGGTGGCGGAGCGGACCCGGGACTCGGTGCTCGGCCGGCTCGGCCGGCCCGAGGAGATCGGCCCGGCGGTGGCATTCCTGGTGGGTCCGGGCGCCGAGCTGATCCACGGCCAAACGCTGCACCTGAACGGGGGCGGCGTGCTCGGCTGAGGGTCGAAGGCGCCCGCTGTGGCGGCGAGCTGCAGATAGTGTCGGTGCTGGGAGGACGGACGAGTGGAGGAAGCCTCGATGGCGGGACGGGCTGGTGACGCGGATCCGGCGGCCGGTGGTCCGCCGCCGCCCGGCGAGCCGGCCGAGCCGCGCGGACGCTCCAAGCCCACGATCACCGATGTGGCCGAACGCGCCGGGGTCTCCAAGGGCACAGTGTCGAAGTACCTGAACGTGCGCTCCGGCTACGCGGTCTCCGCGGCCAGCCGGGCGAAGATCGAGGACGCGATCCGCGAGTTAAACTACCGGCCGAGCGCGATCGCGCGCAGCCTGACTCGCGGCGCGACGCTGAACATCGGCCTGGTGATCGCCGATATCAAGAATCCGTTCTTCCCCGATCTGGTTGCCAGCGTGCAGGAGGTGCTGGCCGAGCGCGGGTACAAGGTGCTGCTCGGTAGCTCCGGCAGGGACACGGGCCGTGAAGTGGACATCATCCACTCGATGACCGAGCACCGGGTGGACGGCCTGATGTTGGCCTCGGTGCAGGGCGGGGTGGAGGAGCTCCGGTTCCTGGAGCGGATGGCGGTGCCGTGCGTGCTTGCCAGCCGTGATCTGCCCGAGCTCATCTGGGACACCGTGGTGGTGGACAACGTCCGTGGCGCCCGGCTGGCGGCCAAGCACCTGCGGGATCTGGGCCACACCCGCATCGGTTACGTCGGCTCCGACCCGAACGCGAAACCCTTTGCCGATCGCCTGCACGGCTTCCAATCCTCGACCGCCGATCTGCCGCATGCCCCGGTCGTGATCGAGGGCGGGATGATGGAGGACGGTCGCCGCGGAACCCATGAGTTGTTGTCCCAGAGCCCGCGGCCGACCGCTGTGCACTACGCCAACGACCAGATGGCACTCGGCGGTCTGGTGGCCTGCGAGGAGCTGGCGCTCCGGGTTCCTTGGGACGTCTCCATCGTCGGGTACGACAACATCAGTGCTGGCTCGTTGCCTGGAATCGGACTGACCACTGTGGACAGCGCCGCCGCGACCGTCGGGGCGAAGGCCACCGAGATGCTGCTCGAACGGATCGCCGGACTGCGCCTGGATGAGCAGCCGCCGCGGCTTCGGCACGAGCCGACCCGGCTGATCCTACGGTCCTCGACGGCGCCGGCGCCGGATGGGTCGTGAGGGCGGCCGGTGCTCGCGGTCATCGACCGCTGCGGACGGAAAGTCAACGGGCTCTCGGGTCCGGCGGAGCCATGTAGTTGGTGGCGGCTCAGCCCAGGGCCGCGGCCACCTGCCGCAGCCCGTCCGGAGCGGTGAGGTCCTCGCCGAGCAGCGGCACCTCGGTCACCGGCAGGTCCGGGAGCCGGTCGGTGACGTAGCGGATGTGCTCAGCCTCCTGCGCGCGGCGCCGGGCGAGGAGCTCGCCCGCGTCGGTGGGGGAGCGGCGGTTCACCACCAGGGCGCTCACCGTCAGACCAGACTCGGCGAGTTGCCCGGCCAATTCCACTGTCTCCAACGCGGGCAGGCGTTCGCCCAGGAGCACGGCGACGAACGCCGTCTGCTGGCTGTCCCGCAGCAGGTCCCGCAATCGGGTGAACCGTTCCTGCCGGGCGAGCAGGACCCGCCGGATCTCGGCGTCGCGGGCGCTGCGTGAGCCCTCGTCACCGGTGATGGTCCGCAGGGCCGGATCCTCCTCATCCAGGCTCCGGATTGCCTCGGTGAACCGTTGTGCCCGGCTGTGCCGGTCCAGCATGCCCTGGGTCCAGGCGGACATGGTCTCCGGCAGAGAGACGAGCCGGGCGGTGTGGCCGGAGGGGGCGGTGTCGAACACGATCAGGTCGAAGTGGTCCAGCTGCTCGGTCACGGTGATGGCGATCCGCTCCAGGATCGCTGCCTCGAACGCGCCCGGGGCGTTCTTGGCGAGCCGGAGGTGCTTGGCCACCTCGGTGTGCAGGCGCGAGGGCACGAGTCGTTCCAGTCGGTCGCCGACCTCGGCCAGGTGCTCGGCCGTGGTGCGCTCGGGATCGACCTCCAGACCGAACAGGCCCGCCCGGCCCAGCGGCGTGATCGCATCGCCGACCTCCTGGTCCCAGAGGTGGCCGAGGTTGTGCGCAGGATCGGTGGAGACCACCAGCACCCGGGCACCCTCCTCCGCCCGAGCGAGGGCGAGCGTCGAGGCGATCACCGTCTTGCCGACACCG
>DXBY01000188.1 GCA_019116305.1 Candidatus Ruania gallistercoris | reverse complement strand
GGAGCACACGAAGGTGAACTCCGGATCCTCCTCCATCAACGCGAGCACGTTGGCGAAGGTGCGGGCGCACTTGCGGATCGTCTCCCGGGTGGGCCACAGCCAGGCGGAGTCGATGTGCGCATGACCCACCGCCACCACCTCGTGCGTGCCCTCGGTAGCGCGCACTGCCAGGACCGGCGCCAGGTGCTCGCGTGCCGCCGCGGCGCTGCCGGGCACGTCCTCGGGGTCCACCAGGTCCACGGCCTGGTCCAGGGCGCGCAGGATCTGGGCGCGGCGGGTGGAATCCTCGCCCAGCTCCCGGGCCAACTCCAGCAGCGCCGTGACGTCCGCCAGCAGCCCGGCCACGTGCTCGTCCCGCAGCACCAGGTCGACGTGCCGCAGGGTGTACAGCGGCCCCTGCTCGCGGGCCTCCGGCACCCCCAGGGAGGTGGGACGAAAGTCGCCGAAGTTGCTCACGTCCGGATTGCCGGCCGCCTCGATGTAGACCTCGACGGCGCCGGGGTGGTCCGCCAGGGCGATCCGCTGGTTGCGTGGCGAGACAGCCTCCAGGATCGTGCCGTCCGGGGTGTAGACGAGGCCCTCGGCCTGGAACCCAGGCCCGGAGCCGGTGAAGCCGAGGTCCACGGCGAGCTCGATCCGGTACCGGCCGCTCGTGGTCCACTGGGCCGGCACCAGACCCCGAGCATGCAGCCAGGTGGTGCTCCACGGCGCACCCCAGGCCAGACCGGGAGCGACCGGCGTGTACGTCTGCTCGGCGGCCTCGGTGAACGGCACGGGTTCGCCGGGAGCCTCCCACGCGGTCAGCTCCAGGGGGCGGCGGTCGGCGATCACAGCGGGCTGTAGGCGCTCGCTGACCAGACGGTCGACACGGCGCAGGATCAGGGTGGCGGAGGTGTGCATTCGGGTCCTCACGGGGATCGGCGGGCACGACTCACCCTAGGTACTACGGCGCCGAGAGCCGGTAGACTGGCCGCGAAGGGCCGTGACTGGCGTCAGAGGTGGAGCACCACCGGGAAGCGGCCCTGCCGATCATCTCCTCCAGCACCGAACGCCTGGGTGCCGCGGAAGGAAAACCCAGCGACCGCCGTCGCCAGTTCCCTACCGCCCACACTGGAGTTTCAGATGACCGACCAGATTCGCCTGACCCGCGCCCTCGTCTCCGTCTACGACAAGACCGGCCTGACCGAGCTCGCCACCGCACTGCACGCCGCCGGCGTGGAGCTGGTCTCCACCGGGTCAACCGCCGGGGTGATCGCCGCCGCCGGGGTGCCGGTCACCCCCGTGGAGCAGATCACCGGCTTCCCGGAGTGCCTGGACGGCCGGGTGAAGACGCTGCACCCGCGGATCCACGCCGGCATCCTCGCCGACCGGCGGCTGGACTCCCACAACGAGCAGCTCACCGAGCTCGACGTGGCACCCTTCGACCTAGTGGTGGTGAACCTGTACCCGTTCGCCGACACGGTGGCTTCCGGCGCCGATGAGGACGAGTGCATCGAGAAGATCGACATCGGCGGACCCTCGATGGTGCGCGCCGCCGCGAAGAACCACCCGAGCGTGGCCGTGGTGGTCAACCCGGCGCACTACGGCGAGGTGACCGAAGCCGCCCGCGCCGGCGGGTTCACCCTCGCCCAGCGCCAGGCGCTGGCTGCCGAGGCGTTCCGGCACACCGCCACCTATGACGTGCACGTAGCCTCCTGGCTGGGCAATGTGGTGGCCCCGGACAACGACGGTTCCGGCTTCCCAGGCTGGGCCGGGGCCACCTGGCAGCGTGCCGAGGTGCTCCGCTACGGCGAGAACCCGCACCAGCGTGCCGCCCTGTACGTCGACGAAGCCGGCGCCTCGGGCCTGGCCGGCGCTGAGCAGCTGCACGGCAAGGCGATGAGCTACAACAACTACGTGGACGCCGACGCCGCCTGGCGCGCCGCGCACGACCACGGCGATCAGCCCACGGTCGCGATCATCAAGCACGCCAACCCGTGCGGACTGGCCGTGGGGGAGACCATCGCCCAGGCACACCAGCGCGCGCACGCCTGCGACCCGGTGTCCGCCTACGGCGGCGTGATCGCCAGCAACACCGAGATCTCGATCGAGATGGCCGAGCAGGTCGCCGGCGTGTTCACCGAGGTGATCCTCGCCCCCAGCTACGCCGAGGGCGCCCTCGAGGTGCTGGCGCAGAAGAAGAACATCCGGGTGCTGCGCCTGGCCGAGGCCGGCACGGTGGGCGTGGAGACCCGGCCGATCTCCGGCGGGCTGCTGATGCAGCAGCGGGACCAGCTCGACGCCGCCGGTGATGACCCGGCCGACTGGACTCTGGCCGCCGGCGAGCCCGCGGACGAGGCCACCCTGGCGGATCTGGCGTTCGCCTGGCACGCGGTGCGGGCGGCGAAGTCGAACGCGATCCTGCTCGCCGATTCCGGTGCCGCCGTGGGTATCGGGATGGGGCAGGTGAACCGGGTGGACTCCTGCCGGCTGGCGGTGGAGCGGGCGAACACCTTGGCAGAGGGGGCCGAGCGCGCCCGCGGAGCCGTGGTGGCCTCGGACGCGTTCTTCCCGTTCGCCGACGGTCTGCAGGTGCTGCTCGATGCCGGAGTGCGCGCCGTGGTCCAGCCCGGCGGCTCGATCCGGGACGAGGACTCCATCGCCGCGGCAAACGAAGCTGGGGTGACGATGTACGTCACCGGCACCCGGCACTTCGCGCACTGACCCCCGGATGCCATGGGGTGGGGTCAGACCACGGCGCGGACCAGCTTCACCGCCGGGTCTGCCGCCGCGGCCCGGTCCAGCACCGGCAGCTCCCCACGGCCGAGCAGCTTGCGCACTGCGGCCACGTCCCGCGGGGCATCGGCGACTACGGCACCGGTGAGCCGGCCTGCATCCAGGCACAAGGTGGTCCAGGGCGGCGCCGCCGGGTCGCCCCGGGTGACCCGGTCCTCGGTGAGCCGGCCGTAGACGGTGAGCTGGTGGCCCAGCTGGGTCGAGTTCAGGTACGGCGCCGGTTCCGCCGCCGGCAGCTGCTGACCCAGCATCGCCCCGGCGAGCGCCACCGGGTCGGTCAGGGCCGCGGACCAGTGCCCGCCCGGCACCCGCCCGAACGTCGGATGGTCCCGTTCGGCCACATCACCCACGGCCCACACCCTGGGCACCACCGAGCGCCCCCCGGCGTCCACTGCCACGTGCCCGCGTTCGGTCAGCGGCACGCTCCCGGCCAGCCATGCCGTGTCCGGGCGCGCTCCGATGGCGCACAGCACCAGGTCGGCGGTCAGGGTGCGGCCGCCGGCGAGCGTCACCTTGCCGTTCTCGACGGCGGTCACAGCGGTCTGGGTGTGCAGGCTTACCCCGGCCTCGGCGTACCAGGGCACGGTCCGCCGGCCCAGCTCCTCGCCGAGCTGGCGCCAGAGCGGCACCGGCCCGGACTCCAGCACCTGCACCCGGCTACCCGCGCCGGCGGCCACACCGGCCACCTCGGCGCCGATCCAGCCGGCGCCGATCACGATCACCTCGCCTCGCCCGCCGAGCGCCGAGCGCAGGTGCTCGGCCTCGTCCAGGGTGTGCAGGGTGACCACCCCGGACCACTCCGGCGGCCGCACCGCGTGGCTCCCGGTGGCCAGCACCACCTGATCGGCCGCATAGGTGACGCCCGCCGCCGAGGTGACCTGAACGCCGTCGCCGGTCACGCTCAGCGACACGGCCCGCACCCCTAGGTGCACCTCGTCGGCCAGCTCGGTCAGATCGTGGCCCAGGTCCTCGGCCAGCCACGCCGTGTCCGGCCGCGCGCCGATCGCGCACAGCACCAGGTCGGCGGTCAGGGTGCGGCCGCCGGCGAGCGTCACCT
>DXBY01000187.1 GCA_019116305.1 Candidatus Ruania gallistercoris | reverse complement strand
GTCGAATACCGATCACGATGGTGAACGTGACGTTCTGTGCCAGCACTCCCCCGAACCCTACGAGCGTCCAGGGCTGGCTCGCGGTACCACCGACGCGTGCCAGCACTCCCGCGGCGAACAACGTCGAGAAGACCCACGCCAGCGGCATGACCGAGCCCGCCCACAGCATCAGTGCGGAACTGTCATAGAAGTTCACCGCCTCGGCAGTGCCAGCGCCTGGGGTCGGTGCACCCGCCGGAACGAGGACGGCATTGAGCCCAGCGATCAGCACAGCAAAACCGATACCCGAAGCACCGAAAATCGTTGGGGACGAACGACCCAGCACGCCACTCATCGCCGTCATCCGCATCTAACGGGCTTCGCCAGCAAGGGCAACGCCTGCATGTGGTGCGAGCGCAGGATCCTGCGGACGCGGGTGTGAAAACTGGGCCGGAGGAGCATTCTGAGCAAGAACCTCCGCGCACCGCCGGGCACGCGGACGTAGTTCACGAAGACGTACGGTGCACCCTCCTGGTCGTCGGGCTCCAGCAGTGTGGCGTTGTCGACGCCGAGCTTGTCCGGGAACCACCCTGCGACCTGCTCGAACCCCGCCATTGCCGCATCGGACCGTTGCGCGGCAAAGTGATTGAACAGGAAGGTCGCATCGTGAGTCCGATCGGTGTCGCCGATGCGACGTGAGTTCCGAGCGGCCATCGTGAAGTCCGGCGCAAGATCTCGAACCTCCGCGACCTCCCTCGCGAGCTCCTGCTGCGAGTGCACCCTGAGCAGCATCAGCACGTCGTAGCGCGGAGTGCCGGGAAGCGGTGGCATCACCTCCGTCTCAAAAACGGTCGCAGAGCTCGCCCCTGTACGCTTTTCGGCCACCCTGGCGTACTCGCAGCATCGTGCGATCATCCGTACCCGCTCGTCGCTGCGCCGGACGACCGGCAGCCGGGCGGGAGGATCGACCGTCCACCCGGCATACAGGAAGCGGTCTCCGCTCGGCTCATCGAAAGCGAGCCGAGCACCGCCGCTCGATCCGGCAGGTTCCATCACCAGCTCCTCCTGTCCACAGGGACGTGGCTCCCCTGGCGCGTCCGTCACCAAAAACTAATCGATCGTTCTATTATGTGTCAACTACCAACATCCACCTGCCGAGGAGGCTCGCCCGTGAACAGAACCGACGACGGCGCACCCACCCGGCGTCGACCAGGTCGCCCCCGTAAGGCTCAAGCGGGCAACACCAAAGAGGAACTCACGCGAGCTGCAGTGCGCCTCTTCTCGCGGAACGGCTTCGAGGGCACGTCGATACGGGCAATCGCACGGGAGGTCGGCCTCAGCGAGAGCGTGCTCTACGCACACTTCGAGAACAAGCGGGCCATCTTCGACGCGGTCATCGCCCGGTACGGGCCTACGGACTCAGCGCGAGCACTCGACCGGGTCGACCATGACTTGATGGACGTCGACCCCTCGCAGTTCCTCACGCAGCTGGTCGGAGCCTTCCTCGACGACTGGGACCGTGACGACGCCCGAACGCTGATCAGCCTGGTGACACGTGATGGGCTCCTGCACAGCGAATCGCTTCGCACTGCGTTGACCGGGACCTCCGAGTACGCCACCGCACTGTTCTCCACGTGGCTCGGTGCCGGCTGGATCCCCGAGCACCTCGGCCCCGCCGACCGGCTTGCGTACTCGTTCACCGGGCCGATCGGCCTCGCTCGCGTGCTCCACCTGCACGCGGACGCGGACTCCGCCGAGCGGGCGCAGGCTCGTTCCGACGTACTCCGCCACGTCGACCTGTTCGCAGCGGCCGTCTTCCGGGACCACGGTAGGCGTCCATGACGCACCCGCCCGCCGAGACGATGAAGCGAACCTCGACCCGCGCGCCGTCCCAGAGACGCCTCTCCCGGGAGCGCGGCAGGCGTTGAGTCCTGAGTGCTGAACCGGTATCGTGCACCCAGCGCGACCGAGGCGCAGCTGGAGAGTCCGGGAAGGGCGAAGCCCACTCGTTCATCGATCATGAATGAACTTGAGAACCCCAGGAAGCGTGCGAAACATCTCGTCCGCCAGCACCGAGCCGGCCTGTACCCGGTGGCCGCACGCCTGCGTCAGTCGCTGCCTCGGTTTGCCGACATGACAGATCGCGAGGTGCTCGCAGCGGAATTCGCACTTCACGACGCGCAAGCGGTCGTTGCATCCGAACTCGGGTTCAGGTCCTGGTCCGAACTGAAGGAGAACCCACCCGTGTCTGTCACCGATACGTCCTCACACCGGCTTCAGCGAGCGAGCGCACAGCTGTTCGTGACCGATTTCGCGCGAGCGATGACCTTTTACCGAGTCCTGCTGGGATTTGACATCGTCTTCACCTATGGCGAGCCTCCGTTCTACGGCGAGGTCCGCAGAGACGGTGTCGGATTCAACGTGCGCCACGTCGACGAGTCACCGTTCGTGCCGGATGTGCGAGAGCAGGAACAGTTGTTGTCGGCCAGCATTGCGACCACCAACGCCAAGGATCTGTTCCTGGAGTTCCAGGCTGCGGGGGTCGACTTCCAGGAACGGCTGCAGAAGAAGCCCTGGGGAGCAAACGAGTTCGTTGTCCGCGACCCGGACGGCAACATCATCCTCTTCGGGACGCCGTCACCTCGTGC
>DXBY01000003.1 GCA_019116305.1 Candidatus Ruania gallistercoris | reverse complement strand
CCGGAGCAGTGGCTGACCACGTGCATCGCCTACGACCGGGTCGCTGCCGACGACCTGCAGATCGCCGCCGAGCTGGACATCGCCTCCGGCAACGCCTACTACCGGATGCAGGACGGGCTCGCCCACCCCGCGCCTACGCGGCCGCAGTCGTGGATGAGCGACGGGACCTGGAGCGTGTTCCTGCAGGCGGACCGCATGTTCGGCTCGAAGCAGGCGCCGTTCCTGGTCACCGAGACCAATGCCGGCGCGATCAACTTCGCCAACGTCAGTGAACCTGGCTGGGACGGGCAGTGGCGGCAGGCTGCCTGGGCGCAGATCGGCCGCGGCGCCCGGCTGATCGAGTACTGGCACTGGCACACGAACCACTACGGCACCGAGACGCACTGGGTGGGGGTGCTCCCGCACGACCAGGTCCCCGGCCGGGTCTACCGGAACATCGCCGAGCTGGGGGAGGAGATCCAGCAGGTCGGTGCGCGGGTGGCTGCCACCACTCCCGATGCGGACATCGCCTTTGTGTTCTCCACACCGTCCAAGTACGCGCTCGCGTTCGAGTCGGTGTTCCCGGACGAGAGTCCCGGGCTGCACTCGCGCAGCTACCAGCGGATCGTCGAGGCGTTCTACAAGGGCGCGTTCGACGCCGGGCTGCAGACACATGTGCTGCACGACCGGGCGCTGCCCACCGGTGCGGAGCTGGCCGAGCGGTATCCGGTGCTGGTGGTGCCCGGGTTGTACAGCGCGCCCGACGGCGTGCTGGCCACGTTGCGCGAGTACGTCTCCTCGGGCGGTCATCTGGTGCTCGGACCGCGCACCGGCTACGCCGACGAGTGGGCGGTGGTGCGCCGGGACCGGCAACCGGGCCTGCTCGCCGATCTGGCCGGGGCCGGCTACCAGGAGTTCAGCACGCTGCGCGAGCCGGTGCCGCTCATTGCTCCCGACGGTGCGGTGCTCGGAGCGGCCCACGGCTGGACCGACCTGCTCCAGCCCGACGGCGCCGAGCCGCTGGCCCGGTTCGACCATCCCGAGCTCGGGGCGTTCGCTGCCGCGACCAGCACCACCCGCGGCCCCGGCCGGGTGACCGTGGTGGGCTGCGTCCCCGACGACAGCGCCGCCGTCGCATTCCTGGAGGCGGTCGCTGAGCTCAGCGATCTGCGCCCGTTCCGGAGCGGAGCCCCGTCGGTCACGCACTGCTCCGCGACCGGAGCCGGCGAACGGGTGCACTTCTACTTCAACTTCTCCGGTGAGCAGGTGAGTCTTCCGTGGCCGGCGGGCCAGGTGATGGCCGACGGCGGTCGGGAACCGGAGCTGGTGCTGCGCGGCTGGGATGTGGCGTTGCTCTGGGAGCCGCTCGGCTGAGCCGCCGCCCCCAGGTCGCCCCGCCGCCCTCGGGCCTGGGGCGCAGTAGCGAGGGGGTCTGGGGCGCAGGCGTCAGGAGCGGGCCACGGCGATCCCGCGCCGCTCGCGCTGGGTGAAGTCGCCGATCTGCCCGGGCTCCGGCAGCCGGGCCACTGCGCAGTAGTAGTGCTCGAGCCGCCCATCGGTGGTGATCACCGCCGGTTTGTGCGCGTAGGCGGAGTCGATGCTGCCCTCCGGTCCGACGTCGATCAGTACGTGCTCGGACCGGTGCCAGGTGAGCAGGTCCGCCGAGGCGGCGAACGTCTCCCGGGCGCGGCCGTCGCTGCACAGCCCGAAGTAGAACATCACCCAGTCCGCACCCTCGCGCAGCACGCACGGGTCGGAGGCGAACCGGTCGTCGATCGCACCGGTCTGCCCGTTGCGGACCAACGGCTCGCTGCTGACCCGGTCCCAGTGCCGCAGGTCGGCCGATCGCGCCGCCCCGGTCTGCTCCTGCCAGCCGCGCGGACGAGCGTCCTTGGCGTTGTAGAACAGCCAGAACTCATCATCGAGATGCATCAACCAGGACTTGTACAGCCCGCCCTGTTCCCAGTCCGCGCCGTCCTCCGGGTGGAGCAGGGCGCCGTACTCCTCCCAGCTGCGCAGATCGCGGCTGCGCACGATGCCCACCACGCCCGGCCCCTCCTCGTATCCGGGTGCCGGGTAGGCGTGGTAGGTGCCGTAGTACCAGCCGTCGATGGCGAGCAGCTCCCCCTCGCCGCGCAGCTCCGGATCCCGCACGATCGAGGTCAGCGCCGCGTTGTACCGGCGGTGTGTGCTGGCCGGGTCCCGGCCGAAGATCAGCTCCGGCTCGGACCAGGACGTGCCGTCGAACCAGGACAGCCCGGTCTGGTAGCCGATCCCGTCCCAGCCGACCACGGTCATCCCGAGCCGGCCCTGGTGCCGGAACACGAACGGGCAGTCCACCCCGTGGGAGAAGAAGTCGCCCTCCCGGAAGCTGGGGGCGAGCACCAGCTCGGGTTCTTTGTGTGGTGTGGCCAGCCGGCCGGTGAGCTCGACGGCGTGCCGATCGGGCGGGGTCATCGCATCCTCCGGGCGTAGGTGATCTCGTGTCGTCCGGGCCCGCGAACCTCAGCGGTTCCGGTGTAGCCCGGCGGTGGCTCGCAGGTGGCCTCGGCACCGCTGGGCACGTCCAGG
Source organism: Candidatus Ruania gallistercoris (assembly GCA_019116305.1). Lineage (GTDB taxonomy): Bacteria > Actinomycetota > Actinomycetes > Actinomycetales > Beutenbergiaceae > Ruania > Ruania gallistercoris. The sequence goes on along the minus strand of DXBY01000003.1, from coordinate 8,455 downwards.
CGCAGCTGCAGCGCATCGGTTCCCTGCTGCCAGTCGAGTGCGTAGGTCCCGGCGGGGCTATCGAAGGTCAGGGACGCTGACGGCACGGACGCCAGCGGGCGCGGCGAGATGATGGCGTGCCGCCAGCCCACGCCGTCCGGGGCCTGCCGGAGCCCGGCCACCGACTCCTGGAACCAGGTGCCGATCGCGCCCAGCATGAAGTGGTTCGCCGACTTGCGGCTGCGGATCCCGGTCCAGTGTTCCACCAGCGCGGTGGCACCGTCGGCGAGCATCTGCCCGTAGCCCGGGCCGGCGCTCTGGGTGACGAAGGCGTAGATCTGCTCGTGCTCCTCGGCCGCCACCAGCGTGCGCAGCACCGCCGGGAGTCCGATCTCCCCGACGGTGAGCTGGTTGTCGCCCTCACGCAGCAGGGTGAGCAGCCGGTCCACCGCGCGGGCACGACTGTGCTCATCGAGGGCACCCGAGTCCGCGAGCAGCGCGGCCGTGGCCTGCGAGCCGGTCGCCAGCTGCTCGCTGTACCGGGTGGCGATCTGCTCCCGGATCTTGGCGGCCCGACGCTGCATCCGTTGCTCGTGCCCGGTGTGGCCGAGTGCCCGGGAGAGGGCCGCAGCGCTGTCCAGCACCCGGGCGTGTCCCCAGCCGGCGACCAGCGGCCGCGGGGTGCTCTCGTCCAGCGCGATCCAGTCGCCGAGCCCGGTGCCGAGCAGGCCCTCCCCGGCACGCCTCTCGAGATAGGTCAGGTAGCGCAGTCCCGCGTCCCAGGCCTCACGCGCGGGTTCGAGGGTGCCATAGTGCCGCCAGAGCAGCGCGGGCAGGTGCCAGATCGCCCCGCCCCAGTTCACGTCGTCGCGGAAGCCCGGTTCCCAGTCGAAGTCGAACACCACCAGCTCCGGCGCGATGCTCGGGATGTGGCCCGTAGGCGTCTGTGCGTCGACGATGTGGGTGATCATGTCGCTGAAGTGCTCGAGGATGTCCCAGCGGACTGCCAGCGGTTCGAACACCAGGTGCAGCTGCTCCAGCCAGCCGAGCTTCTCCCGGTGCGGGCAGTCGGTGGGCACGGTCATCAGGTTCGACTGCGCAGCGTTCGTGATCAGGTCGTCGATGCCCTGCAGCACCGGGTCACCGAGCCGGAGGGTGCCGGTGGGAGCGTTGTCCGCCATCACCGGCAGCGCCCGTACCCGGATCCGGTCCGGATCGGGCGGGACCGGGGTGCCGGCCGGGTCGAGCTGCTCGATCTGCAGGTACTGGAAGCCGTGGTAGCCGAACCGGGGCTGCCAGGTGGTGGGTATCCCGGCACTGGTGACGGTGTCCACGATCGGCCAGCCGGTGGAGTGCTGGTCCACCTGACCATCGCCGAGGTATTCAGCCGGGCGGACCCGGACGGTCGTGCCGCGGGTCAGGGCGTCGAGGTCCAGCTGCGGGATCCCGGCGATGTTGCGGGCGAACACGGCCACGAACGAGTGCTCGTGCCGGATCACCTCGACCGGGTCGAGGATCTCGAACGGGCGCATCGCGGGGGCGCGGCGTGCCCAGGGCCGCGGGCCATCGGCCGGCCCGCCGAGCACGGCGACCGGTTCCCAACCCGCGTCCCCGGTCGCGGCCGTGCCCCAGCCCTCCGGTTCCAGGCGGGCGTCGTAGTCCTCTCCGCCGTACCAGTGTGCGAGCGTGGTGGGGCCGAGCCGGGCCTGCCAGCTGGCGTCGGAACCGAGCAGCCGGCGCCCCGCCTCGTCCTCGATCTCGAGCACCACCCGGGCCCGTGGGCCGAGGGTGCCGCCGGTGAACTTGGTGTACCGATCGGGCGCCTTGCGTACGTGCGCCGGCCCTTCGCCGAGCTGTAGCACGAGCTCGTTCTGTCCCGCTCGCAGCAGGTCGGTCACGTCGTAGCTGCGGGCGCTGACCCGCGCGGTGAAGGTGCTCACGCCGGGCTCCAGCACATCGTCGCTGACCGGGGTGCCACCGATCTGGGCGTGCCAGACGCCGAGCCCGAGTACATGCAGCACTGCCCGCTCCGGTGGTGTCTCGAACAGCCAGCGGGTGCGCAGGGTCGGTTGCTCCCAGGGTGGGTCTTCGCTCGCCCACGCGGGGTGAGTGATCCAGTCACCGTGGCTGGTCAGGGGGGTCATCGGGTCTCCTGTGTCGAAGGCGCGGGGTGTCGGGTTCGCGCCGGAGTGCGTGGGGTGGTCGGGTCCGGGTGCAGCCCGCCTCTCAGGGTCGGGGCGGGAACCCCTCGGCGACGGCGGACCACCCCTCAGGCAGGTCGACTCGCCGGGGCGTGCCGCTCGAGTCCACCCAGCCGCCGAAGAGCAGGGCGGCGGCCATCAGCAGCCCGCCATTGCCCGGCAGGTACAGCGGCATCCGGTGCGGCACCTGCCGGTTGTGCCCGTTGGCCAAGAAGGTGTTCTTGTCCTCGCCGCGCAGCAGTGCGTCCAGGGCGATGTCGGCGCGGCCGAGCCGGGTGGCGCACATCGCGATCATCGGGAAGTCCCAGCCCCAGGCGCTGCGCCATTCCCAGCGCTCGCAGGCGCGCTCCAGTGTGCGCAGCATCGCCGCATGGTCGATCGCTCCGGTGTCCGGCACGACGCCCAGCGCGCCGAGCATCGCCGGGTGATCGGTGTAGACGGTGCGTGGCGGATTCTGCACCGCGTCGTAGTGGCCGTCCTCGCTGACCTCGGGGCGCAGCCCGGCCGCAACCTGCACCCACTCCGGCGGTTCCTCGCGGCCCTCGGCCCGGCGCCAGGCGAGCGCCACCTGCAGGGCCCACTGCACGTAGGTGACTTCGAACAGCGGGTCCCAGGTGTCCCGGGCACCGTACACCTCCTGCGCCGGCATCACCGGTGGCGGCAGGTGGTAGCGTCCCTCCTTCCCGGGGAGTGCGAACGAGGCGAGGAACTCCGCCGTCTCGTCCACCAGCTCGCGATACCGGGCGCGGACCTCCGCCGGCTGTTCCGCCTGCATCCGGAGCAGCTCGGCGTAGTGGATCACGTGCGGCTGCTGCCAGAGCAGCAGGGGCCCGATCTCGTTCGGGCTCTCCACCCCCTCCGGGCCCACATGTTTGGGCCACCGGGCGCCGCGGTACCCCTGCGCGCTCGCCGTCCGCCGGGCCACCGGCAGGATCGAGGCGTACCAGCCCAGGCTGCGCTCGAGCAGCTCCGGGCGACCCCAGGCCGGGAAGTGCGCAGCGTGCCACCAGTGCATCTCCAGGTGGAACGTACCGCCCCAGCTGTTGCACACCAGCCCGGTCTCCTGCGAGGGAGTGCTGCCCGCGCAGTGCACCCGGGTCTGGTACTGGGAGAGCACGATCCGCCGCTCCAGCTCGGCGGCCCCCGCCGCCGTACTTGCGCCGAGGTCGAGAGCGGCGCCCTGGCCCCAGAAGTCGGACCAGCCCTGGGCGGACCGGGTGAACACCGCCTCGGCATCGGTGAGCGCGTCCGCACCGAGCACGGGTGCGAACTCGACCACGCTGCGCAGTGTCGCCCCGCTCGCCCGCAGCTGCCAGTGGTGCCCGGACCCGTCGACCTCGATCTCCCCGGCGGCACGTACCTGGTAGCGGGCGTCGTCGACCTGGCGGTCCCAGCACGCAGCACCGGCCATCGGCGTCATCGTGGTGCGATGGGCCTCCGGGCGGTCCCAGAGCGGGGGCGCCTCGAAGCTTTCCTCCACGTACGGGAACGCGATCTCGACGGCGAGCCGGGCGCCGTCGAGCAGGGGAGAGTCGATCGCGAAGGCGATCGCGTCCCGATCCGGGTCGACGGCGGTGCGCACCTCGACCGGCACACCGTCCAGGTCGAACCGGCTGACGACCACGCCGGTCCACAGGTCCAGCTCCTGCGAGCGGGCGCGGACCTGATCCCACTCCGGGGTACGGCCGTCCAGCAGCAGGCCGATCCGGGCCAGATGCAGGCGCTGCGGGTTGGTCCAGAAGTAGTACCCGGCACCGCGGCCGGCGGCTTCGGATGCGGCACGGTTCTCGCGGAAGTCGTAGGCGGTCGGGTACTGCACCGGCCCGCGCGGGCTGGAGTAGGTCTCCAGGGTGTCGCTCAACCGGTAGCCCCTGGGGTTGGGTGACCAGTGGTAGCCCCACTGTGCCTGGGTGCCCAGCGGCGTCGCGGCCTCGCCGCGTTCGCGGGCCGCACCCCGCTCATAGCGGTCGGCGAAGGTCTGCAGCCCGGTGTGGTCCACGGTGAAGGCCAGCTCACCGTTACCCACCGAGAGCGGTGCCTCCGGCTCCGGCTGCTGGTAGCGGATCGTGTGGCGGCGGACCACGGCTTGTCGGTCGATGGTGCCCGGCTCAGGCGGGTTCAGGTCACGGACGTCGTCGGTGGTTAGCGGCATGGAGTAGGGATCCTTCGGTCGACGGGGGTAGTAGTGGCCAGGTTCCTCACCCCACGAGGTGGCTCGCGATGTCAGACTGTTCACCAGGTGCCATCGTGAGGTCATAGGAGCGATCTCCGTAGCGGATGCGAGTTGTCGTGCCGGTGATCGAACGGATGGTGGCAACGAACAAGATGCCGGAGGACCAGCGCAGGTCGATCTCGAAGCCACCGCGTCCGCGTAGGCCGGTGACTTCGCCGTCTGCCCACTGCTCCGGCAGCGCCGCTAGCAGGTCGAGCTCGTAGATACCGTCCTCGCAGACGTGACTCTGCAGCAGCATCTCGTTCACGGCGCTGGTCTGGCCGAGGTTGCCGTCGATCTGAAACATCGGGTTGTTCGGGGCGTGGCCGATGAACTTTGAGCCCAGGTTGGGCTGCACGGCCTTCTGCAGGTGGAGGTCGAATACCCGCAGCGCCGCGTCACCGTCTCCGAGCCGGGCGTAAGCGTTCGCCTGAAAGGCGCCCTCCCAGCTTCCCAGGCACGGACCCTGCAGCGGGTCCTCCTTCTCCTCCCACCAGCGCTCGGTGTCGAAGATCTGGCGCAGCGCTGCGGCGAGGTCCGGGGTGCGTCGGGGGTGGATCTGCGCACTGGCCACCGCGCCCCAGCTGGAGAGCACCTCGGCCTTCATCTGGCGCCCCCAGTCGTGAAGGTACTCCTGCAGCTGACCGGTGGTGGGGCTGATCTGCATCGGTGCCAGCCGGGGCAGGGCAGCCTCGATCTCATCGCGCAGATCGGGCGCCTCGTTCAACATCCGGGAGGCGGTGACGACGTTCGTGAACAGCTCGCGCACCATCTGCGTCGTGGGAGTCGTCCCCATGGCCAGGGAGCCGGTGCAGCCGTCGGAGTCGATCCAGATGTTCTCGAAGTTGATGTCCGGTGCAGTCACCAGCCAGCCGTGGGTCGGTTCCTCGATGAGCATGTCGAGGTGGAACGCGGCGGCGTCCCGGATGGTCGGCCACAGGCGGCGCAGGTCGGCGAGATCGCCCGAGAATGCGTAGTGCTCCCACAGGTGCTGGGACAACCACGCGTTGCTGGCCACGAAGTTCGACCACTGCGGGTTGTTCCCGACCGGCTGGGCGTAGCGCCAGACGTCGGTGCCGTGGTGCGACACCCAGCCGCGGGCGCCGTAGTGGTCCCGCGCCACTCGGGCCCCGTTCTCGCTGAGCTCCCGGGTCAGCTGCAGCAGCGGCTCGTGGCACTCGGCCAGGTTCGCTGCCTCGACCGGCCAGTAGTTGATCTGGGCGTTGCAGTTGATCGTCCAGTTCGACCCCCACGCGGGGTTGATCGAGGGGTTCCAGATGCCCTGCAGGTTGGCGGGCTGGCTGCCCGGCCGGGAGGTGGCGATCAGGAGGTAACGGCCGAACTGGTAGTACAGCGCGGCCAGGCCCGGATCGGAGCCGCTGTCGGCCACGTACGAACCGAGGCGTTCGTCGGTGGGAAGCGCCTCAGCCTCCGGTGAGCGGCCGAGGTCGAGCCGGACCCGCCGGAAGAGGTTCTGGTGGTCCGCCACATGAGCGGCGTGGAGCACCTCGTAGTCCTGCCCGACGGCGGCGCTCAAGTCCTCGTGGACGAGCACCGTCTCGTCCTGGCCAGCGCTGCTGGGGCTCGCCGTCGGACCGTTGTAGCTGGTCCGTGCGGCCACGAACAGGGTCACTGCGTCACAGCCTTCGGCCACCATCGTGTCGCCGTCCAGATGTACCCGGCCCCCATCGGCGTCCGCAGCCAGCTGCACCTCCCACCGCATGCCCCGGGCCTCGGTGCTGTCGTCGTACTCAGGCTCGCGAGTCTGCCCGGAGTAGGGGTCTGAGCGCATCGGCGCGCGGCCGGCCATCCGCAGAACGGAGCCGTCAGCGGTGGTTTCCTGCCGGAGCTGGCCCGTCAGTGACGCCGTGAACGAGATCTGCCGGCCCTGATCGGCGCTCAGGCGCACGATCATGCTGCGGCCGGGGTGGGAGACGAAGACGTCCCGCCGGTACGTGACGCCGTCGTGGGTGAAGGTGACCTCCGCCGTCGCCGTGCTCAGATCGAGCTGGCGGCGATAGCTGCTGACCTCCTGGAAGGGCAGGTCGAGCGTGAGCCGGCCCAGTGGCATGTACATGCCCGTGCCGCCGATACCGCCGAGGGAGTCCGCGGCGAGTGCCTGGGCCGGCGCGTACCCACCCGCCAGCAGGAGGCGCCGCACCTCGGGCAGGGCGGACAGCGCGTTCGAGTTCGCCTGATAGCCGGGTTCCCCGGTCCACAAGGTGTCCTCGTTGAGGTCGATGACCTCCCGCTCGATCCCGCCCCACACGCTCGCTCCCAGGCGTCCGTTCCCCAACAGCAACACCTCCCGCCAGGACTCTGCGGGCCGGCGGTACCAGAGGGTGAGGTCCTGGCCGACCGGAATCGTGCTCATGAAGTGTGCAGCTTTCTGTGCGGTGTCTGGGTGACCTGGGCGGCTCAGCCGAAGAACTCGGACCGCTGCCCGCCCACGGCGAGGCGGGCGGCCTGCTCGGCCGAGCGGATCAGGTGGATGACGTACTGGGTTGTCGGCTGGTCGCCGAGGGGGATCTCCCAGCCGATCTCGAGACGGCGGGCGTGGACCGGCTCGCCGATCGGCCGGTCGGAGCCGTCGAGCGCGGTGACCTGGATGTCGATCGGTCCTTGCAGATCGGTCAGCACCAACCAGCCGGTCACCGGTTCGATCAGCGTCGGCCCCTCGCCCCAGCTCTCCCAGAGCGTGTGGCGGGGGTTCCAGCGCGTGCCGGTGTTCTCGATCCGTGAGCACGCGGTCAGCAGCAGCGTCTCGCTGCGAGCGATCGGCCGGCCGTCCAGGGAGCTGAGGGTGATCGCACAGAACTCGTTGGCGACGTCGGCCGTCAGGTGACGTGTGGTGCGCCCGTGGGCCGTGACGAAACCGACGAGGGCCTGGCTGCGGTCGGTGTCGATCGTCACCAAACCGCCCCGGCCGCCCTGTTCGTACCAGCCGAGCTCGCCGGTATCGGTGAGGTAGGGGCCGGGTTCGTCCGGGCCGAAGGCCGCGGTGGGATCGCCGTCGAGGGAGGAGATCTGCAGCCGGTGACGCAATGCCGTCGAGGTCGGGAAACCGGGAGTGAAGTAGGGGCGGGCCGACTCCGGCAGCCGCATGCTCTCGAGCACCTGCTCGGCCGAGTAGGAGCGGGTGACCGTCTCGCGGGCGGGTGCGACGTCCGGCCGGGAGAAGAGCAGGGCTCCGGCCGCCATCTGGATCATCTTCACCGGGTCGAGCGTGATGTCAAAGTTGTCGGCGACGAAGCGCTGGTGCTCGCCGTCGATCTTCGGCTCGAAGGTGTAGAAGAAGATGCCGTCCCAGTCCTGGAATGCGGCGTAGGCCGCGAGGATCGGGATCATCTCGCTGGCGTACTCGTTCGGGTTCGGGTGGTTGACCTCGCTCACCGTGAAGGGCTTGCCTGCGACCGGCGAGCGGCTGAGCTTGACGATGGTGGAGCTGAGCGGGTCATCGACCATCGGCGTATTCCGTGCGCCCCAGATCGCCGGGTGCTGCCAGTACACGTGGCCGTCAACGATATCGAGCTGAGAGGTGCCCTGGATGATCGGCTGGTTGGGGATCCAGTACGTGTGATCGGCGCAGCCGACGATCAATGACTCGACGCCCAGCTCCTCGGTGAGGTAGCGCTTGAAGTCGAGGAAGAAGGTGCGCTCGACGGCGCCGTAGAACTCCCCCTCGGCATGGAACTGAGCAGTGGGGGCTTCGGCGAACTGCTCAGCACGCAGCCGGGGAACAGGCCCACCCTCCTCGACGCCCGCCGACTCGCGAATCTCCGCGAGCTCTGTGGCAGTGCGATTCTCGGCCAGCCACCCCTGATACATCGCATCGAGCTGCCGGGCGTAGGACGGCGGGAAGTCGAGCTGGATATCCGGGTTGTCCTTGGTCCGCTCGCCGCGGAGCCAGTTGCGCATCCAGAACTCGTACAGGGAGTTCTCGTTGACGATCTCGACGATCGCGACCGCGGGTTCATGCCGGTACTCCGACCCGGTGTAAGGGTTGTGGTGGGTGAGCAGGTCGCGGGCATAGGCGCGCTGCAGCTCGATGAGGCGCTCGCCG
>DXBY01000186.1 GCA_019116305.1 Candidatus Ruania gallistercoris | reverse complement strand
ACGCGCTCCTCGAGTTCGGGCTGCGCACCAACGTCGGGCGCACCCTGGAGTCCACCACCAGCGTGGCGGTCGGGATGCTGATGACTGACGCACAGCTCCTCGCGGCGGCACGACGGGCCCTGGACACCGTCCTGGAGACCACAGGCACCGAGCAACTCCTCCCGCCAGAGGACGCCACCTTGGTGCGATGGGTCCGGGCCGTACTCGCGCACATGCGCCTGGGTGGTGCCATCGACCATCCCTGGTTCACCAAGTACCGCGAGAACGACGGAAACCGCTGGTTCCTCACCGGCGGGCGGGCCCGCGAAGACGGTATGCCCTGGTTCGGACGGGGCACCTCCGCACCGGTGTTCCCCTATCACGGCGGCGGTGGGACGAACTCCGAGTTCGAGCCGATCGCATCCCGGCGGGGCTGGTACGCCGGCTGGAGCGCCAAGTGCCTGGGGTACGGCACCGACGTCGGAGCCAGCCTGAGCAAGGCGCTGTTCCGCGAGCTCGCCCGCAGGGAGATCATCGGATCGGTGACCTCACTCACCGGGATGATCACCTACCACCTGGACCCCACCACCATCGTGGTCCAGGCCGCCACCCGGGAGGACGCGTGGAACGGCAACCTGTCCAGCGCCTGTGACACCTGTGGTGCGATCACCCGCGGCATCCCGGTGTTCACCGCTGCCCTTGCCGACGGACCGTGCCTGGTCCACCGTTGCCCCGGTCGGCTGCACCCGGTGCGGCAAGGCGGGAACTACTACCAGCGGCTCTACGCCATACCCGACCCACGCAGAGTCGTCGCACGTGAGCACACCAGCATGCTGGAGACCGACGAACGCCTGCGCTACGAGGACCAGTTCAAGGACGACCATCCGGCCCCCGATGCGCCCAACGTGCTCGTGGCGACCCCCACCCTGGAGATGGGCATCGATATCGGCGACCTGTCCGCCGTCATGCTCTCCTCCATGCCTCGCACGGTGGCGTCCTACCTCCAACGCGTCGGCCGGGCCGGCCGGCTCACCGGAAACTCCCTCGCCGTCGCATTCGTCACCGCCCGCGGCACCGAGCTGCCTGCCTTCAGCCACCCGCCGCGCACCATCAACGGGGCAGTCCGCCCCCCGGTGACCTACCTCGACGCCGAGGAGATCCTGCGGCGCCAGTTCCTGGCGTTCGCCGCCGACGCGCTCACCAGGGAGGGCGGCGCGGCGCACCGGAGCATCCGTGTTGCCCGCGATGTCCTGACCAGCTCCGCCCCGGGCAGCTTCCTGGCCGAACTGATCAAGGCCGCAGAGAGCCCCGAGGTGATCAACGCGTTCCTGGACGGCTTTCCGACCCTGTCCACAGAGGTGGCCGACCGGCTCCGCGGATGGGCAGCCCCACTGAGTGCGACCGGCACCAGCACACTCGCGGCCCGGTGCCACCAGGCCAGCCAGACCTGGAACCTGCAGCTCGAACAGCTCAGTCGTCGCATCTCAGCGGTAGACGAAGCGCTGCAGGACCTCAAGGAACGGGCCGAGACCCCCGCCGCCACCAGTGAGGACAAGGACGCCTACCGCACCTCGGTGGCGGCACGGCGGCAAGCCGCACGCCTGCGCGGCGACCTGCGCAACCAACCGTGGATCAGCGCCCTGGAGAGCGCCGGGCTACTGCCCAACTACACGCTCATCGATGACTCCGTCAGCCTGGACGTCAGCCTCAGCTGGATCGACCCGGAGACCGACGAGTACAAGTCCGATCCCTTCACCCTGGAACGAGCCAGTGAACGAGCCCTCCGCGACTTCGCGCCCGGCGCAACGTTCTACTCCCGCGGATACGCCGTGCAGGTCGACGCGATCGACTTCAGCCGCACCCCACACCACATCCGCACCTGGGCGTGCTGTGGCTCCTGTGGTTTTGTGCACGACCTGGACGAGGGGCCGGTGCCACCCCGCTGCCCGCGGTGCGACAAACCGGAGATCGCGGACGCCGCCCAACGCCTCGAGACCGTCGAGCTGACCCATGTGTCCTCGATCATGCGCCGAGAACAGGCGACGATCGACGACCGGAGCGACGACCGCCGTCGGGAGACGTTCACCGTGGTCACCCTCGCCGACATCGACCCGTCCCGGGCGACCTCCTGGTTCGTCGAAGGCACCAGCTTCGGGGCGCGCTACCAACGCGAAGCAACCATCCGGTGGGCCAACCTCGGGGCCACCAGCCGCGGTGGCACGACCACCACCCTCGCCGGCTACAGCACCGCCGCGCCGCTGTTCCGCATCTGCCCGGACTGCGGAAAGCTCGACTCCGCCAGCGGCCGCAACGAAGCACGTGACCACCGCCCGTGGTGCCGGCAGCGCAAGGAGCTCACTGAGCCCACCCGCGCCGTCGCGCTGACCCGGACCATGCAGACGGAGGCACTTGCCGTGCGCCTGCCCGTGGACGTCATCACCGGCGACCTGTTCGCGATTCCCTCCCTGCGCGCAGCCTTCCTGTTCGCCTTGGAGAAACGCCTCGGCGGGCCACCGGACCACATCGACATCGCCGTCGTCTCGGACCCGACCGCGAGCAGCCAGGAGAACCCGCCAGCCCTCCTCATCTACGACCAGGTTCCCGGAGGCACCGGCTATCTGGCCGAGCTCGCCGAACCGTCTGCCATGTGGTCGATGCTGCGGGCCGCGCACCAAGCCCTGGCGGAGTGCAACTGCGCCACCGACGACGACCGGCTCGCCTGTGAGAACTGCCTGCTGCCCTACACCCCGGCCGCCCATGTGGACCTGACCTCCCGTGCCGCAGCCGAACGGATCCTGCACAGTCTGCTAGCACCAGAGATTGCTGGCGAAGATCCGCTACCGCAGACCTGCCAGTGGCGCACGACCAGCATCGAACCCGATGCCCCGGACACCGAGTCCTACCTGGAACAGCAGCTGCGGAAATCGCTGCGTGAACGCCTCGAATCGATCGGTGCCACCATTCGCGAACAGCCCACCCATCGGGGTACGGCCTGGCGGATCACCATGCCGAACGGACTCATCTGGCGCCTCGAACCACAGCCGGACCTGGTGGGATCCCGCCCGGACTTCCTGCTCTCCTCAGTGGACCCGAACCTGCCCCAGACGGTGATCTTTGCCGACGGATGGCGCTATCACGCCTCCGCGGGAGCCAATCGGCTCGATGACGACACGCGCAAACGCGCCGAGCTGCGCGACGCCGGCTACTACGTGCTCTCCCTCACCGCCCGCGACCTGGAACCAGGACCGGTAACGGCGCCCTGGGTGACCGACGAGATGCGCGACGGGCTGATAGCCGAGGCGCAGCTCTCGCCGCAAGCACTGTCCCGCCTGACGCGCCCGGGGCTTGATCTGCTCGTCGACTGGATCCAGGCACCCGATCTGGACCACCGGCAGGCTCTCGCCCAGTGGTTGCCACTCATGATGATGGGTGCCGGTACCCGGGTGGAAACGGCCCTGGACGCTGACCTTGGCGCCATCGCCCAGACCTGTCTGACTGCTGGTGCGGAGGTGGCGGGCTCACAGGCGCAGAGCATGGGTGATCCCACCGGGGCGCGCCATCTCACCGGCATCTATTCGAGGGACACGCTCGCAGTGGTGGCACAGGCGCTCGATTCTGCCGGGTCACGATCGCGGATCGCCGTGGTCCTCGACGATCAGCGTGTCGGACTGGACCATGCCGACGCATGGCGCGCCTGGCTGCACCTGTCCAACCACCTGGCCTTCCGCA
>DXBY01000185.1 GCA_019116305.1 Candidatus Ruania gallistercoris | reverse complement strand
GTTCGGGGGTGATGGCCGCTGGGGGTGGCTGGCCGTCCTCGTCCACGAGGCGCATCGCCGCCTCCTCAGCGGTGGCGGCGCCGCCTGCGACGCCCACGTCCTGGGCCTCGTCGGACTCCGCTCCTTCTTCGAGTCGCCCGGCTCGGTCGGCCTGCCGGGCCGGGTCCGGTGCGCCGGTGTCCTCAGGTTCCTCGGCGGCGAGCTGGACGTCCTGTGGTTCGCCCACCGCCTCCTCGTAGGGCGTCTCGCCCCAGCGTGGCCCGGGAGGGCGGTCCGGTGGTGAGTACCCTTCATTCAGCAGGTCGTCCGTGCCCCGCTCGGTCAGCGTGTCCTCCAGAGGGAGCTGGTTGGAGTCCGGTGCCGGTCCCGGGGTGGTGTCGTCGGTGGAACTCATCTCTTCACTGTGACACCTGCGCTACCGGCCCGCACGGCCGGGCATCGGCGGCCGGTGTGCCGTGCGGTACGGTGGTCCGGGTCCGGCGCTGCCGTGGGGCTGACGAACGTGACCAAGATCGCCCCAGCTCTCTCGGCGGGATTTTGACCGCTGACCGGGGCGCGGAGTACTCTGGTGCCTCGTTGTGCGTCCACTCGCTGGTCGGTGCCTCCCACTCACCGCATCGCGTGACCGGAGGACGCTCACCAACGTTGAAGAGACCAAGGGGTTCGTCCCGACGGCCTGGGCAGTTGTCCGTGGCCGACCGCGTACCCCACAGACCAGCAGAGGAACGAAGGCTACGACCGTGCGTACGTACACCCCCAAGCCCGGCGATACCGAGCGCACCTGGTACGTCATCGACGCTACCGACGTCGTCCTGGGCCGGTTGGCGACCCACGCCGCCACCCTGCTCCGGGGCAAGCACAAGCCCACCTTCGCCCCGCACGTGGACGGTGGTGACTTCGTCATCATCATCAACGCCGACAAGGTCGCGCTCACCGGCGCGAAGCGGGACAAGAAGATCGCTTACCGCCACTCCGGGTACCCGGGCGGGCTGAAGGCCACCAACTACGCCGAGCTCCTGGAGAAGAACCCGGAGCGGGCGGTGGAGAAGGCGATCCGGGGCATGATCCCGAAGAACCGCCTGGGCAGCGCCCAGATGAGCAAGCTGAAGGTCTACCGCGGCGCCGAGCACCCCCACGGCGCGCAGAAGCCGGAGACCTTCGAGATCACCCAGGTCGCGCAGTAACGCGGCGAACCCACGCGAACTGACGCGAATACTGAACTGAGGAGAACCGTGTCCGAGACCACGACCGAGACCGAGGAGCTGGTGGGCGACGCCCCGAGCACCTACACCTCCGAGAGTGAGGCGCCGACCGGTGGGGGCAGTTCGCTGACCGCACCCGGCCAGGCCCTGGGCCGGCGCAAGGAAGCCATCGCCCGAGTCCGCCTCATCCCCGGCAGCGGCACCTACAAGGTGAACGGCCGCACCCTGGAGGACTACTTCCCGAACAAGTTGCACCAGCAGTCGGTGAACGCACCGTTCACCCTGCTCGACCTGGAGGGCCGCTTCGACGTGGTGGCCCGGATCACCGGGGGCGGCGCCTCCGGTCAGGCCGGTGCACTGCGCCTGGCGATCGCCCGTGCGCTGAACCAGATCGACGCCGACTCCAACCGGGCCGCGCTGAAGAAGGCCGGGTACCTGACCCGGGACGCGCGCGCCACCGAGCGGAAGAAGGCCGGTCTGAAGAAGGCCCGAAAGGCTCCGCAGTACTCCAAGCGCTGAGCTGCGCACTATCATCGGCCCCGTTCGGACTCAGTCCGGCGGGGCCGATGTCGTATCCAGGCACGTCCGCGCAGCGGGCGGACAATCGAAAGAGGGACCACTGATGGGGCGACGACTGTTCGGGACGGACGGTGTGCGCGGGTTGGCCAACCGAGAGGTCACCGCTTCGCTGGCGTTGCACCTGGGCACCGCAGCAGTACATGTGCTCGGTGAACGAGGCCGGCTGAGCGGGAACCGGCCCCGAGCCATCGTCGCCCGGGACCCGCGGCTGTCCGGCCACTTCCTCTCCGCCGCCGTGGTGGCCGGGATGTCCAGCGCCGGGGTGGACGTGGAGGACCTGGGCGTACTGCCCACACCGGCGGTCGCCTACCTCACCGGCGCTGAGGACGTGGACCTGGCCGTGATGATCTCCGCCTCACACAACCCGATGGCGGACAACGGCATCAAGTTCTTCACCCGTGGCGGGGTCAAGCTCGACGACGCGATCGAGGACGCCATCGAGGCCGACCTGGCCACGGACTGGGCGTTGCCCACCGGCGGTGACGTCGGCACGGTGACCCAGAACCGAGGCGAGGCCGGCGACCGTTACGTCCAGCACCTGCTCGGAACCACCGATGTGGACCTGACCGGCCTGCGGATCGCCGTCGACTGCGCGAACGGGGCCGCCAGTGAGGTGGGCCCGGCGGCGTTGCGCGCGGCCGGTGCCGACGTGGTGGTGATCAACGCCTCGCCTGATGGCCGGAACATCAACGAGCAGTGCGGCTCGACGCACCCGGAACAGCTGCAGGCCGTGACTGTGGCCTCCGGTGCCGACCTCGGCGTGGCCTACGACGGGGACGCTGACCGGTGCCTGGCCGTGGACCACACCGGCGCACTCGTGG
>DXBY01000184.1 GCA_019116305.1 Candidatus Ruania gallistercoris | reverse complement strand
GAGCAGGTGGCGACGCGCACGGAGATCGAACGCTCCGCCGTCGGCAAGGAGAAGAGCGGGGTGCCGTTGGGAACCTCGGTGCGACATCCGCTGACCGGTGAGGCGATTCCGGTGTGGGCGGCCGACTATGTGCTCGCCGGGTATGGCACCGGGGCGGTGATGGGCGTGCCGGCCGGGGACGAGCGGGATGCGGAGTTCGCAGCGGCGATGGGCATACCGAGCGTGCCGGCCGGGATGGCTGGATCGTCGGCGGACGGTGAACCGGACTGGCCGCATCCGGCAGCCATGATCGAGGAGCTCGAGGCGGCGGGGGCCGGGGAGGCCGCACGCAGCTATCGGCTGCGGGACTGGCTGGTCTCCCGGCAGCGGTACTGGGGCGCACCGATCCCGATGGTGCACTGCCCCGACTGCGGGGCGGTGCCGGTGCCGGAGGCGGACCTGCCGGTGCAGCTGCCGGACCTGCGCGGCGACGAGCTGGTTCCGGAGGGGACATCGCCGCTGGCCGGGGCGACCGCATGGCTGCAGGTGGCCTGCCCGGCATGCGGCGGGCCGGCGCAACGGGACACGGACACGATGGACACGTTCGTGGACTCCTCCTGGTACTTCCTGCGCTACCTCTCCCCCGGGCGCACCGACGTGCCGTTCGACCCTGCGGATGCCGACGGCTGGATGCCGGTCGATGCGTACGTGGGCGGAGTGGAGCACGCGAACCTGCACCTGCTCTACGCCCGGTTCATCACCAAAGTGCTCCACGATGCCGGCTGGCTGGCGGCGAACGAGCCGTTCGCGTCGCTGCTGAACCAGGGCCAGGTGATCAACCGCGGGTCCGCGATGAGCAAGTCGTTGGGCAACGGGGTGGACCTGGCCGCGCAGCTGGACGCCTACGGGGTGGATGCGGTGCGGCTGGCAATCATCTTCTCCGGGCCGCCGGCCGACGATCTGGACTGGGCCGATGTGCGCCCTGGGGCCATACACCGGTTCCAAGCGCGGGCGATGCGGCTGGCCCGCGACGTGGGGGCGGCTGGTGCTCTTGAAGCTTCCGGCGCTTCGGCGGAAGCGGTCGCGGCGGGCGCGCACGGCGCCTCCAGCGCTTCAGCGGAGGCGGCAACCGTGCGGCGTACCACCCACCGGGCGATGGCCGAGATCACCGCGCTGATGGAAGCGCGGCGACTGAACGTAGTGGTGGCGCGGCTGATGGAACTCGTCTCGGCGGGCCGGAAGGCGATCGATAGCGGCCCCGGGGCCGGGGACCCGGCAGTGCGGGAACTGGCCGAGGCGGTCGCGGTGACGATGAGCCTGTTCGCGCCCTATACCGCCGAGGAGATGTGGGCGGCGCTGGGCCATCAACCGTCGGTGGCGCAGGCGCGCTGGCCGGAGGTGGACCCGGCTCTGCTGGTGGCCGATGAGGTCGAGGCCGTGGTGCAGGTGGCCGGGAAGGTGCGTGGCCACCTGCACGTGCCGGCCGAAATCGGCGAGGAGGAGCTGCGCCGGCGCGCGCTGGAGCTGGAGAAGGTGCGGCAGCTGCTCGACGGCGGTGAGCCCCGCCGAGTGATCGTGCGCGCCCCGCACCTGGTGAACGTGGTGCCGTGAGGGCGTGCTGACGCCGTGCGGGTGGGTGCCTGGCAGGCATCCACCCGCAGGTCAGTCACGCTCTGAGGCGATCAGCTCGACCGCGTCCGGCTGGGCGGTCGCGAGCGCACGGTCGAACGTCGCCAGGCGCGCGCCATGTCTCGTGGCGAGCGCGACGAGGTAGGCATCGGTGACCTGGCGGTGGCCCCGGAGTTCGTGCAGCGGCACGTCCAGGTAGGACAGGCCGTCGGCCCAGAACTCACAGCGTGGGTGCTCGGCGATCCGTTCGAGCAGGAGACGAGCAGTCGCGGGGCGCTCCCCGATGCGCAGCACGAACCGCACCAGCGCGCCCTCCACGATCGGACACACCGCGAAGTTGCCAGCGTTGGCGAGCCACACCGCCGCCCGCTCGTGATGCTCGTGCTCGGCCACGGTGAGCGCGATCAGCACGTTGGCATCGAGCAGATGGGTCACTCGTCGTCCAGGAGTTCGGCCACTTGCGCCGAGGTCACCCGACGTCCGATCGACAGCACCGGCAGGCCCGTGCGCTCATCCGTGGCGAGGTCCACGGGTGCATCAAGCTGCGCCAGTCCGCGCACGGTCAGGTCCGCGAGGACTGTCGAGAGCGGCTGGCCCCGCTGCTCGGCGATCTCCCGAGCCCGGCGATGCACGGCCGGTGGGAGATTTATCGTTGTCCTCATCGCTGCATCATATCTGATTCAGGTATGATGCAGCTGGGTTAACGACGCACCCGATACCGCAGGTGAAGCACCCGGTCGCCCTGAATGACCACATCAGGATCCTCCAGCAGGTGTTGCGCGTCGACCTCCCCGAAGTAGCGCTTACCGGACCCGAACACCACCGGGACGACGTCCATGCGCACCTCGTCGACCAGACCTGCGGCGAGAACCTGGCCGCCGACCTCGCCGGCGGCGACCTCGACGATGCGCTCTCCAGCAAGCTCCTGCGCTCGGGCCATCGCCGCCTCGATTCCGTCGACGAAGTCATACGGTGCCTCAGGGTCCCAGCCCTCTGGCGGCGGCCGGTGCGTCACCACGACGACGTGGTCCACGCCGCCCGGAGGCGTACCGTCCCAGCCGTTCGTGATGTCGAAGACGTGCCGGCCCACGACGGTCACCGCGATCTGGTCCCAGTAGGGCCGGATGTAGTCGTAGGACGTGCGGGACACGTTCATCTGGCCGCTCTCGTCCAACGGGACGTCACCACTGGTGTACCACTCGAACAACGGTCCGGGCTGGTCGTTCTCGTCCGCGACGAACCCGTCCACGGACACCACGTTGTACATGACTACCTTGCCCACGAGGCCTCTCCTTTGCTTGGGGTAGCCCCAAGTTAGCCAGGTGGTGGACCGTTGCTCTTGTAAGAAATCAATCGGCTGGCAACGGCCAACTGTCCAGGGTGTGACCGGGATGTTCGCGCAGGAACCGCCGCCGAACCTCCAGATACCCGGTCGGGGTGTATCCAGTGAACGCCCGGAACTCGTGGCCGAAGTGCGCCTGGTCGAAGTAGCCGGCGACATGGGCGAGGTCGGCCCAGTCGATCGGTTCGGCGAGGTCGATGGAGAACATCGCGGCCATGAAGCGGTGCGCGCGGGCCAACCGCTTCGGGGTGACGCCGACGATGTGCTTGAACTGGCGCGCCAGATGAGTGCTGCTGACGCCGGCCGCCGCCTGCAGGTCGTTGATCGCCACCGCCCCGTTGGTCGACGCGATCACGCTGCTCGTACCGCCGACCAGCCTCAGGCCGGTGGTCTCCCCCAGCCGTCGCATGAGTTCCTCCTCGAGCATCGTCAGCATGTCGTGCGGTCGGCCCGCCGTCGCCAGCCGTTCCCGCAGGTCGGTGGTGGCGCGTCGGCCCCACACCTGCTCTATCGTCACCGGCCGGTCCCGGAGCTCGGCCGCCGGCATCGGCAGGAACGGCGCGAGCCCCCACGGCTTGACGTGCACGCCGACCGACCGGGTCCGGGGTGGATAGCCGAACTCCCACACTCGGGTGGGCATGGTCACCACGCAGCCGTCGGCATACTCGGCCGGCTCGACGTCGGTGCCGGCGCGGAGGCGGAACGGCGCCCCGAGGTTGACGATCAGCAACGCCGACGGCGCCGGAGGCAAGGTCAGCCGGGCGTACGGCGGCGCACCTTCCAGGTAGTAGAGGTCGTCGATCAGCCCGTCCAGCGGCGGCCGCGGCACCCGGGACACGTACTTCACGCGGACAGTATCGCCGACGTCCCACCGCCTTGGTGCCAGGCGGAGAGCCGGGCCGCGCAGGTCAGGCGCCGCCGGCGCGCACGGCTGAGTCGAACCAGCCGGTGATCGTGCTGGGGTGGGTGATGCCGGTGCCCACCACCACGGCGTACGCGCCGGTCTCCGCCGCGGCGCGGGCCTGTTCCGGGGTGTGGATGCGACCTTCGGCCACTACCGCCACTTCTGGAAGCTCCTGCACCAGCTGGGCGAGCAGCTCCAGGTCCGGGCCGTCGGTCTTCGCCCGAGCCGGTGTGTACCCGGCGAGCGTGGTGCCGATGATCTCCACCCCGGCCTCGGCCGCGGCATGTGCGGAGTCCAGGCTGTCGCAGTCGGCCATGATCGGTGCGTCCGACTCGGACCGGATCGCCCGGACGGTCTCAGCCAGGGTCAGCCCGTCCGGGCGTTCGCGCAAAGTGCCGTCCAAGGCGAGGATGTCCGCCCCGGCGGCGAGCACGTCCCGGCAGTGCCGCAACGTCGGGGTGATGAACACGCCGGCGTCGCCGTCCTTCCAGATGCCGATCACCGGCACGTCCACCCGGTCGGCCACCAGCGAGATGTCCGCCAGTCCCTGCGCCCGCACCGCCACGGCGCCACCGGCCACCACGGCGGCGGCGACCTGCGCCATCGTCTCCGGGTGCCGCATCGGCTCGCCCGGGTAGGCCTGGCAGGACACGATCAGCCCCCCGCGCAGCGGCTCGAGCATCGTGTGCGTCATCGGGGTCCTTCCGTCGGGCCGGTCCGGGCAGCGCCCCTGCTCCGGACGACATGTGCGGCGCCGAGCAGTGCGGCGTCCGGGCCGGCCGTGGCGGGAAGTACCGCAGTGCCGGCGACGAGATCGATCGCCTCGTGCCGGGCGCCGTCGCGCACGCCCTGCCACCACAACGTTCCGGCGCCGGCCATCCCCCCGGTGAGCACCACCACCTCGGGATCGGTCACGTTCAGCAGACCGCCGATCATCCGCCCGATCGCGAACGAGCAGGTGCGCAGCACCTCCGCTGCCAGCTCCTCCCCCGCCTCGGCCCGGGCCACCACCTCGCGGGTATCGGCTGCCTCGCGGCCGGCGCGCTGGTAGGCGGCGAGCACACCGGGACCGGAGGCCAGCCCCTCCACATGCCCGCTGCGCCCGCAGGTGCACGGCACGCCAATCGCCTCCGGCATCGCCACGTGCCCGACGTGCCCGGCCACCCCGCGGGCGCCGGTGACCACTACGCCGTCGCGCACGACGGCCCCGCCGACCCCGGTGCCCACGGCCACCAGCAGCAACGAGGACTTACCTTCCCCGGCGCCATAGGTCGCCTCCCCGAGTGCGTGCGCGTGCACATCGTTCAGGACCTGAGTCTCGAGCCCGAGCGCCCGGCTCACCCGGGGGCCGAGCTCGGTGCCGGCCCAGCCGGGGATCGCGTCCGTGGCCGAGATGATCCGCCCGGTGGCCGAGTCCACCACCCCGGCGCTGCCGATCCCTACTGCCACCGGCGCGCCGACCGTAGCGTCCCCGGCC
>DXBY01000183.1 GCA_019116305.1 Candidatus Ruania gallistercoris | reverse complement strand
GAGTTCGCCGACGCCGTGCGCCGCGGGCACACCATCGGCCTGTGCTTCGGGCCAGCCGGCGTGGGCAAGACGCTCTCCGCGCGCCGCTACGCACGCTGGGACAAGGCCCAAGACCTGCTGACCTACTGGGGACCGCGCTCCGACAGTGACGCGAGGGTCTACGCCGCGCTGGCCAAGAGCCGCACCGTGCTCTACACCCCCAGCGTGCTGACCACGCCACGAGCCTTGAAGGACGAACTCGACCAGGTCATCACCCGCACCAACATCTGCATCGAGCAGCACCTCGCGCCGGCCGGGCAGGTCACGCCACAGACGCGCGGATGGCGCCACAGCAGGAACTACGTGGAGCTGGTCATCGTCGATGAGTCCGAACGCCTACGGCCCACCGCACTGGAACTGCTGCGCGACCGCTACGACCGCGACAACATCGCCCTCATCCTGATCGGCATGCCCGGTCTGGAGAAGCAGTTCAGCCATTATCCCCAGTTCTACAGCCGCGTCGGCTTCGCCCACCAGTACCGGCCCCTGGGCAAGGAGGAACTGCTCTTCGTCCTGCAACGGCATTGGCGCGCCCTCGGTAAGACCCTCGACCCAGAGGACTTCACCGACGCCCAAGCCATCGCCGCCATCGCCCGGATCACCCGAGGTAACTTCCGGCTTCTGGAACGACTCTTCCCCCAGATCGAGCGCGTCCTGAAGATCAACGAACTCGACACCATCACCAACGACGTCATCGAAGCCGCCGCCAGCACCCTCGTCATCGGCGCCAGCTGACCCCCGCCACACAGCACCTACGGAACCCCGCCATTTATCGGCCCCAGCCACACAGCAACGGAGCCGGAAAGCGTTGGCCGTCGTAGTCTGCGCCGGCCTGGGGCTCGGCCTGGCGGCCTGTGGGAGCTCCTCGGGCAGCGAGGACGGTGTGGTGGAGATCGACTTCTGGGACACCCAGGCCACCCCGGCACGGACCGCAACTCTGGAACAGATCATCGAGGACTTCGAGACGGACAATCCCGACATCCGGGTCAACTACGTGGGCCTGCCCTCGGACTCCTACGAGCAGAAGGTGGATACCGCCATCGCGACCGGCTCGACCCCGGATGTCATCACCGCCTCCATCACGGACACGGCGAACTGGGTTGCGCAGGGTGCCCTCCAGCCGCTCGACGACCGGTTCGAGGATGGTGGGTGGACCGACCAGATCTCCGCACCCATGGTGGAGACGGCACGCAGCGTGGTCCCGGATCACCAGCTCTACTTCGCACCGGACACCGGCCTGGCGAACACCCTGTGGCTGAACGTCGGCGTCCTGGAGGAAGAAGGGGTGGCGGTACCCACCACCTGGGACGAGTTCTACGACGCCGCCGAGGAGCTCACGCATCCGGAGGAGAACCAGTTCGGTTACATCTTCCGCGGCGGGCCCGGGATGTTCCCACAGGTGCTGGATGCGATGTACGGCCAGTCCGGAGTCGGCTCGTTCTTCGACGAGCAGGACCAGTCCACCCTCAATGATCCGCGCAATGTCGCTGCCCTGGAGCGCTATGTCGGCTTGTTCGGCAACCAGACGGCGCAGGCGGACCTGACCAACGAGTACACCAACATGGTCGCTCAGTTCGGCTCCGGAGCCGGCGTGATGATGCACCACAACATCGGTTCCTACCAGGACCATGTGGACAACCTGGGTGAGGAGAACGTGCACGGGCTGCAGCCGTTCCCATCCGAGGAAGGGCCGATCACCGTCTCCGGTGCCACAGTTCTCGGTCAAGCGATGTTTGCCGAGAGTGAGCACCCGGAGGAGGCCTGGCGCTTCATCGAGCACTTCCTGGCGCCAGAAGGAAACGCGCTCTGGGCCGAGGAATCCGGAAAGATCCCGTCCAACCACGAGGTGGCCGAGCAGGACTGGATCGCCGATGCCCAGCCGCTGCAAGCAGCCATCGAGGTGCTCAACGACCCGGACACCCAGGTGCTCCGTGAGCCCTTCTACCTCCCGGAGTACAACGCGATCGCCAAGACCCAGCTCGAGCCGCTGTGGCAGGAAGTGCTCCAGGGAACGATGACGGTCCAGGAGTTCCTGGACATCGCCGCAGACGCCTACACCCAGGCGCAGGCGGAGTACGTGGAACGTACCTCGTGAGCACGACCAGCCCGGCGCGTCTGCTGAGCGCATTCTGACCCTCGTCGATCGGAAGGAACGGTCCTCACCGTGACGTCCACCTCCCTCCTGACCCGGCAGCCGTCGTCGTCGCGGCGGCGACGGCTGCCGCGCAGGGCTACGCCGTACCTGCTCCTCGCCCCGACGATGCTGCTCCTCACTCTCTTTCTGCTGTATCCGTTGCTCAGCATCGGCTACTTCAGCCTGCAGCAGCACAACGTCAGCAAACCCTGGGACAACGGATTCATCGGCCTGGGCAACTTTCAGACCATGCTCTCGGACGACCTGTTCTGGTCCAGCCTCTGGGTGACCGGCAAGTGGGTGGTCGTGCAGGTGGGCCTGCAGCTCGTCTTCGGACTGCTGCTCGCCCTCATCGTGAACGAAGCCTTCCGTGGCCGCGGCCTGGCCCGGGCGGTGCTGTTCTCGCCGTGGGCGGTCTCCGGGGTACTCACCACCACGATCTGGCTGCTGCTGTACAACCCGGCCGTGGGCGTCAACAAGTACCTCGCCGACCTCGGTCTGACCAGCTACGGCACCTCGCTGTTGGCCAGTGGGGACACGGCGTTCTGGGCAGCCGTACTGGCCGAGCTGTGGCGCGGCGTGCCGTTCTTCACCATCCTGATCCTCGCCGATCTGCAGTCGGCGCCCGGGGAGCTGTACGAAGCGGCCCAGATGGACGGTGCCGGGCGGATCCGCCGGTTCTGGTCCATCACGCTGCCGCACCTGAAGAACTCCATCATCCTGGCCACCTTGTTGCGCGGGGTCTGGGAGTTCAACAACGTCGACCTGCTCTACACCCTCACCGGGGGCGGGCCGGCGAACGCGACCACCACGCTTCCGCTCTACGTAGCCCGGGTGGCGATCGACTCCAAGGAGTTCGGCTACGGCGCGGCCCTGACCGTCTCCGCGTTCGTGCTCCTGGGCATGGTCACCATCCTCTACCTGAAGCTGACGAACTTCGGACGGGAGTCGAACGAATGAGCGCCACCCCCATCCTGACCCCCGGTCCGGTGACGACCGCGCCGCCGGAGCCGGGCCGGGCAGCGCTGAGCAGGGAGCGTCGGCGCCAGCGCCGCCGCGACCGAATCCTCCTGTTCGCGCCGCTCACCCTGTACCTGGTCTTCACCATCGTGCCGTTCTACTGGATGATGCTGTTCGCGCTGCGGCCGGCAGGTTCGACCTCCCTGGTTCCGTGGCCGATCACGTTCGAACACTTCGAGACCGTCTGGGTCGGTGCGGGGTTCGGCGTCTACTTCAAGAACAGCATCATGGTCGCCGTGGCCAGTCTCGTGCTGACGACGGCGGTCGCCCTCCTGGGCGGGTATGCGATCGCCCGGTACAAGTTCCGGGGCAAGGCGCTGTTCATGATCATCATGCTGTGCACGCAGTTCATCCCGGGCGCGATGATGCTGATCCCACTGTTCGACATCTTCCGCACCGTTGGGCTCATCAACTCCCTGGCGAGCCTGATCATTGCCGATACGGTCTTCCAGCTGCCGCTGTCGATCATCCTGATGTACGGCTTCATCCGGAACATCCCGGTGGAGCTGGAAGAGGCGTCCTGGATGGACGGCTGCAGTCGAGTGCGCGGTTTCCTGGCCATCATGCTGCCGCTGATGCGCCCGGCCATCGTGGCCGTCGGGTCGTTCGCGTTCATCAACGCGTGGAACAACTTCCTGTTCGCGCTGATGTTCCTGAACATCCAGGACCGGTTCACCGTCCCGGTCGGACTGAGCTATATGCTCGGTGAGTTCAGTGTGGACTTTGGTGCACTCGCCGCCGGGGGTGTGGTGGCAGCGGTGCCGGTGGTCATCGTCTTCGCCTATGTGCAGAAGTTCCTCGTCCAAGGGCTGAGTGCGGGTGCAGTGAAGGGATGATGTCTGCGGTGGGTGCAGAGTTGGGCAGGACGGACGTCCCGGACGAGGCGGGAGTGCCGAGCCGCGCGATCCGCCGGTTCCTCACCCGCCTGGAACGGCGCGGTCTGAACGCACACTCGTTGCTGATCGCCCGAGCGGGCACGCTCGCCTTCGAGGCCTACTGGTGGCCGTACACGGCGCAGACCCCGCACCGGTTGTACTCCGCGAGCAAGTCCTACGTCGCCGTCGCGGTCGGCGCTCTCGTCGACGACGGCCACCTCACCCTCTCCGACCGGGTGATCGACTATTTCCCGGACAAGGCGCCCAGCGGGCCGGTGGACCCGTACGTGGCCGCGATGCGCGTGGTCGATCTGCTGACCATGCGTACCGCGCACGGCAGCACCACCTACAAGCAGGCCGACGACACCGACTGGGTGCGCACGTTCTTCACGGTGCCACCCTCCCGGCAACCCGGCGCCGTCTTCTCCTACGACACCTCGGCCACGGTGGTGCTGACAGCACTCGTCGAGCGGCTCAGCCAGCAGCGACTCCCGGACTTCCTGATGGACCGGGTACTACGCCGGATCGGGGTCGAGGCGGCGCCGACGGCTCTGCTCAGTCCCACGGGAATGACGCGGGAGGAGCTCGGCGGCCGCCCGAGTGCGCGCGAGGTGGAGGTCAATCCGGCTGGGGTGGCCCATGGCGGGTCGGGGTTGTTCTCCACCCCGCGTGACTTCCTCCGGTTCGCCCAGCTCTGCCTCGATGAGGGTCGGTGGGGCGACGATCAGGTGATCTCGGCCGAGTACATGCGCGCCGCCACGGGCTACCAGGCCGCGACCAGGCACACGGCCGGGCGGTTCCCGGACAGCCAGTGCGGATATGGGTTCCAGTTCTGGCGCAACCAGCACGGCGGTTTCTCCGCCCGGGGGATGGGTGGGCAGATCGCGCTCTGCCTGCCGGAGCACGAGCTCGTCGTCGTGACCACTGGGGACAACCAGCCGGTGGGTGGGGCGGACCAGGCGTTCTTCGATGCCGTCTGGGAGGAGCTGCTGCCGGCACTGACCGGTCCGGTCCTCGCCGACCCAGCAGCCGCTGACGACCTCGCCGATCTGGTCGGATCCCTGTCGCTGGCACCCGTACCGCTGGTGGCGGGGGTCGCTGCCAAGGAGCTGTCCGCGACGTGGCAGCTGGATGAGGGCTACGTGCCGTTCGCCCGGCTGGCTCTGGAAGCGGGGGAGAGTGGAGGCGAGCTCCGGCTGATCACCCATGATGGTCAGGAGCACACTTTCCCGTTCGGCGTCGGCACCTTCATCCGGCACGAACTCCCCGGGTACGGGTACGAGACACTCAGCTCGGCTGCGTGGCTGGATGAGCACACCCTGTACCTGCGTTCGCAGGTGATCGGTCACTATCACGCCCAGCTGGACTTCACCGTTGCGGTCCAGGGGGACGGGGTGACCTTGGCGATGAACCGAGCTGCCGAGATGTTCGCGGAGGAGTACGAGGGCACAGTCAGCGGTCACCGGGCGAGCTGAGGCTCAGCCCATCATTCGTGCCCGGGAGTTCGCCAGGTGCAGCCGGATGGCGGCGCGCGCGGTCTCCGGTTCCTGACGGGCGATCGCGCTCACGATGGCGTCGTGCTCAAGCGCGGCGAGGCGGACATTGTCCTCGCGGTTGGCGTCCCCGCCGGTCAGCAACCGGAACTTGGGCATCACGATCATCATCGGCCCGACGGATTTCAGCAGGGCGCTGTAGTGCCTGTTCCGGGCAGCATTGGCTACGCCAAGGTGCAGCGCGAAGTCTGCCTCGACCGCATCGCTGGGCCGGGACTCGCAGTCCTCAAACCGCTGCTGTAGCCGTCGGAGCTCCGCCAACTGCTGGTCGGTGCGCCGGCCGGCTGCCAAGGCCGCGGCCTCGGACTCGATGCCGAGGCGGAAGTCGAGCATGTCCCAGACATCGTCGACAGTGCGAATCTCGTTGGCATCGAGAGCGAACTGCCCGTGGCTGGGCGCGGTCAGCACGAATGAGCCGCGGCCCTGCTGCGTCTCCACCAGCCCCGATGCCCGCAGCTGCGAGATCGCTTCCCGGACCACGGTCCGGCTCACCTGATAGCTCTCCATCAGAGAGCTCTCCGTGGGCAGCTTCTCACCTTTGCGGATCGTGCCATCCTGGATCAGCTCGGTCAGCCGCAGCACGAGCTCTCCGCCGAGACCCCGGGCGCTCGTGCGGTCGATCGGATCAGAGACTGGCTCCATGGTCGGACCCTATCGTCGACCCACCACAGTAGTCTCGGTCACCCAGGCCCGAGCCTGGGCGCTCAGGGTGATGCCGAGTCCGGGCCGGTCCGGGATGAGCATGCGACCGTCGGCGATCTCCAGCCGCTCGTCGAACAGCGGGTCGAGCCACTCGAAGTGCTCCACCCAGGGCTCGCGGCGATACGTCGCGGCCAGGTGCAGGTGGATCTCCATGGCGAAGTGCGGCGACAGGTCAATCCCTGCGACGTCCGCAAGCGTCGCCAGCTGGAGGAACGGAGTGATGCCACCCACGCGCGGAGCGTCCGGCTGCAGGATGTCGCAGGCCTGGCTCTCGATCAGGGTGCGATGCTCGGCGACGCTGGAGAGCATCTCACCGGTGGCGATCGGCGTGTCGAGGGCGCGGGTCAGCGCAGCGTGCCCTGCGGCGTCGTAGGCATCCAAGGGTTCTTCGATCCAGGTGAGGTCGAACTCCTCGAGCCGGCGCCCGATCCGGAGCGCCCGGTTGCGGTCCCACTGCTGGTTCGCGTCGACCATCAAGGGCACGCTCTCACCCAGGTGATCGCGCATGGTGCGAACCCGAAGGAGGTCAGTGCGCTCGTCCGGCAGGCCGACCTTGAGCTTGATCCCGCCGATCCCGTTCTCCAGGGCTCGGGTGGCGTTTTCCTTCACCTGGCCGATGTCGGCGTGCAGGAACCCGCCCGAGGTGTTGTAGGTGCGCACGGCGTCGTGGTGCGTGCCGAGCAGCTTCGCCAGCGGGAGGCCGGCGCGCTTGGCCTTGAGGTCCCAGAGGGCGATGTCGAGGGCGGCGATGGCCTGCACTGCGACACCGCTACGCCCGACCGAGGCGCCGGACCAGAGCAGCTTGTCATACAGCCGCGGGATGTCGTTGGGGTCCTCGCCGAGCAGGTCACCGGCCACTTCTTCGGCGTGGGCGTACTGCGCGGGGCCGCCGGCTCGCTTGGAGTAGCTGAAACCGATGCCCTCCAGGCCTGCGCTGGTGCTCACCTCGGCGAACAGCAGCACCACCTCGGTCATCGGACGCTGTCGGCCGGTGAAGACCTTCGCATCACTGATCGCCTGCTGCAGCGGCAGCGTGACTGAGGAGAGCCGGATCCACTGGATCACCTCGCCGGAACCAGCGAGCTCCGGGGCGATCAGCGTGGCCCCGGGCGCCGCGGTACCTGTTTCCGGCTGGTGGTTGTGCTCCATGACGATTGGCTCCCTCGGACGAACGCCTTGCGGCCCAGATAAGTGATCGTATAACTTGTAGAGTCATCGTACAAGTAAAGGAGGCGTCGATGCACACTCTGCGAGCACTGGTGGCCCAGCAGCCGGTCGTGGCCGTACTCCGAGCCGCCACTACCGAGCAGTTCCCCGTCGCCGTGGACGTCCTGGCCGAGGCGGGGCTGCCCGCTGTGGAGGTCACGCTCAGCAGCTCCGGCGCGATCGAGTGCATCGCTGCGCTGCGCGCCCGATACGGTACGCATCTCGCGGTCGGGGCCGGCACGATCCGTGGACCCGAGGATGCCACGGCTGCGATCGCTGCCGGTGCGCAGTTCGTGGTCAGTCAGGTGACCCACCGCTCAGTGGCCGACGTGGCACGGGCCGCCGGGGTCAGCTACGTGCCCGGGGCGCTGACCCCGAACGAGATCCTCACCGCCTGGGAGCTGGGTGTCGAGGCGGTCAAGGTTTCCCCAGTGGGTCCCCTCGGCGGACCGAGCTACATCCGCGAGCTGCATGGGCCGATGCCGGACGTCCCGCTGATTCCTACCGGGGGCGTGGAGATTGCCGAGGTCCCGGCCTACTTCGCCGCAGGCGCTGCAGTGGTGGGCGTCAGTGCCCGGCTCATGCAGGATGCGCTGACCGAGAACGGTGACCTGACCGCGCTCGGGGTACGTGCCGAACACCTGATGGACCTGGTGTCGGCGTAAGACCGAACGAGAACGAGGAGTGGACCACGTGAGCACAGCACCAGCAGCACCTCAGCCGGCGATCGCCGTCATCGGCCTGGGGGTGATGGGCCTGCCGATGGCCAAGAATCTCGTCGCTGCCGGATACCCGGTCACCGGCTTCAACCGGAGCCCCGGGCGGCTGGATGAGCTGGTTGCCGCCGGTGGCACCCGGGGCGGGAGCATCGCCGATGCCGTCGGTAGCGCTGACGTCGTCATCACGATGCTGCCGGACGCTCCGGACGTGACCGCTGTGCTGCAGGGAGCGGACGGCGTCTTTGCCCACCTCCGCCCGGGCGCTGTGGTGGTGGAGATGAGCACCATCGCACCGCGGGTGGCGCGGGAGCTGTCCGCCGCAGCGCAGACCGCCGGCATCGACTTCCTCGATGCTCCGGTCAGCGGCGGGGAGAGTGGAGCGATCGAAGGCACACTCTCCGTCATGGTCGGCGGCCAGGCGTCCACGTTGGCGCACGTGCAGCCAGTGCTGGAAGTCGTCGGGTCGACGATCGTGCATGTGGGCCCGGCCGGCGCCGGGCAGACCGTCAAAGCTGCCAACCAGCTCATCGTCGCCGGCACCATCCAGGTAGTGGCCGAAGGCTTGACCTTCCTGGATGCGCACGAGATCGACCTGGAGACTGCCTGCTCGGTGCTGGCCGGCGGTCTCGCCGGCAACCGGATCCTGGACCGCAAGGCCGCGGGAATGATCGCCCACGACTTCCGGCCGGGTTTCCGCGCCGAGCTGCACCACAAGGACCTGGGCATCCTCACCGCCGCCGCACGCGAGGCCGGAGTCGTCATCCCGGTCGGTGCCCTGACAGCGGAGCTGATGACGTCTCTGTGCGCCCAGGGGAGGGGCCACCTGGACCATTCGGCACTGCTGCTGGCGGTGGAGCAGCTCTCCGGGCGGGTTGGATCGACCCGGTAGCGGCTAGAGCCGCCCGGCTGCCTTCAACGCCAGGTAGGTGTCCGCCAGCGCGGGCGGCAGCTGGTCCGGCAGCCGTTCGACCACTTCGGCGCCGGTGCGCCGCAACCGGGCGGCCAGTGCCGCGCGCTCCAGGTCGCTGCGTTCTGCGGCCGCGGCGTCGAACACCTCCGCGGAGGTCTCCCGGGTCCGGCGTAGCTGGTCGGTGCCCGGATCGGTGGCCGAGGCGACGATCAGCTGATGATCCCGGGCGAGGGTGGCCACTGCCGGCAGCAGTCCCGTCTCGGCCACACCCGCCTCCACTGCGGTCAGCAGCACCACCAGCGCCCGCTGGGAGAGCGTGTCCCGCACCTGCTGGGTGGTGCGGGTCCAGTCCGGTTCCACCAGGGTGGGGTGCACCCCGGAGAGGGCATCGGCGAGCTTGGCCATCACCGTGGGCCCGTGGTTGCCGCGCACCCGCGCGCGCACCGTGTGGTCCAGGGCGAGCAGGTCCACCCGGTCCCCAGCCTTGGAGGCGAGCGCGGTGAGCAGCAGCGCGGCCTCGATCTGAGCCTCGATCCGGGGCTCGTCGCCCAGCCGGGCGGCGGACAGCCTGGAGGAGTCCAGCACGATCATCACCCGCCGGTCTCGCTCCGGGCGCCAGGTGCGCACCACCACCTCCGCACGCCGGGCGGTGGCCCGCCAGTCGATCGCGCGGACGTCGTCACCGATCACGTACTCACGCAGCGAGTCGAACTCGGTCCCCTGACCGCGCACGTTCACCGCGGTGCGCCCGTCCATCTCCCGCAGCCGGGCGAGCCGGGAGGGTAGGTGCCGCCGGGACTTGAACTCCGAGAGCACCCGCAGCGTACCGGGTACCTCCCGGGAGGCTTGCCGGGCGGCCAGCCGCAGCGGACCGTAGCAGCGCACGGTCACCCGGTCCGCATGCAGGTCCCCGCGCCGGTGCGGCCGTAGCGGGGTGCGCACCCGGCGGGACTCCCCGGCGGGCAGCGTCAGCCGGAACCGGTTGCTGCCTGCCCCGGCGGTCGGCTGCCAGGCATCACGCACCAGCACGCGCAGCGTACGGTTGCCGCTGTTGGTCAGGGTGAGCACCGAGGTGGCACTCTGCTCCCGGCGCACCGACCCGAGCGGACCGCGCCGCACCTGCACCCGGGCCGGGGAACCGGCCAGCAGCAGATCCGCCCCGACGGCGAGCACCACGATCAGTGCCCACACCCACACAGTGGCAGCCTGGGGAGCAAGCGCCACCGGAAGGATGCCGAGCGCAACCAGCGCGACCGCAGGACCGGTGATGACCATCAGCGCGGAACCGGGACCGACCCCAGGATCCCGTCGAGCACGGTCTCCGCGGTGACGCCTTCCAGCTCGGCCTCCGCACGCAGCTGCACCCGGTGCCGCAGCGTGGGGTGGGCCAGTGCCTTCACATCGTCCGGGGTGACGTACCGGCGACCGGAGAGCCACGCCCACGCGCGGGAGGTGCCGAGCAACGCCGTCGCACCGCGCGGGGAGACCCCCAGCTGCAGCGAGGGGGAGGTGCGGGTGGCCCGGCAGATGTCCACGATGTAGCCGAGCACCTCGGGCCCGATCTCCACCTCGGCCACCTCGGCGCGGGCGGCGGCGAGCTGCTCGGCATCGGCCACTGCCTGCACCCCGGCAGCAGCCAGGTTCCGCGGATTGAAGTCGTGGGCGTGCCGGTGCAGCACCTCGATCTCCTCGCCCCGCTCGGGTAGTGGCAGGATCAGCTTGAGCAGGAACCGGTCCAGCTGGGCCTCGGGCAGCGGGTAGGTGCCCTCGTACTCGACCGGGTTCTGGGTGGCGATCACCATGAACGGGTCCGGCAGCGGCCGTGGCTCGCCGTCCACGCTGACCTGTCGCTCCTCCATCGCCTCCAGCAGCGAGGCCTGGGTCTTTGGCGGGGTGCGGTTGATCTCGTCGGCGAGCATCAGGTGGGTGAACACCGGTCCCTCGCGGAAGGAGAACTCCGCGGTGCGCGCGTCGTAGACCAGTGAGCCGGTGACATCACCGGGCATCAGGTCCGGAGTGAACTGGACCCGCTTCATCTCCAGCTCCAGTGCGGCGCCCAGCGTCCGGGTGAGCAGCGTCTTGGCCACCCCGGGTACCCCCTCGAGCAGCACGTGCCCGCGGCAGAGCAGCGCGATCACCAGACCGGTCACCGCCGCGTCCTGGCCGACCACCGCCTTGGCCACCTCCCCGCGTACGGCGGCCAGGGTGGCCCGCACCGGGGAATCGTTGGCCGGAGCCTGCGCGGGCGCACCGGGCTGGGCCGGCTGCGGCGGCGCGTCGGCCGGGTGCGGCTGTCCGTAGCCGTAGCCCGGTGGCTGCGGTGCCGCCGTCTGGTCCGGGGTGCTGGGGCCCTGTCCACCTGCCGCGCCGTAGGAGTACGGCGGGTAGGCCTGGCCGCTGGCCTGGCCGAACGAGGGAGCCGTCGACGGCGCAGCTCCCGGTGGCCAGGCGTCCGTACCAGGGGCAGGGGCGCCAGTGGGGCTGCCTGGTTGCGGCGACTGGCCGGGCGCCGCACCGGCTGCCTCGGGCGGTGCGTACGGTGAGCTCGGCTGGTTGCCCTGCTCGGGGTGGGACCCGGCGGGTCCGGAGGGGGTGGTCATCAGCGATGAACCTCGCTTTCCAGTATGTCCAGGGCCTGGGTCAGGGTGATCAGCGATGCGTCGTCGGTGGGCGGTGGGCCGTAGAGCAGGGAGTCGATCGCCTCGGGTGGGCGGCCGGTGGCGCGGGAGAGTGCCTCGACCACGTCCGGGCCGGTGGCGGTGCGCGGTAGGCCGAGCCGGGCGGCGATCCGGGAGATGGTACCGGCACGCAGTGCGGCGGCCGCGTGCGCGTAGGACCGACCCCTGCGGTACAGCCGGCCGCGTCCGCGGGTGGTCTCTGTGGCCCGCACGACCACCGGCAGCGGTTCCACCACCACCCGGCCGAGCCGTCGGCCACGCCAGTAGGCGAACGCCACCAGCGTGATCAGCACCTGCACGGCGACCATGCCCGGGATCAACGACGAGGGGCCCTCCTCACTCATCCCGAAGTCGTCATTGGGATCCGGGACGTACCAGGTGAGGTGCTCGTGCTGGCCGAGGATGCGCAGTACCAGGGCCGCGTTGCCGGCTTCGTCCAGACCGGCGTTGGTCAGTGGGTGCGGGTTGGCCAGCACGGACCAGGTCTGCCCGTCCTGGGCCGTCCAGGTACCGAAGGCAACGGTGCCGGCGGTGTCATCGAGCGGGAAGCAGCCCTCCATGTCCGGATGTGTGGCCAGGCCCGGGCCGGCGGTGGACAGTTCTTCGGCCGCCTGGGCGTGCTCGTCGGAGCACTCGGCCGGGTAGGTGCCCTGGGCTCCGCCGCCCTCCACCTGCACCCGGTCGGTGAGCGCGGAGAGGTCCCCGTAGCCGAGGCCGATGAGCACCACGTCCGAGGGGACGTCGGCCAGGGCTCGCAGCTGCTCCGGCCGGAGCTCGTCGGCACCGGTGATCAGCAGCGTGGCTTCCGGGCGGGCATCGGCCAGCGCCGCAGCGGTGGTGCTCACCTCGGTCACCTGCACACCGTGCTCGCCGAGGATCTGGGCGGCGGCTCGCGCCCCGACCGGATCCGGGTTGCTTGCCGAGAGCGGTTCCTGGCTGGTGTCCGGGGAGAGCCTGCTGAGCAGGACAGCGGCCAAGATCAACGCGAGCAGAGCGATACCCACGAAGAGCAGGCTGCGGCGCCCGGAGCGTGATGCCCGGTCGGCGTCCGCATCGCTGCCATGGCGTCGCCCGAGTGCGCTGAAGGTGGGCGGGGCCGCGCTCATCCAGCGACCGCCTGTTGATCGTGCTCCATCCCGGCCAGCCGCACTGGCCGAGCCGCTGCCACCGCCTCGTCCACAGCCACCACCTGGTCGTAGTCGGCCGGCTCGGCCTGCAGGTCGCCGTAGCAGACTGCATCGAAGAGCCCGGAGGCGCGGAGCAGATCAGGCGCACAGTCCGGGAGCCCGTGGCCGGCCTCGGTGGCGGCCTCATGAGCAGTGCGCCCGGCCCGGTCCTCGAGCACGACGCGTTCGTCCAGGGACCGCACGATCGCACGGAAGCGTTCCAGCACCGCCAACGAGTGGTTCCCGGCCGCCGCAGCTGCCTCAGCGGCGGACCGGAGCTCGCCGGAGGTGCGTTCGTCACCGTCGAGCACAGCGGCGCTGGTGCCCTGCTGCCGGGCACGCCGCCGCCGGATCGGGCCACCAATCAGCAGGGCCGCAGCCACGATCAGCACGGCGACGGCGAGCACCACCAGGGGCAGCACCACGGGGCCGACGCTCTCGTTCCAGGACATCAGCTCACGCCAGAGTTCCGCGAGCCAGTTCAGCAGTCGCTCCAGCAACGTGGGTTCGTCGTTGTAGATCGCCTTGGCGAGCTCGGCCTCGGCCCACTCGCGCGCCTCGTCCGCCGAGGGGGTCAACGGAGCCTCCCTCGACCAGGGGCCGGGCACGCTCACGACTCCTGGGCGGCCCGGGCGAGCTCGACGTCCAGCGCCTCCAGGCGCATCCGCACGTCGATGTAGAGCAGCGCGGTGACCGCCGCCATGAACGGGGTGGTGATGGACAGGGCGATCACGTTCGCCACCAGGTTGAGGACGTACATCCCGCTGGCCGAGCCGATGAGCTCGCCGAAGATGGCGACCGGGTAAGCGATCACCGAGCTGAGGATACCGACCAGGATGGCGGTGAGCAGGTAGATCCCCAGCACCCGCCAGAAGGACTGCTTGGTGAGGGTGAAGGACCGGCGCAGCGCGGTGAACACCCCGGCACGCTCGAGTACCAGCGCCGGGGTCGCCAGCACGGTGAGCGTGGCCACGGCGAGGATGCCGACGATCATCAGCAGCGCCACCACCAGCACACCGACGCCGATCGCCGCCACGTTCTCGGTCAGCGCTAGCAGAGCCACCAGGCTGGCGAGCACCGCGACCACGGCCAGCATGATCAGGGTGACCACGATGCTGAGCAGCAGCAGCCGGGGGATCTGCCGCTTGGTGGCGTTCCAGACCTCCTCGAGGTTCATCTTCCGCCCGATCACCGCCTGGCTCACCGCGTGGATGAGCAGCCCGTTGAGGATCGTGGTGATCAGGAACGAGACCACACCAGAGATCGCAAAGCCGAGCACGGCGGACTGCAGCGTGGCCATCAGCGAGCTGCTGTCCAGGGTGGCCATCGTCTCCGGGTCCATCCCGACCAGGGCGTTCAGGTCCTCGAACACCCCCCAGGTGGCGATGCCCTGCACCAGCGTCGCCACGGCGACCAGTAGTGCAGAGAGAACGAACATCACGGCCGGATTGGTCCGGATGGAGCGGATAGCGCCGTCGTAGATCTCGCCGAGGGTCAGTGGTCGCAACGGGATGATCCCCGGCTGCGGCGCCGGACCCCAGGCCGGCGGGAGCCCACCGGTCTGCCCCCCGTACTGGCCGTAGTCGCCGCCCGGCTGCTGACCGTAGCCCGGCTGTTGGCCGTAACCGCCGGACTGGGTGTAGGCGCCCTGTCCCTGGCCGTAGCCCGGTTGTTGGCCGTAACCCGGCTGCTGGCCATAACCGGGCTGTTGTCCGTAGCCCGGCTGCTGGCCATACCCACCGGGTGGAGGAGCCTCGCCCCATCCTGCGGGCGGCCCCCCTGCGGGCCGGCCGGGCTGCTGCGGTCCCGGCGGCGGTGTGGGCGCCGCACCACCCCAGTCGGGCGGCTCAGCTCCGTTCTGCCCTGGCGGATCCGGGTGGCTCATCGTGGTCTGTGTCCCCTTGGTCGTGGTGGTGGGGTCATCTTCGCACGGACGCCGCCCCCGACTCATCCGGACCTACTGCACCACAACCGCCCGACCTCGCCCCGTTTCGGCCGTGGAGGTGACACGATAGGGCCATGAGTGGACGCGTGCTGGTGGTGGACGACGACGCCGCGCTGTCGGAGATGATCGGCATTGTGCTGCAGTCCGAGGGGTATGAGACGGCATTCTGTTCCGACGGGGCCACAGCGGTCGACGCCTACCGCACCGAGCAGCCGGACCTGATCCTGCTCGACCTGATGCTGCCGGGGATGGACGGGATCGAGATCTGCCGGCGGATCCGCGCCGAGTCCGGGGTACCGATCGTGATGCTCACCGCCAAGGGGGACACCGCCGACGTCGTCCAGGGGCTGGAAGCCGGGGCGGACGACTACATCACCAAACCGGCAAAGCCCACGGAACTGGTGGCCCGGGTCAAGGCGAGGCTGCGCGACCGCCAGACCCAGGGCACCGAACGGCTGCCGATCGGCGACCTGGTGATCGATGTGCCCGGACACCGGGTGATGCGCGGTGAGGAGACCATCAACCTCACCCCGTTGGAGTTCGACCTGATCGTGGCGCTCGCCCGCAAACCCTGGCAGGTGTTCACCCGGGAAGTACTGCTCGAGCAGGTCTGGGGCTACCGGCACCAGGCGGACACCCGATTGGTGAACGTGCACGTGCAGCGGCTGCGGGCGAAGGTGGAGAAGGATCCGGAGAACCCTGAGGTGGTCGTGACCGTCCGCGGCGTCGGATACCGGGCAGGCACGCCCGTCTCGTGAACGCTCCGGCCGGA
The DNA here is from genome assembly GCA_019116305.1 of Candidatus Ruania gallistercoris. GTDB lineage: Bacteria > Actinomycetota > Actinomycetes > Actinomycetales > Beutenbergiaceae > Ruania > Ruania gallistercoris. The sequence continues at coordinate 17,635 of DXBY01000183.1, read as the reverse complement.
GTCGACCGGTCGTGGTGGCAGTCGGCCGTACGCACCTCGATCCTTGCCAGCCGGTGGCTGCGGCGGCGAGCACGGGTGGCGCTGCGGACCTGGCGGCACTCGCTGCGGCTGCGGATCTCGGCCACCACGGTGGCGGTAGGCACCCTCGCACTGGTGCTGCTCGCCGTGGTGCTCGCCGACCAGGTCCGCGACGGTCTGTTCGACCAGCGCCGGGACCAGGTGCTCGCCGATGCCGCAAGCCGTGCGGAGCAGGCGCAGCAGCAGTTCGACTCCACCACGGTCTCCAGTGTGCAGGACGTGCAGCAGCTCGGCGACGACATGGTCCGTACCCTGCAGCAGTCCTCACTGGATGCCGCCGGAGTTCTCCTGCTGCCCTCGCCGGACCCGTCCACCTCGGTGGTCATCCAGGCACCGGCCACCAACAACGCGCTGCGGGCAGTGATCACGGACGAGCTGCGCGACCAGGTCCGCGCCGAGCAGTTCCAGCAGTGGCAGTCGGTGGCCCTGCCCAATGGCAGCGGCACCGTTCCGGGGATCGTGGTCGGTGCTCCGGTGACCATGCCGGTGGCCGGGGAGCACGAGTTGTACATCGTCTATTCGCTCGCTTCCGAACAGGCGCAGCTCGACCTGCTCCAGCGGGTGCTCGCTGTCGGTGCCGCCAGCCTGGTGGTGCTGCTGCTGGTGATGGCTTGGTACCTGACCCGGCAGGTCCTCGATCCGGTCCAGCAGGCCGCCCGCACCGCCGAACGGTTGGCGGACGGCCACCTCACCGAACGGATGGAGGTGCGCGGCCGGGATGAGCTGGCCACCTTGAGCAAGTCCTTCAATGAGATGGCTACCAGCCTGCAGGACCAGATCGAGAAGCTCGCCGAGCTCTCCCGGATGCAGCAGCGGTTCGTCTCCGACGTCTCTCACGAGCTGCGCACCCCGCTGACCACCGTCCGGATGGCGGCCGAGGTGCTCTACGAAGCCCGGGAGAGCTTCCCGCCGTCCCAGTCCCGCTCGGCCGAACTGTTGCAGAACCAGCTCGACCGGTTCGAGAACCTGCTGGTGGACCTGCTGGAGATCTCCCGGTTCGACGCCGGCGCCGCGGTACTGGACGTCGAAGCCCTCGACCTGCGCATCGTGCTGGACCGGGTGGTGGCCCTGACCGAACCGCTCGCCGCGGAACGCGGATCGGCCATCCGGATCCACGCACCGGATGGGCCGGTCACCGCTGAGGCCGATGCCCGCCGGGTGGAGCGGGTGCTGCGGAACCTGCTGGTGAACGCTGTGGAGCACGGCGAGAGCCAGGACATCGACATCCTGGTGGGGGAGCACGAGACCGCCGTGGCCATCGCCGTCCGCGACCACGGGATCGGGATGACTCCGGTCCAGGCCGAGCACGTGTTCGACCGATTCTGGCGGGCCGACCCCGCCCGGGCCCGGACCCTGGGTGGTACCGGCCTCGGCCTGGCCATCGCGCTCGAGGATGCCCGCCTGCACGGCGGTTCGCTGGACGCCTGGGGGAGCCCGGGCGAAGGGGCGACGTTCAGGCTCACCCTCCCTCGCCGGGCCGGGCTGGAGATCGGTGAGTCCCCGCTGCAGCTGCGTCCCGAGCGGGCCGAGGTCAGCCTGGAACAACCACTCGATCCCGCCGGGCCCGCCGCTGTTCCACAATGGGAGCAGGAGGAGGAGTTGTGAGGAGATCCCCCCGCCTGCTCGCCGGCCTGACCGCACTCGCGCTGCTGGCCGGTTGCACGTCACTGCCCATCGACGGCACCGTCCAGCCGGGGGTGGAGGCTGGTCAGGAGGAAGGCGTCGGCTACGTCGTGGCCGACGATCCGCAACCGGGAGCAGGTCCGGACCAGATCGTGCGCGGGTTCCAGGCCGCAGCCGTGGCCGGGATCGCCGACGAGTTCACCACGGCCCGGAAGTTCCTCACCGAGTCCAGCCGCTCGGACTGGGACCCGGCGGCCCAGGTAGTGATCTACGACGGGTCGGCACCGCTGACCTACGACGACTCGGTCCAGGGCACTGTGGAGATCGCCGTCACCGTGGTCGCCACGGTGGACAGTGACGGGATCTACACCCAGGCAGCACCGGGCACCTCTTCCACGATGAGCTACACGCTGGTCCAGGACGCGTCCGGAGAATGGCGGATCAGCGAACTGCCCGACGGTGTGCTGATGTCCGAGGTGAACTTTGGAACGCTGTACCGGAAGACACCGGTGTACTTCCTCAGCGCGGACGGCGGCACGCTGGTTCCTGACTTGCGCTGGTACCCGCTGCGGAACCGGGCCACCTATGCGGTGCGGGGACTGCTCGGAGGTGCTGCCGAGTGGCTCTCCCCGGCGGTGATCTCGGCCCTCCCGGACGGTGCCGAGCTGTCCATCGACTCAGTCACCGTCAGCGGTGGGATCGCCAACGTGCCACTCACCTCTGCCGTGCAGACCGCCGGCGCCGACGACCGGGCACTCCTGGTGGCGCAGATCGAGGAGACCTTGACCGGGCTGCCGCAGGTCCAGGGGGTGCAGGTCACCGTCGGCGATGTGCCGCTCGAGGTCAGTGCACCGACCCCGGACCTGGTGGTGGATCCCGGCGTCGGCCGCACGCTGACCGTGCTGGACGCGGACGACCAGCTCGCCACCTACAACGGCGCCGAACTGGCGCCGGTACCGGATGCCGTCGACCTGGCGACGCTGGACCCGGCCGATCCGGCAGTGGGCTACCGTTCCGAGGAGCAGACGGTGCTGCTGGCCGGCACCAGCCAGCTGATCACCGCGGCCACGGCCGAGTCCGACGCCACGGTGCTGGTGGAGGGGCAGAACCTGCTACCGCCGTCCTATGCACCGAACGGGTGGGTCTGGACCGGCGAGCAGGAGAACGCCGGGGAGCTGCTCATCACCCGTGCCGAGGGCAACCTGGAGGCGATCGAGACCCCTGCACTGGCCGGAATGAGCGTGCGGGCGCTGCGGGTGAGCCGCGACGGTGCACGGCTGGCGATGATCGTGGAATCGGACGGTTCCGTCCAGGTCATGGTGCACGCGATCACGGTCGACGCCGACGGGACCCCCACCGGCATCGGACCCGGGCAGCGGGTGGGCCGTGAGCTGAACGAGGCCAGCGACGTGGTGTGGGTGGACGAGACCCAGCTCGCCGTGCTCGGGGTGAGCCAGGCGACCCAGACTGTGCACGTGCTGGAGGTTGGCGGGCGGACCACTCCGCTGCCGAGTGTGCCGGACACGGTCCGGATCGCGTCCGGCCGCGGCGTCCGAGACCTGTACCTGGCCACTGAGGACGGCGGGCTCTACGGACGGTCCGGCAACGGCTGGGCCCCGGTGGCCAGCGGGGTGCGGTACCCCACCTTCCCGGGATAGCGCGGTCCTGCACGGAGATTGCTCCGGTGCACTGAGGGCGGACAATTGCACCTCGTTGCCACATCAGTGCCTCCGCAGGGGGCGGCGTGACTATCCGTGACGATGGTGCGCCGTTATCCACAGCACCCCTGCCTCCGCCTTCCGGCCATCCGCCGAAACTGGTGGCCTGTCACCTATGCACTCACTTCTCGACGATCTTCCCGTGCGGCCGGACGGGCTGATCATGGCCTCCGACGCCTCGGCCGTGGGCAGGAGGTACCGCGTGCACCGGCTGCACCACGCGGGCGTCCTCACGCGTATCTGGCCCGGTGTCTACGCGGTGACCGAAACGCCGGAACCTAGCGGTCCACGGGGCGATGCTGCGCGATACCTGCGTCGCGTGCGGGCTGCCGCGCACCAGATGCCCGGCCGAGTGTTCACCTCCTATTCCGCGGCGGCCCTGCTCGGACTGCCGATCGTGGGCCGGTGGCCGCGCGAGGTCTACGTGCTCGCCGGCGGTCTGAACGGTTCTCGACGCGGTGACGTGCGGTACGTCGGTCACCGCCTCGATGCCCCGGAGGCCTGCGTCGACGGCATCCGGGTGACTGGACCCGCCTACACGGTGATTCAGGTGGCCCGCAGCGCCACGCTAGCCGCAGGCTTGGTGGCCGCCGACGCTGCCTTGCGTCACCCGCCCTATGCCGAGCGACCGCCGCTGCTCACTCCGGAAGCCCTGTCCGGCGAGCACGAGCGACTACTCCCGTACCGTGGGCAGACTCGCGCGACGGCTGTGCTGCGCCGCGCCACACCGTTCGCCGACGGTGCGCTGGAGTCGATCAGCCGACTGGTGATCGAGGAGCTCGGATTCGCCGCCCCCGAGCTGCAGCACCGGTTCTGGCTGCCTGGACTCGGCGAGTACGTCTGGGTGGACTTCTACTGGCCGGAGCTCGACATCGCGATGGAGGCAGATGGGCACGGCAAGTACCTGGACGCCGGCTCCGGTCCGCGCGCAGCACAGCGGGTGGTCCGGGAGAAACGGCGGGAGGATGAGATCCGTGCTCAGGTGGAGAAGTTCGGACGCTGGGACTGGGATGACGCGTGGCGGAAGTACCCGCTGGAGCGGAAGCTCGAACGCGCCGGGGTGCCCCGCACCCGTCCGCGCCGACGTCTCATCGTGCCGTGAACGTCGCGCCCGGTAGGTCAGCGACGTGGTGGCCGATCCGATGGAGGCAGTCGTGTGACACCGAGGTGCTCCTTTCCCACCTCGATCTGCAGAGAGTGCCTCCGCGCACAGAGGAGAGCCCGCGCAGAGGGGAGAGATCGCGGGCAGGGGAGAGGAGAGCCGGGTGAGCCTGCAGACCATGGTGCGCTCCGCCGTCGCGCTGGGCCGGGACCTGGTGGGCCTGATACTGCCGCTGACCTGCGCCGGATGCGGCCACGGCGACCGTTCGCTGTGCCCGGCCTGCGCTGCCCTGTTCGCCGACCCGTACCGGTGCGAGGAGGACACGGTCGTTCTCGGTGCGCAGGATGTCGCACCCGCACTGGGACTGCCCACCTGGACCACAGCGTCCTACGCCGGACCGGTACGACATGTGGTGCTGGCCTGGAAGTCCGGCGTCCGGCCGGATCTGGCCGCTGTGCTCGCACAGGTCGGTGAGCGCGCCGGCCGCCGGCTTGCCGGGCAGCTTGCACTGCCCGGGGACGGTCCGGGTCTGCTCGTGGTCCCGGCACCCTCGGGATGGCGCCGCCGGATGACGCGCCGACTGGTCGCCGCAGACCTGGCGGTCGCCCTCACCCGCGGTCTGGCCGCCGGGACCGGGACGGGTGTGCGGGCCGTCGATGTGCTGCGCCGGCGCGGCGGCAGCGGTCATCGGCTGGGTGCCGCGGCGCGGGCCCGCCGTGGCCGGAGTCCGGTCCGGGTGGCCAGTGCGCTGCCAGCGGCTACGCCGGTCCTGATCGTCGACGACGTCGTCACCACCGGATCCACGATCCACGCCTCGCGTACGGCGCTGGCCGGAGCGGGTGCAGAGGTGATCGGCGCCTTCGCGCTCGCGGCCACCCCGCCGCCGGGGCGGCCCACCCCGCGTCCGGAGTGAGCCAGATGGGGTCGCCCGAGGTCACATCCTGAGACGGGACGGGCCTGGGCCGGGTCGCAGTGGGCGTTGCGGTGTCGTGACCGGCGTCGGTGGACTAGCGTCGTGCCATGGAGCCACTCGTGAGCGGTACCTCAGCAGCGCTGATCCGTTCACGCGGCGGGCGAGGGGGTGATGCCGACTAGCCGTTGTGCGTGGCTGTCCGGCAAGAACCGGTGGCCACGTCGTCGAACGGTCCGGGTCCGCCCGGACCAGATGAAGACCCGTGGAGGTTCGTCATGGAGATCGTCCTGGTCAGCCGTCACACCGAGTCGCCGGAGCGTTTCCGGCGGCATGTCGAGGAGAAGCTGGCGAAGGTGCCACAGCTGTCTCCGTACGCGCAGCGCGTCGACGTCGAGGTGACACACGAGAACAACCCGAGGCTCGCCGACCGCTCGGAGCGGGTGGAGCTCACGGTCCGGGCCAAGGGTCCGGTGGTGCGTGCCGAAGCCAGTGCGTCGGATCGATATGCCGCGCTGGACCTGGCGACCGCCAAGTTGCTCGAGAGGTTGCGCAGGGCCAGGGACCGCCGCAAGACCCACCGCCGCCGGCCCGTCCAGCGGCCGGTGCCCGAACCGCTCGACCTCCTCCAGCCGCCGGCCGATACCGAGGAGGAGGAGGCGCCCGATGCGCCGCAGCCGCCGACCGAACCAGGGGTGGCCGTGGAAGCGCAGTTGGGCGACTCCCCAGTGGTGATCCGGCAGAAGGTGCACGAGACCGAGCCGATGACCGTGGACCAGGCGCTGGCCGAGATGGAGCTGGTCGGGCACCCGTTCTATCTGTTCATCGACGCCGAGACGCAGCAGCCCTGCGTGGTCTACAACCGCCGCGGCTGGACCTACGGGGTGATCCGGCTGAACTACACCGCCACCAGTAACGGCGCGAGCGGCTCTGCCCCGGACGAGGTCCGCTCGGCCACCGCCTGACGCCCTCCCGGCGGCTATCCAGCACCGATCTGGCGGGTGCGCGAGCGTTCCACAGGCCGCGCACCCGCCAGTTTTTCGGTCCGGGCGAGCACTCGCCTACGATGGACCCCTGGGGCGTCGTTCGCGGCGTCGACGAGATCCAACCATCTGGGAGTCCGTGTGCCTTCGATCCTCGACAAGATCCTGCGCTTGGGCGAGGGGAAGATCCTCAAACGGCTCCAGGGCATCGCGGAACAGGTGAACGCCCTGGAGGATTCCTTCTCCGACCACACCGATGCGGAGCTGCGGGAGGAGACCGACCGGTTCAAGGAGCGCCTCGCCGATGGTGAGTCCTTGGACGCGCTGCTGCCCGAAGCGTTCGCCGTGGTGCGTGAGGCAGCCCAGCGCACTCTCGGCCAGCGGCACTTCGACGTCCAGATCCAGGGCGGGGCGGCCCTGCACCTGGGCAACATCGCCGAGATGAAGACTGGTGAGGGCAAGACCCTGGTCGCGACCCTGCCGGCCTACCTGAACGCGCTCTCCGGCAAGGGGGTGCACATCGTGACGGTCAACGACTACCTTGCCCAGTACCAGAGCGAGCTGATGGGGCGGGTATTCCGGTTCCTCGGGTTGACCACCGGGGTGATCCTGTCCGGGCAGAAGCCGGACGAACGCCGGGAGATGTACGCCGCGGACATCACCTACGGCACCAACAACGAGTTCGGCTTCGACTTCCTGCGCGACAACATGGCCTGGTCCACCAGCGAGCTGGTCCAGCGCGGGCACAACATGGCGATCGTCGACGAGGTGGACTCGATCCTCATTGACGAGGCCCGCACCCCGCTGATCATTTCCGGTCCTGCCTCCGGGGACGTCAACAAGTGGTACGTGGAGTTCGCCCGGCTGGTGCGGAGGCTGAACAACGAGACCGACTACGAGTTCGACGAGAAGAAGAAGACCGTCGGGATCCTCGAACCCGGGATCGAGAAGGTCGAGGACTACCTCGGCATCGAGAACCTGTACGAGTCGCTGAACACCCCGCTGATTGGGTTCCTGAACAACGCGGTCAAGGCCAAGGAGCTGTTCACCCGGGACAAGGACTACGTGGTGCTCGACGGCGAGCTGCTGATCGTGGACCAGCACACCGGCCGGATCCTGCCCGGGCGTCGCTACAACGAGGGGATGCACCAGGCGCTGGAGGCCAAGGAGGGTGTGCGGATCAAGGCCGAGAACCAGACGCTGGCCACGATCACCCTGCAGAACTACTTCCGCCGGTACGAGAAGCTCTCCGGGATGACCGGTACCGCAATGACCGAGGCGGCCGAGTTCCAGAGCACCTACGAGGTCGGTGTGGTGCCGATCCCGCCGAACCGGCCGTTGGCCCGCAAGGACCAGATCGACATCGTCTACAAGAACGAGGACGGCAAGTTCGAGGCCGTGGTCGAGGACATCGTGGAGCGGCACGCCAACGGGCAGCCGGTCCTGGTCGGCACCACCAGCGTGGAGAAGTCCGAGAAGCTCTCCAAGATGCTGAAGAAGAAGCGGGTCCCGCACGAGGTGCTGAACGCCAAGCAGCACGAGCGCGAGGCCGCGATCGTGGCGATGGCCGGCCGCAAGGGCGCCGTCACGGTGGCGACCAACATGGCCGGCCGAGGTACCGACATCATGCTCGGCGGGAACGCCGAACACCTGGCGATCGCCGCCCTGGAGAAGCGCGGACTGGACCCGAACGAGTCGCCGGAGGAGTACGAGGAAGCCTGGCCGGACGCGCTCGCCGCGGCGCAGGAGTCCGTGGCGGCCGAGCACGACGAGGTCACCGAGCTCGGTGGACTGTACGTGCTCGGCACCGAGCGGCACGAGTCCCGCCGGATCGACAACCAGCTCCGCGGACGGTCCGGACGTCAGGGGGACCCGGGGGAGTCGCGGTTCTACCTCTCCCTCGAGGACGACCTGATGCGGTTGTTCAACACCGGACTGGCGGAGCGGTTCATGTCCGGCTCCTTCCCGGACGACCAGCCGCTGGAGTTCAAGATGATCTCCCGCGGGATCGAGAGCGCGCAGGGCCAGGTGGAGCGGCGCAACCTGGAGATCCGCAAGAACGTGCTCAAGTACGACGATGTGCTCTCCCGCCAGCGCGAGGTGGTCTACGACACCCGCCGCGAGCTGCTCGAGGGGGAGGACCTGCAGGAGCAGGTGTCCGCGTTCATCGTGGATGTGGTCACCGCAATGGTGGCGGAGGCCACCGCTGACCCGCACCCCGAGGAGTGGGACCTGGAGCAGCTGTGGACCGACCTGCGCACCGTCTACCCGGTCTCGATCAGCGAGGACGACATGCTCGAGGAGGTAGGCCACCGCAACCGGCTGACCGCCGAGCAGCTCACCGATGAGCTCGTGGCCGATGCCAAGGTGGCCTACGAGAAGCGCGAGGACGAGCTCGGTTCGGACACCATGCGCCAGCTCGAACGGCGGGTGGTGCTCTCCGTGCTGGATCGCAAGTGGCGCGAGCACCTCTACGAGATGGACTACCTCAAGGAGGGCATTGGGCTGCGCGCGATGGCCCAGCGGGACCCGCTGGTGGAGTACCAGCGTGAGGGCTACCAGCTGTTCCAGGCGATGAACGAGGCGATCAAGGACGAGGTGGTCGGCTACATGTTCAACGTCGAGGTGAAGAAGCCCGACGAGACGGACGAGTCCGCCACCACGATCGAGGCCGGAGAAGGCGCCGACGGTGCCGTGGCCGCTGCTGCGGCGGCGAGCCAGGGCGCCAAGGCTGCGGCATCCGCCGGGCAGGGGGGCACTCAGCAGCGGCCGGAGAAGGCGGGTTCGAAGGGTGCCGCCGGGGCCGGACGGCGGGCTGGCAAGAAGTCGATCCCGCAGTCGGCGCCGAAGGTGGAGGACCCGCTCGGCCTCGGTCAGCCCGACCGTGCCACCACGCTGCGTTACTCCGCACCGAGTGTGGATGGCGACTCCGGTAGCACAGTGCGCAGCGCAGCCTCGAGTGATGGCTCGGGTCAGCAGTCCGGCGCTGCTTCGGCGCCGGCGGCCGGTGGCGCGAACCGGGAGGCCCGCCGCCGCGCGGCGAAGGCGGCGAAGAAGCGCCGCTGACAGTGCCGGCGTGCCGCGGGCCTCAGGCGATCTGCACAGCGGTGGCACGCCAGTGGCCGCGGTGCTCCTCGATCCGCACCGCCGCGGCGCGCACCCGGCGGCCATCCACCAGCACCACCGCGGCCTCCCAGATCCCCGGCGCCACCCGGCACGGCCGCACCCGCCGGATCCGGACGGCGCGGCCCCGCGGCGGGCCGCGGCGGATCCGAGCGGCCAGCGTGGCGCGCCGGTGCAAGGCAGTGAACACCTCCGGGTCCAGCCAGCGGTGCAGCTGAGCGGTCGCGCGGGTGCCGTGCAGGGCCTCGACACAGGCCCGGACCACCGTGCCGGCCCAGGTCTGCGGGTCGGGCAGCTCCCGCAGGCGCCCGTTCGACCAGACCAGCTGCGGTCTGACCGGCAGATCGTCGTCGCCGGTGTGGTAGCTGCCGGCAGCGGCCGTGAAGGCCACCGGGTCCCAGCCCGAACCGGGGTCCGGACGAACTGGCTTCAGCGGTGCTGGTGCGGCGGGGGCGGTGAGGACGGACATGCGAAGCTCCTTTGCTCGGGATGGTGCGGCTCGGTTCAGTCGGGCGGGTGCAGGCGGGTGCCGGGCAGGATGAGGTCGGGATCGGAGCCGATCGAGGTGCGGTTCGCCTCATACCAGGCCGGCCAGGAACGGGCGATCTGCGCGGCCGACGCATCGTCGCCGAGGTGGGCGGCGGCGATCGCCCAGAGCGTGTCGCCGGGTTGGACCACATACTCGTCGGACTCCGCGGAGGCGTTGTGTCCGCCGGGCGCTTCAGCGGAAGCGGTGGGCTGCTCCGGGTCGGAGGTGTCCGCCTCGGTGGGCGGCGCGTCCTCCGGGCCCGCTGCAGCGGATGCCCAGGTGAGGTCCTCGGCCACCGGAGGGTCCGGCGTCGGCTCCGGGGGCTCTGCCTGAGCCGGTGCCAGCACCAGACCGGCGGTGAGCACCGCACCGGTGCCGGCCCCGACCAGCCGTGCTATGCCAGGTGCTCCGCGCCGTCGCAGGAACAGCTCACCAACCCGCCAGGTACTGCCGACCACGCGCAGGAGTGCGCAGCACGTGCCCACTGCGGCGCTGATGGCGTACCAGGCGGCCACGAGGGCGCCCAGGCCCGTGACAGCAGCGATCAGCAGTGCGTCGAGGGCAGTGGCTGGAGCCGCGGCCGAGACGGGCAGTGCCGAGGCGACACCGAGTGCTGAGCGGACGAGGAGCAGGCTGAGGACCACGGTCGCGGCAGTGGCCGCGAGCCCGAGACCCAGGTCGCGTGCGGCGCCTGTCCCACGTCGCGTTGGTGCAGTCAGAGCCATATGATCTCAGTTCGTGTCGATTCGTGAAGTTGGGTAGCACTATGTGTACTCTTCGCCGGCCGACCTGTCCACCGGTTCGCCGGCAGCTGTGGATCCGCGGACCCGGCTGCCCGGCCCGTCCTAGGGTGAGGCCATGCGCTGGGACGACGTCTTCGCCGAGCTGGCCGCCGAGTTTGCTGCCGTCGAGCGGGAGGAGGCCGAGGCGCGCCTCGGTGAGCTGGTGGCGGCCGAGTTCGCCGGGACCACGTTCGCCGATCGGTGCCGCGCCCGCCGTGGCCAGTCGCTCACCCTGCGGCTCCAGGACGGCAGCACCCGGTCCGGGACGGTCCGCGACGCCACCCGCGGCTGGCTGCTGCTCGCCGATGGTGACCGGCGCAGCCTGGTGCCACTGACCGCCGTCGTGCTCGCCTGGCCGCTGCAGGGCAGCGCACCTGAACCGCGACCGGTCGAGGCTCGCCTCGGTCTGGGACATGCGTTGCGCGCCCTGGCCGAGGATCACCTACCGGTGTTGGTGCGTACTACCGCCGGTGACCACCGCGGGCAGATCGTGCGGGTCGGGGCCGATCACCTCGACCTGGCCGGAGGTGCCGGGGTGCTGACCGTCCCCTGGCGCGGGCTGCTCAGCGTGGAATCGTTCTGAGCCGGCCGGTTCAGTCCACGGAATCCAGCGCGTTGTCGCCAGCCTGCAACCGGGCGGCAGACTTGGCGTACTGGCGCTGGATGTAGTCCTCCAGCTCGCTGTTCTCCACCCGCCAGGTGCCCTTACCGCCCACCTGGATCGCACGAAGCTCGCCGCTGCGCACCAGTGCGCGTGCCTGCGACATGCTGATCGCGAGGATCTCGGTCACATCGGCGAGAGACAGGAAGCGTTGCTCCATGACTCCAGTGTCCCACCACTGCTCGACTCGTGCGTTGCGTACGGCTCCCTGTGGACAACCGGCCATTCCGGCACATGGCGGCTCAGGGTTTGGCAGCATGAACCACGCAGAGCGAGCCGAGGGTGGAGGGTGCATGAGCGAGCCGGTGACGTCACGGATCCGTCGGCCGAGTTGGCGGGACCCGCGACTGGGAGTCGGAGTGTTGCTGGTGGCCGGCTCCGTGGCGCTCGGGTCGTGGACGATGGCGCGGGCGGACCACACGGTCACCGTGTTCACCGCCGCCACTGTGCTGGCTCCCGGCGAGGTGCTGGCCGAGGAGGACCTGGTCGCCACCCAGGTCAGCGTGCCGGACGTCGCCCAGACCTATCTGACCCCGACCGGGCTGGCCGAGGGCCAGGTGGTGCTGCGCACCGTGGGGGAGGGGGAGATGGTGCCCCTGGCCGCGATCGGTGCCGCCGAGACGGTGCAGGTGCGCACGGTGACGGTCCCGCTGGACGCAGCCCTCGCTGAGGTGGTCCGCGCTGGTTCCCGGGTGGACCTGTGGGTGGCTGAACCCGCACCGGAGACCGGCGGCCAGGAGCTGCTGCCGCCCGAACCGCTGGTGCAGGGAGTGGAGATCGCCCAGGTGCACCAGGACAGCTCCGTCTTCGCCGGCGCGGACGAGATGGTGGCCCAGGTGCTCGTTGCCACTGAGGACCTCGCCGCTGTGCTCGCTGCGCAGACCGGCGGCGGGGCGATCACCATCGTGCCGGTGCCCGGCTGATGGCCGCACCTGGCCCCGTGGGGGTGCTGCTCGCCCTTCGGGGTGCTCCGGAGGAGGACCTGGTCCGTAGGCTCGCCGCGGACCCGGATCTGACCGTGGTGCGTCGCTGTGCTGACCTGGCGGAGGTGACCGCGGCAGTGGTCGCCGGCCTCGGTCCGGTGGCGGTGCTGGATGCCGAGCTCGGGGTGGACCGGACCCTGGTGGACCGGCTGCGTGGACATGGCGCTCGCACGATCGTGTGCTGCGACGCTGCCGACGTACCGCGTTACGACGCTCTCGGTGCCCTGGCCCTGGACCGAGAGGTGGACCCGGTCCCCGCGATCCGCTCTCTGGCCGAGGCGACCGACGACGTCGAACGGGTCGCCGGGCTGCTCGGACCGCAGCGGACCGGTGCGCCGGGGCCTGGTGCGGACGAGCCACCGGCAAGCGCTACCCTGCCCGGGGCGACACCGGCTGAGCTCCCCGCCAGCCGCAGTGCCCGCAGGCGTCGCGAGCGCGGAGGCGGGATGCCGGAGGCGGAGCGGGCAAAGGCGCCACGGCTGGTGGTGGTCACCGGCGCGACCGGCTCCCCGGGGCGCAGCACGATCGCGATCAACCTCGCCCACGAGCTCGCCCACCACGGTGAGCCGACGGTGCTGATCGACGCCGACCTGTGGGGCGGGGCGATCGCGCAGACCCTCGGCCTGCTCGCCGAGACCGCTGGTCTGTCCGCCGCCGTCCGCGCCGCCGATCACGGCACGCTGGACGTCCCCTCGTTCACCCGCCTGGCTCCGCGGGTGGCCGACGGGCTGCGGGTGCTGCCCGGTCTGGCTCGCGCCGCACGTTGGCGGGAGGTCAGCGCGGTCAGCCTCGAAGCCGTCCTGGACACTGCGAAGCAGACTGCCTCCTGGGTGGTGGTGGAGGCCCCGGTGCTGATTCCCGAGGACGAGTCCGGGCTCTCCCTCGGTCCCGGCCGCAACGACGTCGCGCGGTGCCTGCTGCACGCTGCCGAGGAGATCGTGGTGGTGGGCGCCGCCGAACCGATCGGTATCGAGCGGCTGGTACAGGCACTGCTGGACCTGGACGATCTGGCGCTGTCCGGTTCCCGGCGGGTGCTGGTGAACCGGCTGCGCACCAGCGCCGCGGGGCCACGAGCCGCGGACTCAGTGGCCGAGGCGCTGCTCCGGTTCGCCGGCGCCGCGGACCCCGTGCTGATCCCCGACGATCGCGCCCTGTGCGACCGGGCACTCCTGGCCGGTACCACCTGGCGGGAAGCCGGTGGACGCTCGCCGGCGCGGTCGGCGCTCACCGAGCTGGCCGGGGAGCTGCGGGCCGCGGCCGGTCGCCCCGTCCCGGCCGGTGTTCGGGGACTCGGCCGACTGCTACCGCCACTGCGGCGCCGGGCTGCGGCACACTAGGATCATGCGCGTCTACCTGCCGGTCACGCTGACCGAGCTCACCGACCCTGCCGGAGTGAGCCCTCGGCAGGGTCGGGCGGTGACACCGCCACTGCGCACCGCCCTGGGCGACGGCACCGATGAGGAGACCGCCGAGTTCGCGGCCCTGGTCCTGGCCGGTGAGGACTCACTGGGGCTGCTCGCCGAAGCCGACCCCGCCCGCCGGGTGGTCGCTGCCGCGGATGTGCCGGATGCGCAGGTGCGCACCGGCGAGGAGCTCGCCGGGGTCGCCGTGCCGGCGATCGTCTGGTCGCAGGTGGTCAGCTTCCATGCGGATGAGGATGACGACGGCGTCCGCCAGCTGGTCTCCGCCGCTCGCCGGGGCGAGCAGCGCGCCCAGGAGCAGGTGGCCGACCTGGACCTGCTCTGGTACGACGTGAGCGAGCGAGAGGTGCTGGCCGGCGAAGGCTGACCAGTACCGCACGCTGCTCCCTGGGCCCCCGGCGGCGCCTCAGGCTGCTGCCCGCTCCACCGGCCGCCGGCGGCGCAGGTGCGGCTGCCGGATCGCCGGCGGGTCGTAGGCCATGTCCAGGTGCCCGACGTCGGTGCCCGGCGGCACGATCTCGTCGATCCGATCCAGGATCCGCTCATCGAGCACAGTGCCGGCCCCGGCGAGAGTGTCCTCGAGCTGGTCCATCGTGCGCGGTCCGATGATCGCCGAGGTCACCCCCGGGTGGGAGATCGCGAACGCCAACGCCAGGTGAGTCAGGGACATGCCCGCATCCTCTGCCACGGGCAGCAGGGCCTCGACGGCGTCGAGCCGGCGTTCGTCCTCCAGGTGGGCGAAGCCGTAACGGGACCGATGGGTCTGTGCCTGCTGCCCCTTGCGGTAGCGGCCGGTGAGCAGGCCGCCGGCCAGCGGGCTCCACACCAGCGTGCCGAGGCCGAACTGCTGCGCCACGGGCAGTACCTCCCGTTCGATGCCCCGGGTGAGGATCGAGTAGGTCGGCTGTTCCGTGCGGAACCGGGCCAGTCCGCGGCGTTCGGAGACCCACTGCGCCTCGACCATCTCCGAGGCGGGTAGTGAGGAGGTGCCGATCGCGCGGACCTTGCCGTCACGGATGAGGTCGGTCAGGGCGCCGAGGGTCTCCTCCAGGTCGGTATCCGGATCGGGCTGGTGGATCTGCAGCAGGTCGAGGTGGTCGGTCTGCAGCCGCCGCAGGGAGTCCTCCACGGCTCGGACCAGCCAGCGGCGGGAGGCCCCGAGCTGGTTCGGATCGTTCGGATCGGCCGGTCCGAGGCCCTCGCCGAGTCCGAACCGGGCCTTGGTAGCGAGCACGACGCTGTCCCGTCGCCCGCGCAGTGCCTTGCCGACGATCCGCTCGGACTCGCCGGAGGAGTACATGTCGGCGGTGTCAATGATGTTGATGCCGGCATCGAGCGCCCGGTGGATGATCTTCACCGAGTCCTCGTGGTCCGGATTGCCGGCGGCGCCGAACATCATGGCGCCCAGTGCGTAGGGGCTGACCTTGATCCCGGTGCGTCCGAGGGTGCGGTAGTGCATGGGGAAACCTCTCTCGACGTGCGTGCGAGTGCTGCTGCGGTGATCTATCCTGAACAAGCGGAACATTCGTCCGCTTAGGCCGAAACTATACGGAACGATGTTCCGGTTATGCAAGAGGTGGAGTTCACTGTGCGCGAGGGTGCATCGACGGAGCCGGTCCCTACCGAACCGGTAGCCGCACCGGCAGACACGCCCGCGCCGCGCCGCCGGGCCGACGCCCAGCGCAACCTGGATGCGCTGCTGGAAGCGGCCAAGGCGGTGTTCGCCACCGACGGTGTGGACGCTCCGGTACGGAAGATCGCGACGCAGGCCGGAGTCGGCGTCGGTACGGTCTACCGGCACTTCCCGCAGCGCTCGGATCTGGTGGCCGCGGTCTTCCGGCGGGAGGTGGATGCCTGTGCCGCGCAGGCTCCGGTGCTCGCCGCGGCGTACCCACCCGGGGAGGCGCTGTTGCGGTGGTTGCTGCGGTACACGGAGTTCGTGGCCACCAAGCGAGGGCTGGCAGCGGCGCTGCACTCGGGTGACGCCGCCTTCCAGGCACTGCCGGCCTACTTCACCGAGCATCTCGGCCCAGCGCTGGAGGGTCTCCTTGTGGCAGCACGGGAGGCCGGTGAGATCCACCGCGACATCGACGCCGGCGATCTGCTGCACGTGATCGCGAATGTGTCGGCGCCGGCGGCCCAGGGCAGGGAGAGCGCCGAATCGATGGTGCGAGTCTTCTTCGACGGCTTGCGCTACCGCCGGGATGCGGACGAGGGCGCCGGGCCGGCACTGGCCCAAGATTGACGCCGGCAGCGCGAGACTGACCCCGACAGGTCGAGGCTGATCCTGCGCCCGAGGCTGATCCACGGCAGGTCGAGGCTTGACGATTCGCCTGGCTGCCCATAACCTCCGGAAAGCGCTATCACCGTAGTGCGCCAGGTCACGAGGGAGGGCCACATGGCGGGGAGCATCAGTCGTCGGCGGGCGTTGACGATCTTCGGGGCGACAGCTGGAATCGCGGGACTGGGGAGCCTTCCACAGGTCACTCCGGCGGCCTGGGCAGAGCCACCACCGGCTGAGCCACTGGTCCTGGTACCCGGGGTGACCGAGGTCGACACGGTGCCAGACAGGTGGACGCTCGACCTTCGTGATCTCACCCCGGAGGAGGCGGTCGCCGCAGCCGAGGGGTTGAGCAGCAGGGTGTACGGCAGCCATCGCGGCGGGGCGGAGCTGTTCCATCCGGTCACCGTGACTGCGCACTACGACGAGGCCACGGTGCTCGGCATCTTCATCGACGCCGTCTCTCGCGACGGGGCCGTGCTGGACATTCATCTCGACGGCGCCTTCTTCCACCGCCTGACCTGGACGTCGGCGAACCAGACGCACCGGCCGCAGACCGTCTACTGGCTCGCTGTCCCGGCAGGGGAGCACACGGTGAGTGTGCAGATCGCCGACCAGGCCGGCGTCGTGGTGGTCGGCGACTACACCGTCGCCCGCACCGCTGAGGACTTTCCCAGCGACCGCCCCCGCGAAGAGCTCCGCCAGCAGCCCCCGCCGCCGGGTGAACCGAACACCACCATCGCGGGATACCTCGGGATCTGGTTCGCTCTCGACCAGGTCTCCGAGTGGGGTGACAAGTACTCCGGCGGGCTGGGCACCTACACGATGAAGCACTCCCCGCTCGCCGTGCACGCCGCCGAGGTGGGCAAGACCTTCTTCGTCTACGGGGGCACCACAGCGGCAGATGAGCGGCACCTGCTGATCATGGCCTCGGCCTATGACCATCACCAGCACCAGGTGCCGCAGCCGACCGTCGTGCACAACAAGATCGGCGTGAACGATCCGCATGACAATGCCAGCATCGCTCTGGACGGCGAAGGCTATGTCTGGGTGTTCATCAGCGGCCGAGCCACCGCGCGCCCGGGCTACAAGTACCGCAGTACCGAGCCGTACAGCGTCGCGGAGTTCGAACAGGTCACCGTCGAGGAGATGACCTATCCGCAGCCGCGGTGGCTCGACGGTCATGGATTCGTCAACCTGTTCACCAAGTACTCCGGCGGCCGGGAGCTGTACTGGGAGACCAGTGCGGACGGCGTCACCTGGAGCGAGGACCACCAGCTGGCCGGGTTCGGTGGCCACTACCAGGTCAGTGAACGTCACGGGGAGAGGATCGTCACCGCCTTCGACTACCACCGTGGCGGCAATGTCGATATCCGTACCAACCTGTACGTCGCCACGACGGATGACCTGGGGCAGACCTGGACGACGATGGACGGGCGGG
>DXBY01000182.1 GCA_019116305.1 Candidatus Ruania gallistercoris | reverse complement strand
AGCAGGAACGCCCGGCTCCGGGCGAAGCTCACCTGACCGGCCTCGTGGCGGCGCACCAGCTCGTCGTAGACGGCCAGCGGGGAGGAGCCGGTGGCCAGCCCGAGCACGGCGTCCGGCTTGCGCTCCAGGAGGCTGGTCACAGCGTCGGCCACGAGGGTGGCGATAGCCCGGTCGTCGGGCTGGATGATCAGTTCCATACGCCCATCCTGGCAGCACCCGGCCGACCCTCGGCGCGGCACATCATCTCGGACATACCTTCCATGCGTGGACACAGGCTAGAGAGTGTGTCCACGCATGGAAGGTATGTCCGCGGCAGGCTGGCGGCTCGCACTCTGGGGCACTCGGGCACCAGGTGCTCAGGGTGTGAGGCGGAACACCGGGATCACCCGGTCACCGGCGCTCTTCTGGTAGTCGGCGAAGCCGGGCATCTTCTCGGTCACTGCCGTCCAGATCTCGTCCCGCTCGGCGCCGTCGAGTTCGCGGACGGACACGTTCAGCGTGCGGATCGGGTCCCCGGGCACCTCGATCCGCACCGCCTCGGCGCGGCGGAGGGAGAACACCCAGGCCGGGTGCTTCGGGGACCCGCCGGCGCTTCCGGACACATGCCAGGCACCGTCGCGGTAGAGCGCGACCAGCGGGGTGACCCGCTCGGTGCCGTCCTTCTTGGGTACGTGCACCAGCACCAGCCGGTTACCGAAGTTCATCGGCTCGGTGACCACGCCCTGGTTAGCTCGAAACGTCTCGGCGATCTGCACGTTGAAATCCATGCCTGCGCAACCCTCGGCGGGCCGGGATCATTCCGGGGTGCGCACCCGCGGCGACGGCGTACCGCGGCGGGCGGAGATCGCCACCGCGGCCGAGACCGCGACGATGCCCAGCACCTCGCCCCAGGTGGGCAGCTGGCGCAGCATGATCACCCCGATCACCGTGGCCGAGACCGGCAGCAATGCGTTCAGCAGAGCGAACATCGCCGTGCCCAGGCGCTTCATCGTCACCTGGTCCAACGTGTAGGGCAGCACAGTGGAGAGCAGACCGACCCCGAGCAGGATGCCGATCAGGCCCGGGTCGGCCAGGTGCGCCATCGTGCCGGTGACCCCGGCGGCCACCAGGCCCACCGGGGCGTAGACCACGGAACCGGCGGCCAGACCGGCGGTCAGCGACTGAATCCCGCTGCGAGCCCGCACGATCCGGCCGCCGAGCACCATGTACGTTCCCCAGAGCGCCCCCGCTGCCAGGGCGGCGACCACTCCCCAGGCGAGCTCCGCCGTCGAACGCTGCCCGCCCCAGTCCAGACCGACCAGCGAGATGCACAGCACACCGAAGGTGGCCAGCGCGATCGCGAACCGGTGCCGGGCGCTGCGCCCGCCCCAGGCGGCCACCAGCACCGGACCGATGAACTCGATCGCGACGGCGGCGCCGAGTGGCAGCAGCCCGATCGCCACGTAGAACATCAGGTTCATCCCGAGCAGCACCGAGCCGAACACCCCGGACTGGACCAGCTCTCGCCGGGTCCAGCTCACCCGCCAGGGTCGCACGATCGCCAGCAGCACCAGGGCACCGGCCAGCCCTCGCCCCCAGGCGACCGTCGGTGCCGGCAGGGACGTGTAGAGCCCGACCGCGAGTGCGGCACCGAAGTACTGGGAGAAGCCGGCGAGCAGGAACAGCGCGGGTGCCGGCACCCGGTCCAGCCGGCCGGCGGCGGCCGCCGGAGTCATGGCAGCACCTGCACAAGGAAGCCGCAGTGGTCGGAGATCGGCAGCGGCAGGCTCCGGGCGTCGGCCAGCCGGGTCGCGCCGGGCCCGGGCCAGAGCAGCAGGTGGTCGATCTGCCGGTCCGGGGCATGGGTCGGGAAGGTCAGCGCCTCGGCGCGGAGCCAGTCCCGGGTGGCTGCCCGCACCAGCCGGGGGCGGAGATTGAGGTCTCCGGCAAGCAGTACCGGCGCCCCGACCGTGGTCACGGCCGAGCGGACCCGGCGCAGCTGGGCCACGGCGGTCCCGGGCCGGGTGGACAGGTGGGTGCAGGCCACTGCGAGCGGGCCGTGTGGAGTCCTCAGGGTCGCGCCGAGCACTACCCGCGGTTCGTCCCTGGCCGGGCCGGGCAGCGGTTGCACGAACCAGGCGAGCACCGGGTAGCGAGATGCGATGGCAACCCCGTAGGCGGGACCCGGGTGCTCGCCGGCCCGGACCGGCCGGCGACGGGGCCCACGGACGTCCCCCTCGATCGCTGCGGCGAACCGCAGGTGCTCCAGGCCGAGAGCCTGCGCCACCGCTCGGGCCTGGTCGGTCCCTCCGCTGCGCGGCTGGCCCCGGTCGACCTCTTGCAGCGCGACCACGTCGGGGGCGTCGGCGCGGAGGCCGGCGAGCGCAGCGGCGAACTCGTCCGGGCTCGCCACTGCCCCGGTGGCGCCCAGCACTCCGTGCTGCAGGTTGAGGGTGAGGAGGCGGGTCACTCGGTCTCGGCCGGCGTGGCCGCCTCGGCGGCCTCGAAGCTGAGTGAGACGGAGTTCATGCAGTACCGATCCCCGGTCGGGGTCTGTGGAGCATCCTCGAAGACGTGCCCGAGGTGGGAGCCGCAGCGCCGGCAGCGCACCTCGGTGCGCACCATGCCCAGGCTGCGGTCCTCGAGCAGCTCGACGGCGTCGGACTCGCTGGGCTGGTAGAAGCTCGGCCAGCCGCAGTGCGCCTCGAACTTGGTGGCCGACCGGAACAGCTCGGCACCGCAGGCCCGGCAGTGGTAGACGCCCACCCGGTCCTCGTGCAGCAGCTCGCCGGTACCGGGGCGTTCGGTGCCAGCCTGCCGCAGCACCTGGAACTCCTGCGGGCTGAGCTCGGCCCGCCACTGCTCGTCAGACTTGGTGACCTCATACATGCCTCCATTGTCCCCCGGCGCTCTGGTGACGTCCATCTGCTCGCGCGAGGGTGGCCTGGGGGTTGCGATCTGGCCGGATCGCAACCCCCAGGCCACCCTCGCGGGGTATTGCCCGCTCTGCTGGGCGGGCAGAATGGGGAACGACACCGACCCACCTCATCAAGGAGCCCACGCCCCATGCGGGTACTCATCACCAACGACGACGGTATCGACTCACCCGGCCTGACCGTGCTGGCGCACGTCGCCGCCGACGCCGGCCACGAGGTGGTGGTGGCCGCACCGAACACCGAGTACTCCGGTTTCTCCGCCGGACTGCGCGGGGAACATGCCGACGGCGTCCTGACCGTCTCCGAGGGGCGTCCCCCGGGGCTGCGCGCGGGTATCGAGTCGATGGCCGTACACGCCAGCCCGGCGCTGATCGCCTACGCCGCCGGCGCCGGGGATCTCGGCCCCCGCCCGGACGTGCTCCTCTCCGGGATCAACCTCGGACCGAACGTCGGACCGGCGATCATGCACTCCGGCACAGTCGGTGCGGCGATCTCCGCTGCCGCACAGGGGATGCCCGCGATCGCCAGCTCGATCACCACACAACACCCGCAGCACTGGGAGACCGCAGCGGCGGTGCTGGAGCGCACCTTCGACTGGCTGCTCAGCCACCCGCAGGACCACCGGGTACTGAACGTGAACGTGCCGGACATCCCGCTGTCGGAGCTGAAGGGCCTGCGCACCGCCCACCCGGCCCGGTTCACCGCGACCAGCGACGAGCGCCAGGCGCAGGTCCGCCGTCTGCTGTTCGAACCGTTCCGGAGTGAGAAGGTGACGTTCGACGCCGACTCCGACGCCGGGCTGCTCGCCGCCGGCTGGGCGACGGTGAGCCTGGTGGCCGCGCACGTGCACGACGGCGAGTCGGCCACCATGCCGTCGCTGACCTTCGACGAGGGGACCCAGTCATGACCTGGATGGTGACCGGCGGAGCCGGCTACATCGGCGCCCATGTGGTGCGGGCGTTCCAGGACGCCGGCATCGACGTGGTGGTGGTGGACGACCTGTCCAGCGGGCACGGATCGTTCGTGCCCGAGGGTACGGCGTTCGTGCAGAGCTCGATCCTGGACACCGAGGCACTCACCCGGGCGATGACCGAGCACGCCTGCGTGGGCGTGGTGCACGTAGCGGCGTTCAAGTACGCCGGGGAGAGCGTGAAGCGACCGCTGCACACCTACAGCCAGAACGTCACCGGCACGCTCAGTGTGCTGCAGGCGATGGCCGCAGCTCAGGTGGAGGCGATCGTGTTCTCCTCCTCGGCGGCCACCTATGGCACTCCGGACGTGGACCTGGTCACCGAGAGCACGGCCACCGCACCGGAGTCTCCGTACGGGGAGTCGAAGCTGATCGGCGAGTGGTTGCTGGCCGATCAGCACGTGGCCACCGGGCTGCGGCACACCTCGCTGCGCTACTTCAACGTGGTGGGCTCAGGCTCCCCGGATCTGCCGGACACCTCTCCGCACAACCTGTTCCCCCTGGTGCTGGACGCGCTCGTGGCAGGCCGCACCCCGAAGATCTTCGGCGCGGACTACCCCACCCCGGACGGCACCTGCGTGCGCGACTACATCCACGTGGCCGACCTCGCCGATGCGCATGTGGCCGCCGCGCGGGCGCTCGCGCAGGGTCGCGACCTGGACCTGGTGTACAACCTGGGCAGCGGGGACGGGGTCTCGGTCCGGCAGATCATGGACACCATCGCCGCGGTCACCGGGATCGACTTCACCCCGGAGATCGCTGACCGCCGGGCCGGCGACCCCGCGCGGATCGTCGCCTCCGGCGAGGCGGCCGCCCGGGACCTGGGCTGGCAGATGACACACTCCCTGGAGGAGATGGTGGCCAGCGCCTGGGCCGCCCGCCGGTCGCTGTCCGCCTGAGACCCGCCCGTCCACCGCTCCCCCGCCGCTGCGCCCGTCCACCGCCTCGCCCGCTTCCCCGTTGAATCGATGCATTCGTTACCCGGCGCGATGAGTCGTGCCCGCAGCGCACGAGTGACCGCCGGACGGGTCGAATCAGTGCGCGAGGCGGAGCCGGTCGGCGATGCGGGCGCGCTCAGCCCCAGCCGAGCTCGTGCAGGCGGGCGTCGTCGATGCCGAAGTGGTGCGCGATCTCGTGGATCACGGTGACCGCGACCTCCTCTGCCACCTCCTCCCGGCTGGTGCAGATCCGCAGCGTGGGGTTCTTGAAGATGGTGATCCGGTCCGGCAGCGACCCGGCGGCCCACCACTCGCCCCGCTCGGTCAGCGGGGTGCCCTCGTACAGGCCGAGCAGGTCCGGCGCCTCGACCTCCGGCGGCGGCTCGTCCTCCACCAGGATCACCACGTTGTCGATGTGCCGGGCGAGCTCGTCCGGGATGAGGTCCAACCCGTCGCCGACGGCCTCCTCGAACTCCTCCTGGGACATCTCGATCACCCCCTCAGTGTCGCAGTGAACCGTGCCCGGTGGCGACGGTGGGCGGCGCCGCGGGCACCACGTTGGCCGGTGGCGGCGGCGCCCGGCAGGCAGGCGTCACCGGTCCGCAGCCCCGGGTGCGCCATGTCACAGGAAGCGTTTTGCCCCCCAGGTCCCCGGTGTCGTATGCTTTCCGAGGTCTTGGGCGTCACTGACGTCCCGGGCAGCCGGGCCCCCATCGTCTAGCGGCCTAGGACCCCGCCCTTTCACGGCGGTAGCACGGGTTCGAATCCCGTTGGGGGTGCGAACCACCACGACAACAGAATATGGCTGGCATGATGTCAGCAGCACGATGGCCCCGTAGCTCAGTTGGTTAGAGCGCCGCCCTGTCACGGCGGAGGCCGCCGGTTCAAGTCCGGTCGGGGTCGCGAACATTCGCCCGGTCACCACCATGACCGGGCGATTGTGTCCAGGCTCTGTAGCTCAGTTGGTAGAGCGTTCGACTGAAAATCGAAAGGTCACCGGATCGACGCCGGTCGGAGCCACCAGGAGAGGACCCGCACCCCACGGTGCGGGTCCTCTCTCTTTGGTGCCGTTACTCATAACCCGGGCCGCGCTGATTATGGGTCATCGTTCAGTCCGCCCGCTCCCACACAGGCGCCACCCCGGGAGCCAGTTCCTGGTAGTCCGGCGCCCCACGCAGCGCCTCCTCCGCCCCGCCCGGGCTGTAGATCGCGAGCAGCCGCAGCTGGCGCCAGCCGGTGTTGAACGTGGAGTGCTCGGTGCCGCGCGGGACGTAGATGCTGTCCCCGGCCGTCACCGAGAACTCACCGGAGTCCCCGACGGTCTGCACCCCTTCTCCCTCGATCACCTGCAGCACCTCATCCGAGTCGGGGTGGGTGTGCACGTCATGGCCCTTGGTCGGATTGATCACCACCTCCCCTACCGTGATCGGGGCACCGGGGAAGCGGCCGGCGGTCACGCCCCACTTGATCGAGCCCCAAGCGAAGGTCTCGGTCGCCAGATCCTGCTGGGTGCTGTGCGTCGTCATCGTCTGCTCCTACTCACCGAAGGTGACGGCCTTGAACTTCTCGGTCTGCTCCCGGATCGCCACCTCGGTGGGCAGCCGCTCGATCGAGCTGGCCCCGAAGAACCCGACCACCCCGTCGGTGCGCTCCAGCACGTACTGGGCGTCGTCCGGCTCGGCGATCGGGCCGCCGTGGCAGAGCACCAGGATGTCCGGATTCACCTCGACCGCGGCATCGGCCATCGCCTGCACCCGCTGCACGGACTCGTCCAGGGTGAGCGCGGTGCTGGCGCCGATCGAGCCCTTCGTGGTCAACCCCATGTGCGGCACCAGCACGTCCGCCCCGGCCTCGGCCATCGCCCGGGCCTGGTCCACGTCGAACACGTACGGCGTGGTGAGCAGGTCGCGTTCGTGCGCGGCGCGGATCATGTCCACCTCGAGCTCATACCCCATCCCGGTCTCCTCCAGGTTGGCCCGGAACACCCCGTCGATCAGGCCCACGGTCGGGAAGTTCTGCACCCCGGCGAACCCGGCCTCCTTCACCTCGTCCAGGAAGCGGCCCATTACCCGGAACGGGTCGGTGCCGTTCACTCCGGCCAGCACCGGCGTGTCCTGCACCACCGGGAGTACCTCGTTGGCCATCTCCATCACGATGGCGTTCGCGTCCCCGTAGGCGAGCAGCCCGGCGAGCGAGCCACGGCCGGCCATCCGGTACCGGCCGGAGTTGTAGATGATGATCAGGTCGATGCCACCGGCCTCGGCGGACTTGGCCGAGAGTCCGGTGCCGGCTCCGCCGCCGATGACCGGGCGCCCTGCGGCCACGGTCGCCCGGAGCCGGGCCAGTGCTGTGCTGCGATCCATGTCTGTGTTCCTCTCCTGAGCCGGCCGTGCCTGCGCCGCTGTCAGTGTGCGTCGGTGATCAGGGCGTGCAGCCGCCGCGCGGCGTCCCGCCCGAAGCCCGGGTCGTTGATGTTCGCCGCACTGTCGATGATCTGCACCCGCGAGCCGGCAAGGGCTGCGCGCAGCGCGTCGAACAGCGCACGGTCGGCTTCCGTGTCGTGGAACGGCTGGCCGTCGGTGTCGATACCGCTCAGGCCGCCCAGCGGGAGCACGACGGCGGTCGGTCCCGTGGCTGCGGCCAGTTTCGCGCCGATGCGCTCACCCAGGGTCGCGTTCTCCTCAACCGTGGTGCGCATCAACGTCACGGTGGGGTTGTGCACCACGAACGTGCGGTCGTCGAAGCGTTCCGGGACCAGCTCGCGCGGGCCGAAGTTCACCATGTCCAGGGCTCCGAGGGACACCACCTGCGGGATCCCTGCTGCCCCGGCGGCCTCCAGCCGGTATGGCCCGGCGCTGAGCACCCCGCCGACCAGGTCGTCGGCGAGCTCAGTGGTGGTCAGATCGAGCACTCCGGCCAGCCGGCCGTCGGTGGCGAGCTTCTCCATCGCGCGCCCACCGGCGCCGGTGGCGTGAAAGACCAGCGCTTCGTAGCCCAGCTCGGTCAGCTCGGCGCGGGCCTCGTCCACGGCGGGTGTGGTCAGGCCGAACATGGACAGCCCGACCAGCGGTTTGTGCTCGCCGTCCCCCTGATGCCGCCGCGTCTCCTCCGCGCCGGCCATCGCGGCGATCGCGGCGGCGGCGTTCCCGAACACCTGCGCGGAGACGGAGTTGATACCGGCCACGTCCACCACGGAGTACATCATGGTGACGTCGGCCTCCCCCACGTACGGGGCGACGTCGCCGGCGGCCATCGTGGAGACCAGGAGCTTGGGCACTCCGACCGGCAGCGCCCGCATCGCCCGGGAAGCGACGGCGGACCCGCCGGACCCGCCCAGGGCGAGTGCGCCGTCGACCTTGCCTTCCTCGAACAGACCGAGCAGCACCACAGCGGCACCATCGGCCATCGCATCCATCGCAGCGCCACGGTCGCCGGCCTCGCGCAGCTGGGCGAGATCGTGGCCGCCGGCGGTCGCCACCTCGGCGGGAGTCACGTCCGCGGCCGCGTCGGAGAGCGGGCCGACGTCAATGGTGAGCACCTCGGCGCCGTGGCTGCGGACGCGGTCTGCCAGCCAGGCGTACTCGGTGCCCTTGGTGTCCAGAGTGCCGATCAGGGCGACAGTAGCCATCTCATCTCCTCCTCGGGGTCGCTGCCCCCAGTCTGCGACACTCTGGCCACACCTGCGCAGCATCGGAGGTACTCGCGGCGATCGGAGGCGCTCCCCGCTTACCTCCGATCGCCGCGAGTACCTCCGATGGCGGCGCCCCGGCGGTGCGGCACCGGTCGTCGCACTCGCCATCGATCGGCGCTCTACTCTCCCGGCCAGACCGCGCGAAGCACCCGGACCGCCTCGTCGAAGTCGGCGTCAGCCGCCCTGCACTGGGAGGCATAGCTGCGGGCGGCCTCGACGACCGGGAGCTGAGTGGGCGTGGCGGACCGGCCCACCCGCGTTCCGCCACCGGTGCGGGTCTCCAGGACCCCCTCACTCTGCAACGCCTTGTAGGCCTTGGCCACAGTGCGCGGAGCGATGCCGAGGTCGTGCGCAAGCTGGCGCACCGAGGGCAGCCGCTCGCCGGCGGCGAGCTGCCCGGTGGTGACCAGGCCGCGAATCTGTTCCCGCACCTGGTCCGCCAGCGGAGCACCACCCTCGGTGAGCTCGATGATCACGGTCGGTCCGCCGTCGTGCGGGATCGGTGGGGAACCGGAATCACGGACAGCAGCACGCTCAGCCAGGCAGTGAGGCCGACGGTCACGAGGCAGGCTCCGGCAAACGCGAGCGCGCTCGTCAATGCGGCGAACGGAGTCCCAAAGTGGCTCAGGTCCCCAGCGTCGGCCGGAACACTGCCTCGCATGGTCGAAGTGGCGGACAGGCTCGCCAGGACCAGACCGAGATGGACTGCCACCCCGCCCAGAGCTGTCAGTATCACGTTCCGGGAACGGAGTCGGCGCAGGTCCATGTCCCGCTCTCGATTCTCCTCGAGCGCCAGCCGCGGCCGAGCGATCAGGATGAGCGCGCCGATCACGACGAGCACGGTCACTGCGAGCAGCACCAGTGCGGGCACCGAGTAGTACCAGCCGTAGATCTGGGTCCCCATGCTGAAGTCACCGTTCTGCACGGAGTAGGTCCGGTACCGGCCGCCCTCGTCCGGCTCGGACGCCAGACCGGCCGCAACTGTGACTGCCACAGTGACCGCCAGCAGGGCGACGAACGAGACGAACAGCCGGCCGGAGGTGAAAGTCCACATCGTCCGCCGGGAGAGCTCCGCTGTACGCTGCCCGCGGCGGGCCGGCAGTGGCAGGAGCAGCAGTACCAGCGCCACCAGACCGAGCAGGATCGGCCACACGAACCAGGGGCCGGCCGGGGACCCCGGTACCGGGTACGGCAGTCGCAGGGTCACCAACGGGATCGCCAAGACCTGCCGCCCGATGACCACCAGAAGCGGCACCGCCGCTGCCGCGATCGTCCAGCCGCGCAGCGCGGCACCCGGTGAGCGTTCACCGCGGGAACCGGGCCGCAGCCAGATCAGCACGGCCAGCACGAGCGCTGCCGCCACTGGTCCGAGGAACAGGGCGTACACGGGAGCCATCATTCCTCCTCAGCTCGAATGTGTTACGAGGAGGATACATTCAATGTGTTACGCCAGCAATACATCCGGTGGACGGGGCAGCCGGCGTACCGCATCGAAGGCAGGGCCAAACCGCATCGGAGGTACCTGCGGCGGTCGGAGGTAAGCCGGGAGCACCTCAGTTCGCCGCGAGTACCTCCGTTGCGGTACTGGCGTCAGCTCACGGCCACGGGAACCAAGGGAACAGGATCCGCAGGAGGAAGTCCCAGACCTTCCCGATCAGGTCCAGCACGTAGTCCCACAGGTCGTCCCCGGGGCCCGGGTCGCCACCGCCGCCGTCGGCGATGGTGACCGGCACGCTCACGCTGGTTCCGGTCTCATCGCTGATCACCAGGTCGACGGCGCCGCTCAGGTCCTCCGGTACGCTGACCCGAACCTCGGCGCGGCCGGCAAGATCGGTGCCGTCCACCGCCGCCGGATCCACGGTCGCGGTGCCGACCTGCTCACCGCCGAGGGTCACCGTGACCTCACCGGGCACCGGCTCACCGGTGGTGAACGCGAGCGAGGAGACGTCGATAGCGATCTCGTCCCCGGGCGCGTACTCGGCCGCCGGGTCGGAGACCCAGGTCAGGCCCACGGCCCGCTGGGCGTAGTCCGGCGAGGCGGTACCCGTCTCGGCGAAGTAGTCCACCATCGCGGTCAGGTCGGACTGCCCGGTGTCGGCCGCATCCGTACCCTCGGTGAACACGGTGAACGCGTCACCGCCGGCGGCGAGGAAGTTGTTCGCCACCACCGTGTAGGAGCTCTCCGGCTCGATCGGCTCATCGTTCAGGGTGATCGAGGTGATCCGCTCCCCGATCGGCGCCTCCGGGTCGAACACGTAGTTCAGCCCGGCGGACACGCCCAGGTGTAGCTGGTCGCCGTTCTCCCGCCACTGCTGCTCCAGCAAGGCATCGAGCTGGGCCCCGGTGAGCTGCATCGTGACCAGCGTGTTCGCAAACGGCTGCACCGCGGCGGCTTCGGCGTAGGTGACCACACCGTCGTCACCGGCTGCGAGATCGTCGCGCAACCCGCCCGGGTTCATGAACGCGATCTGGGTGTCCGGGACGGTGCGCTGCGCGGCCCACAGGTGCACATCGGCCACGAAGTTGCCGAGAGTGGACTCCCCGCCGCGGTTCTCCCCGGTGGAGTCCACGGCCCGGTTGAAGTCCGCGGTGATCTCACCGAGCGGGACCGAGCCGAGCTCCTCGGCCACGGCCACCGCCTCGTCGACGATCTCCTGCACCGCCGGGTCACCCTCACAGTAGGTCTCCCGCGGGATGCCCGCCTCATCGTCACCGGGCTGCGGCACCAGGTCCACGTTCTCGGCCGCGGAGTCGACCACGTCACCGGTGGCGGTGTCCACGGTCAGGCTCAGGTGGCCGAGCTGTTCGCCGTACTGCCCGGTCTGGGTCACCCACCTACCGTCCACGTCCTGCACGTAGGTCTGGTGGGTGTGCCCGGAGACGATTGCGTCGATGTCCTCCGATGCGCCGTCCACCAGGTCACCGAAGGGGGTGCCGTCCGCCGAGGACAGGTCCTCGTTCGGGGCGCCGTCGTGCGCGAGCACCACGATCACATCGGCCTCACCGTTGGCCTCGTCCCCGTCGGAGAGCTGGTCGGCGTACGCATTCGCCGTCTCGCCCAGGTCGGCGAAGGTCAGCCCCTCGATCCCGTCCGGGGAGACCAGGGTGGGCATGTCCTCGGTGAGCAGGCCGATGAAGCCCACGCTCACCCCACCGGTCTCGGTGATCCAGTACGGGTCGAACGCCGGCTCACCGTCCGGGCCGAGGATGTTCGCACCGAGGTAGGGGAAGTCGACGTAGGGCAGCACCCGGTCGGTGACGTCGTCCTGCCCGCGGTCGAACTCGTGGTTCCCCAGGGCGGAAACGTCCAGGGCCATCGCGTTCAGCACGTCCATCGTCGGCTCGTCGTCGGCCACGAACGAGGTGAACGTGGAGGCACCGATGTTGTCCCCGGCGGAGACGAACAGGGTGTTCGGGTTCTGCTGCCGGAAGGAGTCCACCGCGCAGGAGAACACTGCGGCCCCGGCCGACTCCCGGTCCGCCTCGATCCGGCCGTGGAAGTCGTTGACGGACAGGATGTCCACGTTCACGGTCGGCGGTGCCACGTCCGGCACGTCGATGCCCACCAGGATCGGGTCGTGGTCCGAGGCCCGGTACTGGGTGCCGGACTGGAAGAGCTCGGAGGCGAAGTAGTTGTACCGGGAGTACTCGTGCAGCACCGACTCCGAGGAGTTGATGTTCCACACGTCCACCCCGCTGACCCGCTCGCCGGCACTCTCGTTGGCGAACACGTGGTCCAGCGAACCCACCTTGCCGTCGAACACGTAGGTGGTCTCATCGGTGTTCAGGTTGGTGTAGCCGGCACCGTCGAGCACCTGCAGCGGATCCTCCTCGCTGTAGGAGTTGAAGTCACCGAGCAGGAACACGTCCTCGACGGCGGAGCTTTGGGCGGTCTCGTCGGCGAACGTGGCGAGCGCCGCGGCCTGGGCCTCCCGGTCGTCGTCGAAGCAGCCTTCGGGCAGGTCACCGCAGTCGCCGCCCTTGGACTTGAAGTGGTTCACCACGGCCAGGAACGAGTAGTCGGTGCCAGCAGCGGTGAACGCCTGCGCCAGCGGTTCGCGCGCATTGTCGAATGCCGCCGACCCGGTGAGGACCGCGGACTCCCCCGCGAGCTCCACTGTGTTCGGGTTGTAGATGAACGCGGTGCGGATCACGTCCTGCTCGGCGAGGTCGGGCAGCTCGGCCGGTGAGGGGGCGAACGCCCAGCGTTCCTCGCCGGCGGCCTCGTTCAGCGCATCCACGAGCGTGGCCAGCGCGGCATCGCGGTCCTCGCCGAACCGTGCAGAGTTCTCGATCTCCTCCAGGGAGACCACATCGGCGTCGAGGCCGTTGATCGCGGCGACGATCTTGTCCTGCTGACGTTGCAGGTTCTCCTCGTTCCATGCGCCGCGGGCGTCGCAGCCGCCGCTGACGGTCAGCGGGTTGCCGTCGCGGTCGGTGTAGGCCGTGCAGCCGGGCAGGTCCTCGCCGAGGGTGGTGAAGTAGTTCAGCACGTTGAACGAGGCCAGGGTGAGGTCTCCGCCCACGTCCTGCGGTGCGGCGTTCGCCTCCCGGGTGTTGCCGCCGGCGAAGGTGACCCGC
The DNA here is from genome assembly GCA_019116305.1 of Candidatus Ruania gallistercoris. GTDB lineage: Bacteria > Actinomycetota > Actinomycetes > Actinomycetales > Beutenbergiaceae > Ruania > Ruania gallistercoris. The sequence continues at coordinate 6,770 of DXBY01000182.1, read as the reverse complement.
TCATCGGCGTTGCCGGTCACCGGCTGCGTCGGCTGGAAGTTCCACTGGAATCGGTAGTCCACGATCACCGGCTCGTGGAAGGTCACGCCCACACCGGTGCGCAGGTCCGGGGCGCCGGTGAGGTAGGGCACCTGCGCCTCGGAGCCGGTCCGAGCGGACTGCCCGTCATCCAGGGTCATCGCGCGAGCGGCGTTGTCGGCGGCCACTGCGTCGAACTCGGCGGATCCGGGGGCGGCCACATCGGTCTCCTGCACCAGCGGGCCACCCAGGCCCAGGCCTATGGAACCGAACGCGCTGTCGCCCCAGCCGCCGAGGGCGTAGGTGTCCGAGACCACGTAGTCGGCCACCGGGGCCACCAGCATGCCCTCGAATGTCTCGCGCTCGGCGTCGGTGGTCGGCATGGTGAAGTCGGCCAGCGGAACCACCGGTTCGGCGTCCTCGTCCAGCACAGTGGCACCGCCGGCGTCCACGGTGATCTCGGTCAGACCGTTGTACTCCTCCGCATAGCCGGTGACCTCGACGTGATCGCCGATGGCCACCTCGCCGACCGTGTCCGGCGAGTACACGAACACGGCCTGGGAGGCGGTGTAGGTCTCGGCGCCACCGGTTCCGGCGGTCTGCAGGTAGTAGCCGTTGAAGCCTCCGGTCGCGTACACCGCGGTGACCACTCCGCGGGTGGTCACGAGCTGGTTCGGATCGACAGGTGTCTCGGCCCCCTCACCCTGGATCTCCGCGATGGTCAGCTCGACCGACTCCCCGTCGTCACCGCCGCCACCGTCATCGCCGGCCTCGTTGATCGACCCGAAGGAGGACGGCGCCGGGCCGGTCCACTCGCCGTCGATGCGCTGCAGGGACTCCCCGATCGGGGTGGAGCTCGCCTGTGCCACACCGATGTCGGTGCTCGCGATCCCGTCCGCAGGACCGCCGACCGCCGTCATCTCGCCCTCGTAGGAGAGGAACTCGATCACGACTCCGTCAGCATCCACCAGGGCGATCCCGTCCGGGCTGCCGTTCTGGATCCCGTTGGCGGGGTACTCGCGCACCACCACACCGGCGTCGGGCACGGTCTGGTCCAGGGTCTCGGTGCTGTACGGCTCGTTGTTGCTGCCGTTGTAGAGGACCAGGCTCCAGCCGGACAGATCGATGCCGACCGGGGCTTGCACCTCGATCGCCTCACCTTCGTCGGTGCCGGCGTTGTCGTAGTGCAGCTCACTGATGAAGATGTCGCCGTCGGCGATCAGCATCGGCTGTGCAGAGTCGTCCGGGCGGGCGTCCGGCTCAGCTGAGTTCTCCTCGTCCGGCGCCTCACTCGCGGCCGCTTCGCCCTCGTCCGGCTCCGCAGAACTCTCCTCGCCGACGTCCGCACTCTCGCCGGGTTGCTCCGCCACATCATCGTCGGCGAGAGCGGGTGTGCCGAGACCGGCACCGAGCATGGCGGCCGCGGCCACCGCAGCCAGGGGTCGAGCGCTGCGCGCCCCGCGTCCCCGTCGTCGTGGAGTCATCACTGAGACCTTTCTCACCTGGTGGACACCGGCCAACGGTAGCGTCAGATGGGCTCCTCGAGGTGTGGATTTGACGAACGAGAGGAGAATTTCTGCTGATCGTCAAGTAGTGGCATGACCCGGTGTCTCCGTAGACTGCGTGTTGCCGAACTCCCGGTGGCACGGTTGGGTGGAGGCATCGCAGGTGCCGGCGGAACAAGTCGCCGGTGCGCAGAGGGACGTCAGCGAGAGGTGAGACACGGTGAGCGAGACCAAGGGCACGACGCCACGGGAGGCTGAGCCCTCGATCGGTGCGTTGGTGGGAAAGCTCACCGACTCCCTGTCCAGGCTCCTCCGGGACGAGTTGCAGCTGCTGCAGGCGCAGATCGCGGAGAAGGGCAAGTCCGTCGGTGTGGGTGCCGGCCTGTTCGCCGGAGCCGGCGTGTTCGCGCTGTTCGGCCTCGGCTGGCTGCTCACCGCAGCCATGTTCGGCCTGGCCACCGTGCTGCCGTTCTGGGCCGCCGCCCTGATCGTGGCCGGTGCCGTGCTGCTCATCGCGGTGATCCTCGCTCTGGTCGGCAAGTCGATGCTGAGCAAGGGTGAGAGCCCGCAGCCCAAGGAGAACGTGATGAAGGACGTCGAGGCGATCAAGCAGGGGGTCTCCAGTGAGTGAGGAAGCACCGAAGAAGCGCACAGCGGCCGAGATCGAGGCCGATCTGCAGCGCACCCGGGAGGAGCTCACCCAGGCCGTGGACCAGTTGTCTGCCCGAGTCGATCCACGCCGTCAGGTGGAGGAGATCCGCAACCAGGCTCGGGCGAAGTTCGCGGACGCCTCCGCTCAGGGCAAGTCCTTCGCCGAGGATGTGAAGGCCGGCAACCCGAAGGCGATCGCAACCCTCGGTGCGGCGGCGGCAGCGGTCCTCGCGGTCGGAGCTGTCATCGTTGTCCGCAAGAAGAAGTGACAGTGCCCACATCCTGATACGCAAGAACGCGGAGTTCCTGCCTCGACGGCGCTTCGGGTTCGCCCTGGGCGGCTGCTTCGGGGTACGGTTGTCCCACGACAAATGACCAATTCCCGGTGTCGCTACGTCTTCGGACGATGTGGCGCCGGCACCGAAGGTGGAGGGGGTCACGCCATGGGGCGCGGCCGTCAGAAGGCAAAGCAGACCAAGGTCGCTCGGAAGCTGAAGTACTACAGCCCCGAGACGGACTACCAGGCGCTCGAGCGCGAGCTGGCCTCTGGTACGCAGACCGACCTCGCGGACCGGTATGACATACCGCCCGCCGAGGACGAGGACGACTGGCGCTCGCCCTCGTCCCGCCACGGTTGAGCCGCGCGCTCCCCGGTCACGAAAGCGTTCCCTCCCGCTAGGGCCCAGCCCGACGGCGGAGGTCGCCCTGACCTGAGCCCGCACCGCGGTCTCGTCTGCTCCGGCCACCCCGGGTGAGCCGGAGCAGACCGGAAGCGGAACGCCGTCGGGGCGCCCCCGGTCGACCGGTGGCGGCGCGTGCTGCAGTCTGTCCCGGCGACCTACGCCGTCTGGACGCACGCACCACCCGACAGCGAGCGTGCCCGACCCGGCGACCAGCGCCGTCACCGGCTTCAGTGCGTGCGGTACTCCCCGAGCAGGCGCACCGCGCCACCCTGCACCCCTTTGGTGCCGGAGACCAGTTCGGCGTCCTCGCCGGAGCCGACCCCAGCGGCACTGTGCACCACGCCGAGCTGCCAGGCGGGCAGGTCCCGCTCGGCGCAGGCGGCGAGGGTCGCCTCGACACCGTCCGGGGCCACGACCGCGACCATGCCCACCCCGAGGTTGAGGGTGTGCTGCAGGTCCGCCCACGGCACCGATCCGAGACGCCGGACCAGGTCGAACACCGGCGGCACCGTCCAGGAGTCCCGGCGGACGTCGGCCACCAGACCGGCCGGCAGCACCCGGGCCAGGTTGGCCGCCAGCCCTCCGCCGGTGACGTGGGTGAACGCGTGCACACCGGCCGCCTCGTCCCGGGCGAGGGCGAGACAGTCGGCGGCGTAGACCCGGGTAGGTTCGAGCAGCTCCTCGCCCAAGGTGCGGCCGAACTCCTCCACATAGCGGTCCAGCTGCCAGCCGGCAACATCGATCACCCGGCGCACCAAGGAGTATCCGTTGGAGTGCAGGCCGCTGGCGCCCAACGCCACCAGCACGTCCCCCGGGCGGACTCGCTCCGGACCGAGCAGGTCGTCGGCCTCCACCACCCCGGTGGCAGCGCCGGCGACGTCGTACTCGGCCGGGCCGAGCAGGCCCGGGTGCTCAGCGGTCTCCCCGCCGACCAGCGCGGTGCCGGCCACCTGGCAGGCCGCGGCGATCCCACGGACGATATCGGCGATCCGCTCCGGGACCACCGACCCGCACGCGATGTAGTCGGTCATCACCAGCGGCTCGGCGCCGACCACCACGATGTCGTCCACGACCATGCCGACCAGGTCGAAGCCGATGGTGTCGTGGAGGTCCAGCGCTTGCGCGATGGCCACCTTGGTGCCCACCCCGTCGGTGGAGGTGGCTAGCAGCGGGCGGCGGTAGCGGGTGAGCGCGGAGGCGTCGTACAGACCGGCGAAGCCACCGACACCGCCGAGCACCGCGGGTGAGTGGCTGGCGCGGACGGCGTCCTTCATCAGCTCGACGGCTCGGTCACCGGCCTCGGTATCCACACCGGCCGAGGCGTAGGTGATCGCGGGGGTGGCAGGGGTGTCGGTCATGGGTGCTGCAGCGCTCCAGCTCCGCCTTGGGTCACGGACAACGAGTGCAGGCCGTCCTCGGGGGCCCCGAGCGGCAGGTCGGCGTGGCCGGCGAGCTCACCGGCCTGGTCGGGCTCCACCGGCACCGGATAGCTGCCGGTGAAGCAGGCGGCGCACAGCCGGTCGGCGGGCTGCGCCGTGGCCGCGATCATCCCGTCGGTGGAGATGTAGCCGAGGGAGTCCGCGCCCAGGCCGTGACCGATCGCGTCCACGCTCAGCCCGTTGGCGATCAGCTCCGCGCGGGTGGCGAAATCGATGCCGTAGAAGCACGGCCACTTCACCGGGGGTGAGGAGATGCGCACGTGCACCTCGGCGGCGCCGGCCTCGCGCAGCATCCGGATCAGCGCGCGCTGGGTGTTGCCGCGCACGATGGAGTCGTCCACCACCACGAGGCGCTTGCCGCGGATCACCTCGCGCAGCGGGTTCAGCTTGAGCCGGATGCCGAGCTGGCGGATGGTCTGGCTGGGCTGGATGAACGTGCGGCCCACGTAGGCGTTCTTCGTGAGCCCTTGGGCGAACGGGATACCGGACTCAGTGGCATAACCGATCGCGGCCGGGGTGCCGGACTCCGGGACCGGGATCACCAGATCCGCGTCGGCCGGGTGTTCCCGCGCCAGTGCCCGGCCCATCTCCACCCGGGCGGCGTTCACCGAGCGGCCGGCGATCGTGGTGTCCGGCCGGGCGAGGTAGACGTACTCGAACACGCAGCCCTTCGGCGCCGGCTCGGCGAACTGCTGGGAGTGCAGTCCGTCGGCGTCGATCACCAACAGTTCACCCGGCTCGATCTCGCGCACGAACGCGGCGCCGACGATGTCCAGGGCAGCGGTCTCCGAGGCCACCACCCAGCCGCGTTCCAGCCGGCCGAGCACCAGCGGGCGGATCCCCTGCGGGTCACGGGCGGCATAAAGGGTGTCCTCGGTCATGAACGCCAGGGAGAACGCGCCGCGCAGCCGCGGCAGCACGTCCAGCGCAGTGTCAGTGACGGAGTGCTCGGCGTCGCCGTGCAGCAGCGCTGTGAGCACCGTGGTGTCCGAGGCGCAGTCGTCGCCGTCGTCCGGCAGCTCCACGCCATAGCGTTCGGCGACCAGGGTGGTGAGCGCTCGGGTGTTGGTGAGGTTGCCGTTGTGGCCCAGTGCCAGCGTGCCCGAGGCGGTCGGGCCGAGCGTGGGCTGGGCATTCTCCCAGGTACGGGCGCCGGTGGTGGCATAGCGGGTGTGGCCGAGGGCGATGTGCCCGGTCAGAGTGCTCAGCGCCATGTCGTCGAACACCTGGGAGACCAGACCCATGTCCTTGTACACGAGGATCTGATGACCGTTGCTGGTGGCGATGCCGGCGGACTCCTGGCCGCGGTGCTGCAAGGCGTACAGCCCGAAGTAGGTGAGCTTGGCGACCTCTTCGCCGGGGGCCCAGACGCCGAACACGCCGCAGGCGTCCTGCGGGGCCTTCTCGCCGGGGAGGATGTCGTGCGTGAGCTGACCGTCACCGCGTACCACGCCCATATCGTCCCACACCGGGCGGCGCCCGCCGTCCGGCGTCTCACGTGCGAGGCACCCGCCACGGACTGAGGTACGCGCGGCCGTCTGAGGTACCGACGGCGGTCTGAGGTACCCGCGGCGGACTGAGGTTGTCCGCGCGTACCTCCGATCGCGTCCGGTACCTCCGATGCCGCGCGGATGACGATCCGGTACCTCCGATGCCGCGCGGATGACGATGCCTCTCTGTCCACAGCCCCCACCGACCGGGCCACCACCGCACCACGAGACGCGCTCAGATGGCCCTATGGACCACCACGCGAACACCGCAGAACGGCTTCTCGACCGCGATGGCCTCCTCACGCACGCGGACGCCGTCGCCACCGGACAACGCGAACTGCTGCGCACCTTCTATCGAACCGGCGCACTGGAACGGATCGCAGCAGGTGTCTACGCTGCGCCGCGTGGAAAGGAGCCGGCGACTCCGCAGGATCACGCGGAGCGGTATCGACGACGCGTGGCCGCTGCCGCCCGCCGGATGCCGCAGCGGGTCTTCACCTCTTACTCGGCGGCCGCACTGCTGCAGCTGCCGATCGTCGCGCCGTGGCCGGAGGACATCTACATACTGTCCGGCGGGAGAACCGGATCCCGCAGGCCGGGTGTGCGGGAGATCGCGAACCGGTCGGCAGCCCCGGTGGGCGTAGTCGCAGGCATACGGGTCACGGCACCGGAGCACACTCTCCTCCAGCTCGCTCGGCATGCCAGCCTGCCTGCCGCCCTGGTGGCGACGGATGCCGCGCTCCTGTGCCGCCCCTGGAAGGAGGGCGAGGAGCCAACTCTCACAGTGGACCAGCTTCATTCCGAGCACGCCCGACTTCTCCCTTATCACGGGTCGCGGCGAGCTGCTGCTGTACTGGCGCGAGCGACGTCGTTGGCTGATGGACCGTTGGAGACGCTGAGCCGCTTCGTGATCGACGAGCTCGGGTTTGCCGCACCCGAACTGCAGACCCGCTTCTGGCTGCCCGGCCTGCACCGCTACGTGTG